>NZ_MCIG01000070.1 GCF_001705035.1 Curtobacterium sp. UCD-KPL2560 | reverse complement strand
GGCTGGATCGACACCGTCGACATCGCCCGGACCGCGGCCGCAGTGCTGACGAGCGACGACCACGACGGCACCGAACCCGTCCTCACCGGTCCGCGCGCGCTCGACGCCGCGGGCATCGCCGGTGAGCTCTCCGCCGGGCTCGGCCGACGCGTCCGCCCGCTGCACCTGCCGAGCCGGGTGTACCGCGCGGTGGTCCGGGCCGGCGGGGTGCCCGCGTGGCAGGCCGAGGGGCTGCGCCAGCAGTTCGGCCGGGTGCTCCGCCGCGGCCTCGACGGCGTCGACGTGATGAGCGACGACGTGACCCGGATCACGGGCACCGCGCCCCGATCCCTCCGGGAGTGGGCGGCGGACCACCGCGGGGAGCTGATGGAGTGACCCGGTGCGGCGGAGCCGGGGCGGGCCTCCCGTCCGTCCACCGCGGGGAGCTGACGGGGTGACCGACGGGGCGGGGGTGGGCCGCGCCTCCCGTCCGTCCGTCAGCGCTGGGAGGTGAGCGAGGTGACCAGGTGTTCCTGCACGTACCCGACCCAGTCGTACACGTCACGGAGGCCGACACCGGCGTCACCGGTGTACGACGCCTCCTCGGAGGCGGCGTCCACGATGCCGAGCCGCTCGGCGATCGTCAGCCGCAGGTCGGTCAGGGCGCGCAGCCAGGCCTGCTCGTCCTCGGCGGTCAGGGCGCCGTCGCGGGCACCCGTCAGCCAGGCGTGCACGGTGCCCGCGTTCGTCGTCTTCTGTGCGAGCAGGTCGGAGCGGGTGTACTTCGCGAACTCCGCGCTCGCCTCGGCGTCACCCGGGTAGGCCTCGGGGAACATCCGCGCCGACACCGGGTCGGCGGCCAGGTCGCCCTCGAGCACCTGCTGCAGCTGCTCGACGAGGCTCGCGAGGACGCTGCGCTCGCCGGAGGACATCCCGAGGTGCAGGCCGTCGGCGCGGCGGACGAACGGGATCACGCGTCCGCTCCCGGTGCGCGTTCGACGGTCGCCTGGAGGCCGTAGCCGTGCATCGCCTCGACGTGGCGTTCCATCGCCTCGCGGGCACCCGACGCGACGACCGCCCGGCCGTCCTCGTGCACCTGCCGCATCAGCCGGTCGGCCCGGTCGCGCCCGAACCCGAAGTACGTCTGGAAGACGTAGGTGACGTACGACATGAGGTTCACCGGGTCGTCCCACACCACGGTCGTCCACGGGACGTCGTGGCGGGCGCGCAGGTCGGTGCGCTCGTCGAGGTCGGGGCTCGCCAGGCTCATGCGACGACGAGGCTGCTCGGGTTCATGTGGACAAGGGTGACACGGACCGGGCCGCTCGGTACGATCGGGGGGTCGCGACTGGCGTTGGATGGGTCACCATCGGGGAGCGACACCTGACACGGAGCGCAGCCGTACGCCTGGGCCGCGCCCAACCGTCCACCACGTCGTGCACGCGCGCGACGGAACGACAACGAGGAGTCCCGTGTCCATCACCGACCTGTCGCCCACCGCGACCCAGTCGTCCTTCAACGCCCCCCTCTCCGAGGTCGACCCGGAGATCGCCGCCGTCCTGCAGCAGGAGCTCGGCCGGCAGCGCGACTTCCTCGAGATGATCGCGTCCGAGAACTTCGTGCCGCGCGCGATCCTCGAGTCCCAGGGCTCGGTGCTCACGAACAAGTACGCCGAGGGCTACCCCGGCAAGCGCTACTACGGCGGCTGCGAGTACGTCGACGTCGCCGAGCAGCTCGCCATCGACCGTGCGAAGGCCCTGTTCGGCGCCGCGTACGCGAACGTGCAGCCGCACTCCGGTGCCACCGCGAACGCCGCGGTCCTGCACGCCATCGCCAGCGCCGGGGACACCATCCTCGGCCTCGAGCTCGCACACGGCGGGCACCTGACCCACGGCATGAAGCTCAACTTCTCCGGCCGCATCTACAACGCGGTCTCGTACGGCGTCGACCCCGAGACCTTCGAGGTCGACTACGACGACATCCGCGCCAAGGCGATCGAGCACCAGCCGAAGGTCCTCATCGCGGGTTGGTCGGCGTACCCCCGGCAGCTCGACTTCGCCAAGTTCCGCGAGATCGCCGACGAGGTCGGCGCGAAGCTCTGGGTCGACATGGCGCACTTCGCCGGTCTCGTCGCCGCGGGTCTGCACCCCTCGCCCGTCCCGCACGCACACGTCGTGTCGTCGACCGTGCACAAGACGCTCGCCGGTCCCCGCTCGGGCATCATCCTGTCGAACGACGAGACGCTGTTCAAGAAGCTCAACTCGGCTGTGTTCCCGGGCCAGCAGGGCGGCCCGCTGATGCACGTCATCGCGGCGAAGGCCACCGCGTTCCTCCTCGCCGGCACCCCGGAGTTCAAGGACCGCCAGGAGCGCACCATCCGCGGTGCGCAGGCGCTCGCCGCCCGGCTCACGCAGCCCGACGCCAAGGCCGCCGGCATCGACGTCCTCACCGGCGGCACCGACGTGCACCTGGTGCTCGTCGACCTGCGCGAGTCCGAGGTCGACGGCAAGCAGGCCGAGGACCTCCTGCACGAGGTCGGCATCACCGTGAACCGCAACTCCGTGCCGTTCGACCCGCGCCCGCCGATGGTCACCTCGGGTGTCCGCATCGGCACCTCGGCGCTGGCGACCCGCGGCTTCGGCGACGCCGAGTTCGCCGAGGTGGCGGACGTCATCGCGCTGACGCTCATGCCGAACCCGGACGTCGCAGCGCTCTCGGCCCGGGTGAAGGCCCTGACCGACGCGTTCCCGCTCTACGCGTGAGCGGCGCCGTGGCCGATGGTCGCGTGGAGGGCGCCGTGGCCGACCTGCCGCGCGCGCTGTGGGCGGGGGAGGGCTCTGCCGTCCGCATCGACGGCACCGCCCTCGCCGCCCGCACGCTCGACGACCTGAAGGTCCGCATCGACCGGTTGCACGACCACGGCTTCCGGCCCGGACTCGGCACGATCATGGTCGGGCAGAACCCCGGCTCGGTGTCGTACGTCGCGGGCAAGCACCGTGACTCGGCGCAGATCGGGCTCGACTCGATCCGCATCGACCTGCCCGAGACCGCGAGTGCGGCGGACATCCGCGCGGCGATCCTGCAGATGAACGACGACCCCCGGGTCACCGCGTTCATCGTGCAGCTGCCGCTCCCGCAGGGCATCGACCCCATCCCGATGCTCGAGCTGATGAACCCCGCCAAGGACGCCGACGGCCTGCACCCGACGAACCTCGGCGAGCTCGTCCTCGCGGTCCCCGGTGGTGCGGGCACGATCGACGCCCCGCTGCCGTGCACCCCGCGCGGCATCGTCGCGATGCTCGAGGCGTACGACGTCCCGATCCGCGGTCGGCACGTCACGATCATCGGGCAGGGGCTGACCGTCGGCCGGCCGCTCGGCCTGCTGCTCACCCGCCTCGAGGCCACCGCGACCCTGACGCACTCGCTGACCGAGGACGTCGCGGCCGAGTGCCGTCGCGCTGACATCATCGTCGCCGCGGCCGGGGTCGCCGGACTCGTGCAGCCGGACTGGGTCAAGCCCGGTGCGGCCGTGATCGACGTCGGCATCAGCCGGGTCCTCGACGAGGGCACCGGCAAGGCGAAGCTCCGCGGCGACGTCGACCCCGCGGTCGCGTCGGTCGCCGGGTTCCTGTCGCCGACGCCGGGCGGGGTCGGCCCGATGACCCGCGCGATGCTCATGAAGAACGTGGTCGAGGCCGCGGAGCGCCACCTGCACTAGGCGGGCGGGGGCGCTCGGGTGCGCTCGGCGGGGTCGGCGCTCGCCTGCGCTCGCGCTGGTGCTGGTGCTGGCGCCGGCGCTCGGCTGCGGTCGGTGGGGCCTGCGCGCGGGTGCGGTCGGCGGGGCCTGCGCCCGGCGTTGGCGCCGGCGTCGGTCGTCTCCCATGCGGAAGCGACAGATCACGCCCGCCGTTCGCCGTCCTCCTCGCGGAAGCGACAGATCCTGGCGGAACATCCGCCAGGATCTGTCGCTTTCACGATGCCGGTGAGCCGCCAGCCCGCCGTGCGGGAGGCGCGGCTGGGGCCCGCCACGCGCCTCCCGTCCGCCGTCTCGCTGCCGGACGACGTCCGCGCGTCCCGCACAACAGGAAGCAGCTCGCACCACGGAATTCCGTGGTGCGAGCTGCTTCCTGTTGTGCTGAGGCAGTTCGAACCGCAGCGCGCGCTTCGCGCCGCGCGCGCCAAGCGCGCGCCGCGCGCCAAGCGCGCACCGCGCGCCAAGCGCGCCGCGCGCGCCAAGCGCGCGCCCCGCAGACGTCAGTCGCGCCGCGCGCCCTGCGCCGCGTGCACGGTGAACACGTTCGGCTCGCGGTACCCGGCCGCGGCGAACGCGGCGGTGACGGCCGCGGAGACGCGGTCACGCGCCTCCCGGTCGACCAGCGCGATCGCGGCACCACCGAAGCCGCCGCCGGTCATGCGCGCGCCGACGGCACCGTGCTCCATCGCGGTCGAGACGGCCAGGTCGAGCTCCGGCACCGAGATCTCGAAGTCGTCGCGCATCGAGGCGTGCGAGGCGACGAGCAGGTCGCCGATCGCGCGCGGTCCCTGCTCGCGCAGCGTGCGGACGGTGTCGAGGACGCGCTGGTCCTCGGTGACGACGTGCCGGACGCGTCGGAAGGTCTCGTCGTCGAGCAGCTCCTGGGCACGCGGGAGGTCGTCGACCGACAGGTCGCGCAGCGCCTCGACGCCCATCGCCGCCGCACCGCGCTCGCACGAGTCGCGCCGGGCCTTGTACCCGCCCGTGGCGTGTGCGTGCTCGACGCGGGTGTCGACCACGAGGACCTCGAGGCCGTTCGCCTCGAGCGCCAGGTCGACCACGGCGGTGTCGAGGGTGCGGCAGTCCAGGAACACGACCGCGTCCTGCTCGCCGAGGAGCGACGCGGACTGGTCCATGATCCCGGTCGGGGCGCCGACGGCGTGGTTCTCGGAGTACTGCCCGACGCGCGCCAGCTGCTTGCGCGAGAGCCCGAGGTCCCAGAGGTCGGTGAACGCCAGTGCGACGCCGCACTCGATCGCGGCGCTCGACGAGAGCCCCGCGCCCACCGGCACGTCGGAGTCGATGAACACGTCGAACCCGGTCACGCCGGACAGGTCCGCACCGGCCTGCTCGCGGAGCGCCCAGGCGATGCCGAAGACGTACGCCGACCAGCCGTCCATGCGCGACGGGTCGAGCTCGTCGAGGGACAGCTCGTGCACCGCGTCCGGCTCGAAGGCCGAGGCGACGCGGATCAGGCGGTCCTCGCGCGGGGTGATCGACGCGACCGTGCGGCGGTCGATCGCGAACGGCAGCACGTAGCCGTCGTTGTAGTCGGTGTGCTCGCCGATGAGGTTGACGCGACCGGGTGCGGAGTACCGCACTGCCGGCTCGTACCCGTAGACCTGCTGGAACGTCATGCGCGCTCGATCCCTCCTCGGATGAACTCGGCGGCCTTCTCGGGCACGAGGTCCCCGATCCAGGCGCCCATGGCGGCTTCGCTGCCGGCCAGGAACTTCAGCTTGTCCGCCGCACGACGCGGCGACGTGATCTGCAGCATGAGCCGCACGGTGTCCCGGCCGACGTGGACCGGGGCCTGGTGCCAGGCGGCGATGTACGGCGTCGGGGTGTCGTACAGCGCGTCGAGCCCGCGGGTCAGGCGGAGGTGCATCGACGCGAGCTCGTCCTTCTCGGGGTCGGTCAGCCCGGCGAAGTCCGGCACGTGCCGGTGCGGCAGCATGTGGACCTCGATCGGCCAGCGCGCGGCGAACGGCACGAAGGCCGTGAAGTGCTCGCCCTGCAGCACCACGCGCTCCGAGGCCCGCTCGTTCGCCAGGTGCTGCTCGAACAGGTCGGGGCCGAAGCGCTCGATCGACGCGAGCAGACGCTGCGTGCGCGGGGTGACGTACGGGTACGAGTAGATCTGCCCGTGCGGGTGGTGCAGCGTGACGCCGATCGCCTCGCCGCGGTTCTCGAACGGGAACACCTGCTGGATGCCGGGCATCGCCGACAGGGCAGCGGTGCGGTCCGCCCAGGCCTCGACGACGGTGCGCGCGCGCGACTCCGTGATCGACGCGAAGGAGCCCTCGGTCGCGGGTGAGAAGCACACGACCTCGCACCGACCGACGCTCCGGAGCTGTCGGTTCAGGCCGACGTCGGACAGCGACTCGAGCGACTCGGGGGCGTCGTCTGCCTCGAGCAGGGGGCCGAAGGACGGCGACCGGTTCTCGAACACCGCGACGTCGTAGCGGCTCGGGATCTCGGAGGGGTTCGCGGGCGTCTGCGGCGCGAGCGGGTCCTGGTCGGCCGGCGGCAGGAACACCCGGTTCTGCCGGCTCGCCGCGATCGACACCCACTCGCCCGTGAGGACGTCCTGCCGCATCCGCGCGGTCTCGGGTCGGGGGTCGAGGACACGCGCGTCGATGCTGCGCTCGGCGGGCAGCTGCGTGTCGGCGTCGTCGAAGTAGATGAGCTCGCGGCCGTCGGCGAGCGTCGTCACGCGCTTGGTGATCACCGGCTCACACTAGCAAGCAACCGAAGCGTTGCGAAAGCCTGCGGAAGTGCGCGAAGCTAGCCCGGTGCGCGACGACGACCTCTTCCTCGCCGGATCCCTGCCAGCGCCGCTCCGGCAGGACCGGATCGTGTCGATCGTCGAGGGCGCGCCCGGACTCGTCCGCACGGCATCGCTCGCCGCCGCCCTGGGCACGAGTGAGGTGACGGTCCGCCAGGACCTCGCCACACTCGACCTGGAGGCGCGGATCCGGCGGGTGCGCGGCGGTGCGGTCCGCCTCGGGGCCGGTCCGGGCGAGCGCCCCCTCGAGGAGACCGCGGTCGAGCACCAGGTCGCGAAGGCCGCGATCGGCCGCGCTGCGGCCGACCTCGTCCGGTCCGGGCAGTGCGTGGTCCTCGACGTCGGGACGACGCCCGCCGCCGTGGCCGAGGCGCTCGTGGCCCGCGCCGACCTGGTCGACGTGACCGTCGTGACGAACTCGCTGACGACCGCACTGGCGCTCGAACGCGCCGTGCCGCGGTTCACGGTCGTGGTGACCGGCGGGACCCTGCGTCCGCTCCAGCACTCCCTGGTCGCACCGCTGAACAACGCCGTGCTGCCGATGATCGCCGCCGACGTGGCGTTCCTCGGCGGGACGGGGCTCGACGTCGAGCACGGGCTCACCAACGTCAACCTGCCCGAGGCCGAGGCCAAGCGGATGCTCGCCGCGACCGCACGGCGTACGGTCGTGGTGGTCGACGGATCGAAGTTCGACCGGGCACACCTCGGTGTCGTCCGGGCACTCCGGGACATCGACGTGGTCGTCACCGCGGACGCCCCGGCCGAGGCGGTCGAACGGGTCCGGTCCGCCGGGGTCGAGGTGGTCGTCGCCGACGGGGGAGCGCCACCGGCAGACGGACCGACTCCGACACCAGCACCAGACCGACCCGCAGGGAAGGACGACACCGCATGACCGCAGCAGCACCGACCGGAGGGCAGTACCGCCTCCACCACGCCGGACCGGACGGCGTCGTCGAGGCCGTCGTCACCGAGGTCGCCGCGGGCATCCGCGAACTCCGGGTCGCGGGCTTCGACCTCACCGAGCCGTTCCCGGTGACCTCGCTGCCGCCCGGCGCGGACGGCATCGTGCTCGTGCCGTGGCCGAACCGGGTCGCCGGCGCCGTGTGGGAGCTCGACGGCAAGCGCCAGCAGTTGGACGTCACCGAGCCCAAGTACGGCAACGCATCCCACGGGCTGCTGCGGTTCTCGCCGTACCGCGTGGTGTCGCAGACCGAGTCGGGGATCGAGCAGCAGGCGACGATCCACCCGCAGCACGGGTGGCCGTTCACCCTCGAGACCCGCGTGCACCACGAGCTCGTCGACGACGGGATCCGGGTGACCCACACGATCGTGAACCGCTCCGGCGTTCGGGCTCCGTTCGCGGTCGGGGCGCACCCCTACCTCCGCGCCGGCGACACCCCCGCCGAGGACCTCGTCGTGACCCTGGACGCCGCGACGGCCTTCACGGTCGACGAGCACAAGATCCCGGACGGCACCGTCGACGTCGCGGGGACGCCCTACGACCTCCGCGGCGGGGTGCGCGCGGGGGACGCCGACCTCGACACCGCGTACCGGGACGTCACGCCCGACGCCGAGGGTGTGCGGCGCACGACGTTGCGCGGCCCCGAGGGTGACGGTGTCGAGCTGTGGCAGGACGCGTCGTTCCCGTACGTGCAGGTGTTCACCTCGCGCGAGTTCCCGCGCGGGGAGGGCACCGGGCTCGCCGTGGCCGTCGAGCCGATGACCGCGCCGGCGAACGCGCTGAACTCCGGCGAGGGGCTGCGGTGGCTCGAGCCCGACGAGTCGTGGACCGGTACGTGGGGGATCCGCCGCGTCTGGTCCTGACGGACGGGCCGGTACGACACCGGCGACCACACGACGAAGGCCACCCCGCGGGGTGGCCTTCGTCGTGTGCGGTGTGCGATGCGTGCTGTGGGCCGTGCGTGCCCTGTGCGCGCTGTGGGCACTGTGGTGCCGGGCGCGGGAAGGGTCCGGTTGTCGGACTGCCGTCGGTCGCGCCCTCGTCGTCTGGACCGGGGCTGTGGGCGGCTGCGCGCCGGCTCGGGAACCGCGGTCGCCGCTCAGGCGCGGCGCATGCGGAGCGCCTCGATCGCGAGCGCCTCGGTGCCGTAGCGGCCGACCTCCTGCGCCCAGGCCGGGTCGTCCCCGCGGAGCGCGACGTACTCGGACTGCTGACGGCAGACGTAGCCGAGGACGGTCGTGGCGGTCGCGACCTCGACGAAGTCGTCGCGGATGTGCCGTGCGGTGACCTGCGCGTTGCGGCGCAGGGTGTCGAGGAGGAGCTGGTTGCTCATGCTGGTGTTCGTCGCTGCGGCGAGCTCGACGATGCGGCGCGCGTCACCGGTGGTGCTGGCTCGCGTGGCGTCGATGTGCTCGGTCACGGTGTACCCCGTTCGTTCTCGTGGTGCTGGTGTCTCGTGATCCCGGTGGTCGGGACCGGAGACGACACTATCGGCGACAGATCGGCAAACCGCTGAACGGGGACTGGACTGTGCGATGTGCGCACCATGAACATGCTGAACCCGGGTTGTACCCCGAACGGGCCGGGAGTGCTGCTCGCGCGGGCCAGAGATCAGGAGAAGGGGTGGGCCCCGTGGGGCTCGAACCCACGACCCTTGGATGAAAAGGCGGAGCTCGGGAGACTGTGGGGTGGGCCCCGTGGGGCTCGAACCCACGACCCTCGGATGAAAAGGCGGAGCTCGGGAGACTTTGGGGTGGGCCCCGTGGGGCTCGAACCCACGACCCTCGGATGAAAAGGGCGGAGCTCGGGAGACTGTGGGGTGGGCCCCGTGGGGCTCGAACCCACGACCCTCGGATTAAAAGTCCGGTGCTCTACCAACTGAGCTAGAGGCCCTCACCCGCAAGGCTAGCGGGTGAGGGCCTCTCGTTCGTGCGGGTGCGGGACGACTCAGCTGCGCCGGCCCGTCAGGGTGCGGAGGAGCCACATGACCACCGCGATGACGAGCAGCACGATGCCGACCCACAGCAGGAACTTCAGGCTCGCGGTGAAGCCACCGACGAACAGCAGGACGACCGCGATCACGGCCAGGATGACGAGCAGGGCGTTCATGGAGCTTCCTCTTGTCGACGTGCGGGAGAGGTTCCTCCCTGCGCGAGTACGGTACGCGGATCCGGCCGGTTGCGTTCTCGGCGAACGGCAGGCGTCGGCGTCACCGGCCGCGCCTACACTGCCCGGGTGCCTCGCGATCACCACCGTCCCGTCCACTTCACCGACCAGGAGTTCGCCGCGCTCCCGGGTGGCGAGGACCCCGCGGTCGTGAACCGGGTGGCGCACGAGACGGCGAACGCGCTGCTGCACCGGGTGCGTCAGGACCCGGACCCGGCCGTGGTCGAGCGGCTCGTCACCTACACGGACGTGCACGGCATCGACGCGATCGCCGAACTGTGGGCGCGCGTCGGGGCGCACACCCTGCCGGGGGCGCTGTGGCGCATCTACCTGGTGCGGACGGTGATCCGGCAGAACCCCGACGAGATCGCGTACTTCTTCCAGCGCGGCGCCGAGCGGATCGGCACGATCGACCAGGCGGTGGCGGGTGCCGAGCAGCCCACGGGTCCGGCGGAGATCCTCACGCTCGCCGACCGCATCCTGCACGGTCTGTACACGGGCGACCTCGCGGTGGCGCTCGATCGTGGTGCGGCGTTCTGTCGGCTGACGGCGGCCGGTGCGACCTCGGTGGCGGACGACGCCGACCTGACCGCGGGGGACCGGGCCGCCGAGCTGACGCAGCGGGCCCTGCGACTCGTCGAGCTCGCGGCGGACCTGACCGAGGCCGCGTCGCTCTGGCGCCGCGACAGCCTGGACTGACCGCCTGCCGCGGGGCGGATCGCCCTGCCGACCGCCCCATGACGTGACCCGGGAGCCCGGAGCACGCCGCGCCTCCAGACCGACGAACCGACGAACCGACGGCGGACGATCGACGCACGACGGCGGAAGACCGACGCAGCGACGGCGGCAGACCGACCCGAGTCGACAGCCGGAACCGACCGACCGGCCCCCGGACATGCGAAGACCGGGCCGCAGAAGCGCCTCTCGGCGCGAGGCCGCTCGAAGCGGCGAATTTTGGAGCCCGGGGCTTGCTGCGGCCCGGCGACACCAACTGTACGAGACACCCGCTGCGCGTGTGCGCGTGTTCACTCTCGGTGGACACGGAGCGCGGTCGGGCGTGCCGCGGACAGGCCCGCCGACCGGCACACGGCCAGGCCCGGCGACAGGCGCACGGTCAGGCCCGGCGACAGGCGCACGGTCAGGCCCGCCGACAGGCACACGGTCAGGCCCGCCGACAAGCCGCAGGCAGCCACACCGCCGGGCCCAGCGGCGCCGACCGCAGATCGCCCCAATCCGCCGCAGCCCCCGCACCGAACAACTGGTGTGACGCTCCTCGCGGACGTCGCAGCGGGGGCTCGTGTGACCCGGTCCGGTACCCGCCGGTCAATTCCCTGCGGGTCCTGCGGCCCCCGCCCCTGTACCCACCGAACGCCGCCGCGAGGAACACGACACCTGCACCCGACCTGCGAACCGACTCCGAGGGTCGGCGCCGACCGCAACCGAGAGGGGGGAAACCTGCAATGCTTGCCCTCGTGGAACGCGACACGGAGACCTGGCGCTCGGACGAGCCCGCCCCCGCGTCGCCGGACGACCTGCTCGTCCGCGTCGCCGCCGGAGACCAGGCGGCCTTCGCCGAACTGTACGACGCCCTGTCCGGACGCGTGCTCGGACTCGTCACGCGCCTGCTCCGGGACCGTGCACAGTCGGAAGAGGTCACGCAGGAGGTCTTCCTCGAGGTCTGGCAGCAGGCCACCCGCTTCGACCGGGCTCGCGGCACCGCGGCCAGCTGGGTCCTCACCATGGCGCACCGCCGAGCGGTCGACCGGGTGCGGGCCTCGCAGGCCTCGCACGACCGGGACACCAAGATCGGCATCCGTGACCTCGAGTCCGGGTTCGACCAGGTGTCCGAGTCCGTCGAGATCCGCATCGAGCACGAGCGGGTCAGCCGGGCGCTCGGCAAGCTCACCGAGTTCCAGCGCCAGGCGGTGCAGCTCGCGTACTACGGCGGCTACTCGCACAGCGAGATGGCCGAACGGCTCGGTGTCCCGATCGGCACCGTCAAGACCCGTCTCCGTGACGGGATGATCCGACTCCGAGACGAGATGGGGGTGACGTCATGACCGAACGCCACGACGACCCCGCGCTGCTCACCGGGTCCCACGCGCTGGACGCCCTGTCGGACGACGAGCGCGCACTCCTGGAGCACGCGCTCACCACGGCCCCCGAACTGCAGGCCGAGACCGATTCGCTGCGCGAGACCGCGCTGCAGCTTGCCTACGCGGTCGAGCCGATCGAGCCCCCGGCTGCGCTGAAGGCGTCGCTCATGGCCCAGATCGCGCGGACCCCGCAGGTCCCCGCCCTGGGTGCTGCGGCCTCCGGTGCGCAGGACGCCGCATCCGGCGTGGAGGCGCGCCCCGCCGCCGCCACGTCGGCCGCGTCCGACGACGCCCCGGCCCGGGACGACGACCTCGCGCCCGTCTCGGAACTCCCGACTGCACGCGACAGCGCCGCGGGCGACACCCGCATCCGTCGCGGTGACGGCTCCGTGGCCGAGGGCCGCGCGACCGCAGCCGCACGTCGTCGCTGGTTCCAGCGCCCCGCGGCTGCCCTGTCGGCAGCGGCAGCGGTCGCGGTCGTCTTCCTCGGCGTCGGGCTCGGCGTCGGCGGGGTCATCGGCCAGGACGAGCAGTCCGGACCGGGCACCACGCAGGCCTCGGGCACGATCGACAGCATCTACGCCGCGCGGGACTTCGGTCGCACGACCGCAGCGGTCCCCGGCGGCGGAACGGCGACGGTCATCTGGTCGCACGAGGTCGGCAAGTCGGCCGTCATCCTCGACGGCGTCCAGTCGGCACCGTCCGGGCACACGTACGAGCTCTGGTACATCGACGCCGAGGGCACGAACGGCAAGGTCAAGCCGGCCGGACTCGTCGATGCGGCTCCCGACGGCGTGCACACCGCGGTCCTCGACGGCACTCTGGCGAAGGGCGCGTCGATCGGCATGACCGTCGAGCCGGCGGGCGGGTCGGACCAGCCGACCACGACGCCGCTCATGGCCGTCCCCACGAACCAGGCCTGACCCGGCTCGTCCCCCTGACCGGGCTCGTCCGACGTCCCCGGAGCGCGCTCGTGCGCTCCGGGGACGTCGTGCCCGCCTGTCACCGCGCGTGTCGGCCTCCGGGGGACGGTCCGCGCGCGCACCGTCCCGTCGATGGAGCAGTCGACGTCGGGTCCGTCGGCGCCACACGACGTTTCCTGCTCCATCCGCGGTCGGTCGATGGAGCAGTCGACGTCGGGTCCGCTGACGTCACCCGACGATTCCTGCTCCATCCGTGGGAGTGGGAGCGGGGGCGGGGGCGGGAACGAGCGAGCGAGCGGACCGGGAGCGGGAGTTGCCGGGCGCAACCGCGGGAGGCCCGGTGCCGTCCGTGGCGGACGTGCACCGGGCCTCCAGGCCGACCGTCAGCAGACGGGCGGGCGGCCGATCACCCGAAGCGACCCGAGACGTAGTCCTCGGTGGCCTGCACCGACGGGTTCGAGAAGATCGTCGCGGTGTCGTCGTACTCGATGAGCTTGCCCGGCGCACCCGTGCCCGCGATGTTGAAGAACGCGGTCTTGTCGCTCACGCGCGACGCCTGCTGCATGTTGTGCGTCACGATCACGATCGTGAAGTCCTTCTTGAGCTCCTCGATGAGGTCCTCGATGGCGAGGGTCGAGATCGGGTCGAGCGCCGAGCAGGGCTCGTCCATGAGCAGCACGTCCGGCTGCACCGCGATCGCCCGCGCGATGCACAGGCGCTGCTGCTGGCCGCCGGACAGGCCCATGCCGGGCTTGTCGAGGCGGTCCTTGACCTCGTTCCACAGGTTCGCGCCCTGCAGGGAGCGCTCGACGATGTCCTGCGACTCCGACTTCGAGATGCGCTTGTTGTTGAGCTTCACGCCCGCGAGGACGTTGTCCTTGATCGACATCGTCGGGAACGGGTTCGGACGCTGGAACACCATGCCGACCTGGCGACGGACGAGCACCGGGTCGACGCCCGCGCCGTACAGGTCGTCGCCGTCGACCTTCACGGAACCCTCGACGTACGCGCCGGGGATGACCTCGTGCATGCGGTTCAGCGTGCGGAGGAAGGTGGACTTGCCGCAGCCGGAGGGGCCGATGAACGCGGTCACGGTGCGGGGCTCGATCGTCATGTCGACGCCCTCGACCGCCTTGAACTTCGAGTAGTAGACGTTGAGGCCGTCGACCTCGATGCGCTTGGACACGTGATTCCTTCGGGGTGGGTGGTCGTTGCCGGGGTGGTGCTGCTGCTGACGGCGCTGCCCGCCGGTGGCGGCGGGACGCTGCCGGCGGCTAGCGCGACAGCTTGGGGGCGAAGAGTCGGGTGATGAAGCGGGCCAGCAGGTTGAGCACCATCACGATGAGGATGAGCAGCAGCGCCGCGGTCCAGGCCCGGTCGACGAACGGCACCGGGTTGGCGCCCTGCTGCGAGTACTGCGTGTACGCGAACACCGGCAGCGTCATCATCGGGTCCTTGAACAGGTCGTAGTTCATGCTCGCGGTGAAGCCGGCCGTGACGAGCAGCGGGGCCGTCTCGCCGATGACCCGGGCGATCGAGAGCATCACGCCCGTGGTGATGCCGGCGAGGGACGTCGGGAGCACGATCTTGAGGATCGTCAGGTACTTCGGGACGCCGAGCGCGTACGAGGCCTCGCGGAGCTCCATCGGGACGATCTTCAGGACCTCCTCGGTGGAACGCACGACGATCGGGATCATCAGGACGCTCAGGGCGACCGAGCCGACCAGGCCGAAGCGGGCACCGGGGCCGAGGAAGAGCGCGAACAGCGAGTAGGCGAACAGACCGGCGACGATCGACGGGATGCCCGTCATGACGTCCACGAAGAACGTGATGCCCTTCGCGAGCGCACCCTTGCCGTACTCGACGAGGTAGATCGAGGTGAGGAGGCCGATCGGCACCGAGATGAGCGCCGCGAACAGGGTGATCTGCAGCGTGCCGATCAGGGCGTGGACGGCGCCGCCGCCCTCGGAGATGACGCCGCGCATCGAGTACGAGAAGAACTGCGCGTCGAAGCGGGCCAGCCCGTCCGCGAGGACCGTCCACAGCAGCGACACCAGCGGGAGCACCGCGATGACGAAGGCCGTGACGACGAGCGAGGTGATGAGGCGGTCGACCGCCTGGCGTCCGCCCTCGACGATCCGCGAGACGACCACGATGAGCACGTCGAACAGGACCGTGCCGAGGAACAGTGCCGCGACGACGTTGAAGTCCTTGACGGAGCCGCCGGCGTTCAGGAGCGCGAAGACCGCGACCAGGGCGACCCAGGAGCCGACGAGCAGGAGCCACGGCACGGACCGGTGCAGCTTGCCGTTGGCGTAGACGTTGCCGGCGAGGCCGGACTGACGGAGAGCGAGGGACATCGGGGCGTGACCTCTCAGGAGACCCGCTTGCGCACGATGTAGCGCGCCAGCATGTTGATGACCAGGGTGATGACGAAGAGGATCAGGCCGGACGCGACGAGGGCGTTCAGCGCCGTGCCCGAGGCCTCGGCGAACTGCAGCGCGATGTTCGCGGCGATGGTCGACGGGTTCAGCGAGGTGAGCATCTGGAAGGTGACGTTCGTCGACACCGACAGCACGAGCGCGATCGCCATCGTCTCGCCGAGCGCGCGGCCGAGCCCGAGCATGATCGCGGACACGATCCCGGACTTGGCGAACGGCAGGACCGACAGGCGGATCATCTCCCAGCGGGTCGCACCGAGGGCCAGGGCGGCCTCCTCGTTGAGGCGCGGTGCCTGCAGGAAAATCTCACGCATGACGGCGGTCATGATCGGGATCGCCATCACCGCGAGGACGATCGATGCGGTGAGGATCGTGCGGCCGGTGCCGGAGACCTGGCCGGAGAAGAGCGGGATCCAGCCGAGGTGCTCGTTGAGGAACCCGTAGAACGGCTTCACGAACGGCGCCAGCACCACGATGCCCCAGAGGCCGTAGACGACCGACGGCACCGCTGCCAGCAGGTCGATGACGTAGCCGAGGACCGGGGCCACGCGGCGCGGCGCGTAGTGCGAGATGAAGAGCGCGATGCCGAGCGACAGCGGCACGGCGATCACCAGCGCGATGAGCGCGGACCAGACCGTGCCGAAGACGAGCGGACCGACGTAGTCCCAGAAGTTCGTCGCGTTGTTCGGCAGCTCGCCGACCTTCGCGCTGAAGGCGGGGATGCTCTGCCAGACCAGGAAGGCGGCGACGAGCACGAGCACGAAGAGGATCAGGCCACCCGCGATGACGGACGCCGCGGAGAACACGCGGTCGCCGACGCGGACGACGGGCTTCGGCTTGGTGGGGACGGTGGCCCCTGGCTGGGCCGGTGCGGTCGTCATGGGACTCCTGTCGGAGGGAGGCCGGGCTCCGTGGGGGAGCGG
>NZ_MCIG01000069.1 GCF_001705035.1 Curtobacterium sp. UCD-KPL2560 | reverse complement strand
CACCCCGCCCCCGGTCCGACACCGGCCCTGGACCGGCACCCCGCCCCCGGTCSGGGTGCCGTCGCACACCCGGGCCCCGGTGGTCAGTCGCGGTGCTCCCAGATCCCCTCGCTGCCCACCCCGACGAACCCGACGGCCTCGTTGACGTCGAGCATCGGCCGGTTCTCCTCGGCGTTGAACGTGATGATCGACGGCCGACCGGGGTGGTCCCGCTCCACGGTCTCGATCCCCACGACCTTGAGCAGCCACCCGAGCCGGTGCCCGCGGTGCTCGCGCAGCACGAGCGTGTCCCACTGCATGACGGCTCGGGACGGGTCGTGCGGCACCTTGAGCTGGCTGAAACCGGCCAGGGTGGTGCTCGCGACGTGCTCGACGGCGATCGTCAGCATCGCGTGGGGCCCGCCGGCGAGCTGCTCCTCGGACTCGCGCACGCGGTCGGCGGTCCAGACGTCCTCGGGCTCCGCCATGTCGCCCGAGGGGGCGTCGGTGCTCATCCGGGTGTGCAGGACCGCGACCCCGTCGAGCCACGCGTCCGGTGTGCGGTCGGTCCACGTGTGCACGCGGTACCCGGGCCCGGCGGCGGCCGCAGCGCGGTCGTGCAGGGCGCGCACGACGGACCGGTCGGCGGGGAGCCCGAGCCGACTGATCCGGTTCACCTGTCCGAAGTGCCAGCCGCGGCCGGTCAGGAACCGCACCCCGGCCTCGTCCTCGGGGACCGCGCCGAAGCCCGTCGGCGCCGGGACGAACCCCGGGCCCGTCGCGGGACCGACCTGGCGGGAGACCGCGTACGTCTTGCGCTGCGTGCGGCCCTCGGCCCGGGCGATCCCCTCGATGTGGTCGGCGAGCAGCGTCCCGATCCCGCGGCGCTGCCGGTCCGGCCGGACCCCGACCGCGATCCAGCAGTTCGTCGTGCCGGGCTCAGACTTCGTGTCGTACGAGCCCGACCCGACGACCGAGCCGTCCGGGTCGCGCACGACGAACAGGCGGCTCGGCGACCCGGGCTCGTGGCACATCGGCAGGTACTCGGCCGGCTTCCAGGACAGCTCGGTGAGTCCGTGCACCGCGACCTCGGCGGCGTCGGAGACGGCCAGCCAGTCGCAGAACGCGCGGACGCGCTCCGGGTCGTCGTCCATCGTCGTCGGGACGACGAGTTCCTCGACGACTGTTCCCTGCTCGGTCATGGTGCCCCCGCTGTCGGCCGGTCGGACGGCCGTCCTCCGCCACCCGGTGGGCAGCCGACCACCATACCGACGCCGCACCGCCTGCCGCTAGGCTTCCACCCGTGCTGCTCTCCGACCGCGACATCACCGCCCAGCTCGCTGCAGGCCGGATCGGCCTCGACCCGTACGACGGCTCGCTCGTGCAGCCGTCGAGCATCGACGTCCGGCTCGACAAGTTCTTCCGGCTGTTCGACAACCACAAGTACCCGCACATCGACCCCGCGGTCGACCAGCCCGACCTGACCCGCCTGGTCGAGACCGACCCGGACGAGGCGTTCGTCCTGCACCCGGGGGAGTTCGTCCTCGGCTCGACGTTCGAGGTCGTGACGCTGCCCGACGACATCGCCGCACGGCTCGAGGGCAAGAGCTCGCTCGGGCGCCTGGGCCTGCTCACCCACTCGACGGCGGGCTTCATCGACCCGGGCTTCTCCGGCCACGTCACGCTCGAGCTGTCGAACGTCGCGACGCTGCCGATCAAGCTCTGGCCCGGGATGAAGATCGGACAGCTGTGCTTCTTCCAGCTGTCGAGCCCGGCCGACAAGCCCTACGGCTCCGCCGAGTACCAGTCGCGCTACCAGGGGCAGCGCGGGCCGACTCCCTCCCGGTCGGCCATGAACTTCCACCGCGCGGACGTCTCGCAGCGCGACCACTGACCGCGGGATCCGCACGGACGGGGTTCGAGCGACCCCCGCGTCCTCGTCATCTGGAGACGCTGGACGAACCGTTCCACCGTATGTGACATTCCGTGTACGGTGGCGGCATGGCCCCAGCTCCATCCCGTGTCCCGGTCGACGCGTCCCAGCTGCTCCGCCACGCCCGACGGCGAGCGGGACTGACACAGGTGCAGCTCGCCGAGCGGGCCGGGGTGACCCAGAGCGTCATCAGCACATACGAGAACGGGCGTCGCGAGCCCTCCCTGGCGGCGCTGCAGCGGCTGCTCCACGCCGCGGGTTTCGACGCGGTGGTCGACCTCCGGCCGGCGCCGGCCGAGCCCTCGCTCCGCGACCGCCTCGCCGCCGTCCGGGACGACCTGCTGGCCGTCGTGGCCGAGTGCGGGGCGTCGAACCCCCGCCTGTTCGGCAGCGTCGCGCGCGGTGAGGACGGACCCGGCAGCGACGTCGACCTCATGGTCGACCTGCCGCCCGACTCGGGCATCTTCTGCCTGCTCCGGATCCAGGACGCCGCGGAGCGCCTGCTCGGCGTGCGCGTCGACGTCGCGGACGCCGCCGGGCTGCGTGGCTCGGCCCTCCGCGAGGCCGTGCCGCTGTGAGGAGCAGGCGCGGTCACGTTGGCGGTGCGGTCCCGCGGGAACTCGCAGACCGGCTGGACGACGTCGTCCGGGCGTGCGACGCGGTCCTGCGACACGTCGCCGACCCGACGCTGCCCGAGGAACTCGTGCACGACGCCGTGCGGATGCGCCTGGTCGAGGTCGGCGAGGCCGTCCGCAGCCTGCCGCCGTCGGTCACGGCCGGCGAGCCCTCGATCCCGTGGTCGCGCGTCGCCTCGCTGGGGGAGCGCCTGACCCGCCGGTACTTCGACACCACCCCGGCGATCGTCTCCGGGACGGCCCGCACCGACGTCCCGACGCTCCGCGACGCGGTGCGACGTCTCCGCGCCGCGCACTGCGCGTCGGCTGCGGGGGCCGACCCGACCGGCTGACGGACGGGAGGCCCGTGGCGGCCCCGCCCCGCGCCTCCCGTCCGGTGGACCGACGGAGAGGAGGCCCGTGGCGGCCCGGCCCCGCGCCTCCCGTCCGCCCCGCCCTGCACCGACCGCGCGCGCCCGTCGGACGGGACCACCCGCGGAACGCGGGACGGCCCCGTCTCGCCGAGGCGAGACGGGGCCGTCCAGTGGTGCGGTGCTGCGGAGCGGGTGTCAGCCCTGCTTCGCGAGGTCCTCGAGGGTGCTGTTGCCCTTGTAGGCCTCGACAGCGTTCTCCTTGGTGACCAGGACCGGGGTGAGCTCGACGGCCGGCACGATCTTCTTGCCGTTGTCGTTGTTCTTGTCCTCCTTCGTCTCCGGCTTCTTGCCGTCGGCGAGGTCGGACACCAGGTCGATGGCCGCCTGGGCCTCTTCGGTGGTGTTCTTGTAGATGGTCGAGTACTGCTTGCCCTGCATGATCAGCGGGATCGAGGCGGTCTCGGAGTCCTGACCGGTGACGATCGGGTTCGGCTTGCCGGCCGCGGCGGTCGCGGTCAGGATCGCACGGGCGAGGGTGTCGTTCGGCGACAGGACGCCGTCGAGCTCGGTGTTCGTGTACGACTTCGTCAGGATGTCGGTCATGCGCGACTGGGCGTTCTGCGCGAGCCAGCCCTGCGTGTTGGTCTCCGAGAAGCTGGTGCGACCCGAGACGACCTTGACGGTGCCGTCGTCGATCTTCGGCTGGAGCACGTCCATGGCGCCGTTGAAGAAGACCTTCGCGTTGGCGTCGTCGGGCGAGCCGGAGAAGAGCTCGATGTTGTACGGGCCGTTCGGCTTCTTGGCCTTCATGCCGTCGAGCAGGGCCTGGGCCTGGAGCTGGCCGACCTTGAAGTTGTTGAACGCGACGTAGTAGTCGACGTTCTCGGTGTTCAGGATGTTGCGGTCCCAGGCGATGACGACGGCGCCGGACTTCTTGGCGGCGGCGACCTGCGTGCCGAGCTGCGAGCCGTCGGCCGCACCGATGATGATGGCCTTCGCACCCTTGGTGACCATCGACTGGATCTGCGCCTGCTGGTCGGGGACCGGGTTGCCGGCGTTCGCGTACTGGATGTCCGACTTGAAGCCGGCGTCCTTGATCGACTTCTCGAACGCGGCACCTGCGAGGACCCAGTTCTGCGAGGTCTTGGCGGGGAGCGCGACGCCGATGAGGGCGCCCTTCTCGATCTTCACGTTCGACGCGCCGTCGGACGAGCCGGAACCGGAGTCGTTGCCACGAGCCGAGCAGCCGCTGAGGGCGAGGCCCGCGACCAGTGCCAGACCGATGCCGGCGATGAGCTTCTTGCGCATGAGATTGCTTTCTCTTCGTTGAGGAGTGGTGCTGTGTGGTGAGGGATCGTGCGGCCGGCCACCGGGGTGGCCGACCGCCACGCGTTACTGGATGTTGACCTTCTCCGGCTGGTCCTCGATGGACCGCGGCTGCTGGGCGGCCACCGTGTTCTGCTCGGTGTCCTTCCGCTGGAACTGCTTCAACATCCCGCCGATCAGGGACGGACGGCCCTGCGACTTCGAGTAGACGTCGAAGGCGACGGCGACGAGGAGGACGAGACCGCGGATGATCTGCACCTTGTTGGACTCGAGGCCCACCAGGGAGAGACCGTTGGACAGGAGCGCCATCACGAGGCCACCGATGATCGACCCGGAGATCGTGCCGATACCACCCGCGACCGCGGCGCCACCGACGAACACGGCGGCGATCGCGTCGAGCTCCCAGCCGGTGCCGTCGGCGGGGCCTGAGGCGCCCGAGTAGCCGACGAAGACCATGCCGGCGATCGCGGCGAGGATCGACATGTTCATCATGACGAAGAAGTTGACCTTCTTCGCGCTGACACCGGACAGGACCGCGGCGTTGGCGTTGCCACCGACGGCGTAGACCTGGCGACCGAAGATCGTGTTCTTGGTGAGGAAGCCGTACAGGATCGTCAGGACACCGAGGATGATCGCGACGATCGGGATCGACGTGCCCGCGGGGCCGTGGCCGAACAGGTACGTGGCGACGAGGGTGACGGCGACGAGGATGCCCGTGCGGACGATCGAGACCCAGAGCGGGACGACCTCGGCCTGCATCTTCTTGCGACGCTGGCGGCCGCGGAACTCGAGGAAGACGAGCACGAGGCACGTGATGATGCCGAGGATGACCGTGCCGTTCGAGAACCCGAAGTCCGGGCCGAAGTCGGGCAGGTAGCCCGAGCCGATCTGTGCGTAGTCGTCCGGCACCGGCTGCGAGGTCGAGTTGCCGATGATCTGGTTCGCACCGCGGAAGATGAGCTGGCCGGCCAGGGTCACGATGAAGGCCGGGACCTTCACGAACGCCACCCAGAAGCCCTGCCACGCACCGACCGCCGCACCGACCGCGAGGCCGAGCAGGATCGCCGCCCACGCCGGGAAGTGCCACTGCGCCATCGACTGCGCCACGATGATGCCCGTGAACGCGGCGACCGAGCCGACCGACAGGTCGATGTGGCCTGCGATGATCACCATGACCATCCCCAGCGCGAGGATGAGGATGTAGGAGTACTGCAGGAACACGTTGATGATGTTCGTGGGCTCGAGGATGAGCCCCTTCGTGAGCACGGAGAAGATCACCAGGATCGCGACGAGCGCGATGATCATGCCGTACTGGCCGATGCTGTTGCCCTTGCCGAACAGCAGTTTCAGGTTCTTCATGAGACGGTGGCGCCCTTCCGCGCGGAGGTCATGCTGCGCATGAGCGTTTCTGGATCGGCCTGGTCTGCGGGGACGTCAGCCGTGATCTGGCCCTCGAAGATCGTGTAGATCCGGTCGGAGAGGCCGAGGAGTTCGGGGAGCTCGGAGGAGATGAGGATGATGCCCTTCCCCTGTGCCGCGAGCTGCTGGATGATGCCGTAGATCTCGAACTTCGCACCGACGTCGATGCCGCGGGTGGGCTCGTCGAGGATGAGCAGGTCGGGGTCCGTGAACATCCACTTGGACAGGACGACCTTCTGCTGGTTCCCGCCGGAGAGCTTGCCGACGTTGTCCTCGACCGAGGGCACCTTCGTGCGGAGCATCTTGCGGTACTTCTCGGCGACGTCGTACTCCTGCAGGGAGTCGACGACACCGCCCTTCGAGATCTTCGGCAGGTCGGCGGAGACCGTCGAGCGCTTCACGGTGTCGAGCAGGTTCAGGCCGAGCGCCTTGCGGTCCTCGGAGACGTACGCGAGACCGTTCGCGATCGCCTGCTGGACGTTCGTGATCTTGACCTCGCGGCCGTCCTTGATGATCTGGCCGTCGAGGAAGGTGCCGTACGAGCGACCGAAGATGCTCATCGCGAGCTCGGTGCGGCCGGCGCCCATCAGGCCCGCGAAGCCGACGATCTCGCCGCGGCGCACGTGGAAGTTCGAGCCCTTGGCGACGAGGCGGGAGGAGTCCTGCGGGTGCTGGACGGTCCAGTTCCTGACCTCGAAGAAGACCTCGCCGATCTTCGGCGTGCGGTCCGGGAAGCGGCTCTCGAGCGAGCGGCCGACCATCCCGCGGATGATGCGGTCCTCGTTGACGCCCTCGCCCTTGACGTTGAGGGTCTCGATCGCCTTGCCGTCACGGATGATCGTGATCTCGTCGGCGATCTGCTCGATCTCGTTCAGCTTGTGGCTGATGATGATGCTCGCGATGCCCTTGGACTTCAGGCCGACGATGAGGTCGAGCAGGTGCTGCGAGTCGTTCTCGTTCAGGGCCGCGGTCGGCTCGTCGAGGATGAGGAGCTTGACGTCCTTGTGCAGGGCCTTGGCGATCTCGACGAGCTGCTGCTTGCCGACACCGAGGTTCTTGATCTGCGTGTCCGGGTCCTCGTCGAGGCCGACGCGGGCGAGCAGGTCCTGGGCGCGCAGCTGGGCGGCAGTCCAGTCGATGACGCCGAAGCGACCCGGCTCGTTGCCGAGGAACAGGTTCTCGGTGATCGACAGCTCGGGGATGAGCGCGAGCTCCTGGTGGATGATGACGATGCCGGCCTGCTCGGACTGCTTGATGTCCTTGAAGCGGACCTCGTCGCCCTCGTAGACGATCTCGCCGCTGTAGGTGCCGTACGGGTAGACGCCCGACAGCACCTTCATGAGGGTCGACTTGCCGGCGCCGTTCTCGCCGCAGATCGCGTGGATCTCGCCGGCGCGGACGCTGAGCGACACGTCCGAGAGCGCCTTCACACCAGGGAACTCCTTGGTGATCGAACGCATCTCGAGCAGGGTCTCGGCGCTGGTGACGGACCTGGTTGCCAGGTCCGGTCCCTGTGGGGTTGACGCCACGGTGCATCTCCTTCTGCCGCTGCAGTGCGGCAGTCCTTCGGGTGGTGAGGAAGCGGCATTGGGGGCGCAGGAGACCTGCGTGGACCCCGTTGTCGCGTCCGGTGCCCGCCCTGGCCGGCCCGGTGGGCCGGGATGTGACGGTCATGTGACCGTTCACATCGGCGGAACGGAGGTAATTTACGCACAGCGCCGAGGGGGCTGTCAATTCGGTTGGGTCGCGTTTCTGTAACGGCCCGCGCGATCCGGCGGAAGCCGCGCGGGTCCGGCCCCCGAGGTGGGGGCACGGGAGGCGCGGCGCGGCCCGGTCGCGCGCCCGTCGGCCCGCCACGGGGCGGACGGGAGGCGCGGTGCGGCCCCGCCACGGGCCTCCCGTCCCGACGCGGTCGCGTCAGCGGCGGCGCGGTGCGCCGGTCGACCCGCGCACGACGAGCTGCGGGACGAGGTCCACCGGCCGGAGCGCCTGCTCTGCGGCGGGGAGCAGCAGCTCGACGCAGCGACGGCCGAGCTCGGGGAAGTCGACCTGCACGGTGGTGAGCGGCGGCCAGAGGTGCTTCGCCTCCGGGATGTCGTCGTACCCGACGACCGACAGGTCGCCGGGGACGTCGAGGCCGTAGGAGCGGGCCGCGTGCATGACCCCGAGCGCCATCGCGTCGTTCGAGCAGAAGATCGCCGTGCAGTCCCGGTACCGCAGCAGCTCACGCCCCGCGTGGTAGCCGAAGTCCGCGGTCCAGTCGCCCAGGATCGGTGGGACGACGGGCATGTCGCGGTCGCTCATCTCGCGCAGGAACCCCTGCATGCGGGCCTCGGCCTCGATCCAGTCGCGCGGGCCCGCGATGTGCCGGACGTACTCGTGCCCGAGGTCGAGCAGGTGCGCGGTCGCGAGCCGGGCCCCCTCCATCTGGTCGACGAACAGGGTCGTCGGGCCGTCACCGACGCTCGTCCGCAGCGCCACGTACGGCGTGCGCATGCCGAGTTCCTCGATGAGGTCGAACACGCGCTGCTGGGGCGCGATGACGATGATGCCCTCGACGTCCTGGTCGAGCAGGTGCCCGAGACCGTCCCGGACCGCCGCGTCCGTCGCGTCGGCGATGTTCGACGTGGTCACCGAGTACCCGCGCGACACCGCCGCGTCCTCGATGGCCTGCATGGTCGCGGCCGGGCCGTAGTGCGAGCGCTGTGCCGTGAGGACGCCGATCGTGTGCGTCCGGCTCGTGACCAGCGCCCGCGCGGCGCGGTTCGGCCGGTACTGCAGCTGCTCCATCGCCGCGAGCACCTTGTCCCGGGTCTCGGCACGGATCGCGTCGGAGTTGTTGAGCACCCGCGAGACGGTCTGGTGCGAGACGCCGGCGACCCGCGCGACGTCGCGGATGCTGGGCGATCGCGGTTGCTGTGTCCGCGGTGACGCCATCGTTGCTCTCTCCCGCTCGGGGCCGTGGCACCTCGATGTGCACGTTCACATTCCGAGCCAGATCATTATGCACGGGAGTCGGCTGCGCGCCACCCGACCCCGGCCGACGCCGTCAGCGGGACGCGCCCGGGGCGCACGCACGGGAGGGTCGAGGCGGGACCGCCACGACCCTCCCGTTCGTCGACGTCGTCAGCGCGTGACGTGCAGTCCCTGGCGCTCGAGCTCGGCGAGCTGCCACCCGAGCCACGGGCTCCACGCGAAGGGCGCACCCGCGACGGACTCGCGCAGCGCCTCCTCGGAGACCCACGCGTACTCGGCGACCTCGTCGTCCGCGGGGGCCGGCACGTCGTCGGTCACGGCGCGGAACACCGGGCAGACCTCGTTCTCGACGATGCCGGAGGCGTCCACCGCGCGGTACCGGAAGTCGGGCAGGACGAGCTCGACGTCGCGGACGGTGATGCCGAGCTCACGGGATGCACGGCGGGCGACGGCGTCCTCGAACGCCTCGTCCGGGCCGGGGTGCCCGCAGAACGTGTTGGTCCACACGCCGGGCCAGGTCTTCTTGCTCAGGGCGCGGCGGGTCACGAGGACCTCACCCGCGGTGTTCCGCACGTGGCACGAGAACGCGAGGTGGAGCGGCGTGTCGGTCGTGTGCACCGCGAACTTGTCCGCCGTGCCGACCGGGGTACGGTCATCTGCCAACAGGACGACGGTTTCCGGGAAAGTGTTCATCTGCACCGATAGATTAGGCCAATGAGCGAGGAAGCGGCCACCGTGGCCCAGATCGACCTCGCGCTGGTCGACGAATGCATCGAACGCTTCTTCGCGGTGTCGTCGGCCCGCGCGCAGCGGTTCGGCCGACCGTCCGAGGAACTCTGGCGAGTCCTCCGCAAGGCGAGCATGGGCGGCAAGCGGTTCCGCCCCCGCATGGTGCTGACCGCCTACGGCTTCCTCGGCGGCACCGACGACCACGCCGCGGCCAACGTCGCCGCGGCGTACGAACTCCTGCACACCGCCCTCGTGGTGCACGACGACGTCATCGACCGCGACTGGTCCCGTCGTGGGCAGCCGAACGTCGCCGGGGCGTTCCGCGACACCGGGACCACGGGTGGCCTGGCCCTGCCGACCGCCGAGCACCGCGGGGTGAGCGCGGCCGTCATCGCCGGTGACCTCGCCCTCGTCGCCGCCGCCCGGTTCATCGAGGCGTCCGGCGTCACCGGGGAGCGACGCTCCCGTCTGCTCGAGATCCTCGACGACGCGGTGTTCGCGAGCGCCGCGGGCGAGATGACCGACGTCGACCTCGCGCACGGCGTGATGCCCTCCGTCGACGAGGTCCTCGCGATGGAGCGCGCGAAGACGAGCGTGTACTCGTTCGAGGCACCGCTGCAGTCCGGCGCCGTGCTCGCCGGGGCCTCCGACGAGGTGGTCGAGGCCCTCGGTGCGTTCGGCCGCGAGATCGGCATCGCGTACCAGATCGTCGACGACCTGCTCGGGGTCTACGGCGACGAGACCGCGACCGGCAAGTCCGTCCTCGGCGACCTGCGCGAGGGCAAGCGGACCATGCTCATCGCGTACGCCGCGACCACCGACTGCTGGGACGACATCGCGCCGTACCTCGGCGACCCGGGCCTCACCGAGGAGCGCGCCGCCGAACTCCGTGCCACCCTGGAGACCTGCGGCGCCCGATCGGCTGCCGAGTCCCGGATCGCCGAGCACGCGGCCCTCGCCCGTGCCGAGCTCGCAGCCCTGCCCTACGACCTCGCCGACCGCCTGGAGGCACTCGTGACCGAACTGCTGGAGCGCGTGCGGTGACCCAGACCGCACCACCGCGTCTGCCCCTCTACGACGCGACGGCCGAGGCTGCGTCCGGGGTCGTCATCGAGCGCTACTCGACCTCGTTCGGCCTGGCCAGCCGCCTGCTCACCAAGGACACGCGGGAGCACATCCGCAACGTCTACGCCCTCGTGCGCGTCGCCGACGAGGTCGTCGACGGCCCCGCGACCGAGGCCGGGCTCGACCACGACCTCGCCCGCACGGTCCTCGACGAGCTCGAGACCGACACCGAGCGCGCGATGGCGCACGGGTTCTCGGTGAACCCCGTCGTGCACGCCTTCGCCCGGACCGCCCGCACCACGGGCTTCGGTCCCGAGCTGACGCAGCCGTTCTTCGCGTCGATGCGGATGGACCTCGAGCGCACCGAGCACGACCAGGCCTCGTTCGACCGGTACGTGTACGGCTCGGCCGAGGTCGTCGGCCTGATGTGCCTCCGCGCGTTCGTGCACCGTGCCGGACGACCGACCTTCGACGACACCGTGCTCGTGGACGGCGCGCGGGCCCTCGGCGCAGCATTCCAGAAGGTCAACTTCCTCCGCGACCTGCACGCCGACTTCGAGGTGCTCGGTCGCTCGTACTTCCCGGGGGTCGACATCCGCTCGTTCGACGAGGCGACGAAGCACCGCCTGGTCGCCGACGTGCAGGCCGACCTCGACCGCGCCGCCCTGACCGTGCCGCTGCTGCCGGCCGACGCGCGCAAGGCCGTCGGGCTCGCGCACGCGCTGTTCCAGGAGCTCAACGACCGCATCGCGGCGACCCCGGCGGACCGTCTGGTCACCAGCCGGGTCCGGGTGCCGAACCCGGTCAAGGCGCGGCTGGCCGCGCAGGTGCTCGCCGGACGCGCGCCGCTCGCGTCCCGGGCTGCCCACCACCGGACGGGAGGCGCGCGATGACCCCGCCACGTGCCTCCAGGCCGACCGCACCCACCCGTCGCCGCACGGTGCCGGCCCGACGCGTCGTCGTCATCGGCGGCGGGATCAGCGGACTGGCGTCCGCCGCGCTGCTCGCGCGGGACGGCTACGCCGTCACCGTGCTCGAGCAGCGCGACCAGCTCGGCGGTCGCGCCGGCTCGTGGGAGCGCGACGGCTTCCGGTTCGACACCGGCCCGTCCTGGTACCTCATGCCCGAGGTGTTCGACCACTTCTTCCAGCTGCTCGGCACGTCCGCCGCTGCCGAGATGGACCTCGTGAAGCTCGACCCGGGGTACCGCGTGTACTCCGAGGGACACGACGAGCCGATCGACCTGCTCGCCGACCGCGAGGCGAACATCGCGCTGTTCGAGTCGATCGAGCCCGGTGCCGGCGAACGGATGCGGGCGTACCTCGACTCCGCCGAGGACACCTACGCGATGGCCGTGCGTCGGTTCCTGTACACGACGTTCCAGGACCTCACGAAGCTCGCCGCGCCCGACGTGCTGCGGCGGCTCCCGAAGCTCGCCCGACTGCTGCTCCAGCCGCTGTCGACCTTCGCGTCGAAGGCCGTGCGGGACCGGCGGCTCTGGCAGGTCCTCGGCTACCCGGCGGTGTTCCTCGGCACGAGCCCGTACGCGGCGCCGAGCATGTACCACCTGATGAGCCACCTCGACCTGGCCGACGGGGTGCTCTACCCGAAGGGCGGCATCACCGAGGTGATCGCCGCGGTCGAGCGCGTCGCCCGGCGCGAGGGCGTCACGATCGCCACGGAGTCGCCGGTCGAGCGGATCCTCGTCGAGGACGGCCACGTCACCGGCGTCGTGCACCGCGACGCTTCCGGGGAGCGCCACACCGTGCCGGCCGACCTCGTGGTGAGCGCCTCCGACCTGCACCACACCGAGCTGCACCTGCTCGACGCCGAGCACCGCAGCTACCCCGAGGCGCACTGGCAGAAGCGCGACCCGGGGCCGAGCGCCGTGCTCGCGTACCTCGGCGTCGACGGTCCCGTGCCCGGGCTGCTGCACCACACCCTCGTCTTCACCGAGGACTGGGAGGCCAACTTCGGCGCGATCTTCGGCAAGGACCGGCACGTGCCGGACCCGGCGTCGATCTACGTCTGCGCCCCCTCGCTGACCGACGACACCGTCGCGCCCGAGGGCACGAGCAACCTGTTCGTGCTCGTCCCGCTCCCCGCCGACCTGTCCATCGGCAAGGGCGGCATCGACGGGGCCGGCGACGCCGAGGTCGAGCGGATCGCCGACCGCGCGATCGACGTCATCGCCGAGCGCGCCGGTGTGCCCGACCTCCGCGACCGCATCCGGGTCCGCCGCACGATCGGGCCGCAGGACTTCGCCGACGACTACAACGCCTGGAGCGGCTCGATGCTCGGGCCGGCGCACACCCTGGCGCAGAGCGCGTTCTTCCGCGAGAAGAACGTGTCGAAGAAGGTCGACGGCCTGTACTACGCCGGTGCCTCGACGACCCCGGGCATCGGGCTGCCGATGTGCCTGATCAGCGCCGAGGTGCTGCTCAAGCGGATCCACGGCGACACGAGCACGGAGCCGTTGCCGACCCCGCTGCCGTCGCCCGTGGGTGCGGCGCGGACCACGGACTGATGCCGGGGGTCTACCTCGCCGGGCTCGTGGTGTCGATCGTCGGCGTGGCCGTGCTCGACGCGCGCCACCGCCTGTTCTTCTGGCGGGCGCCGTGGCGCGCGGCCGCGGTGATGGCCGTCGGCCTCGCGTTCTTCCTGGTGTGGGACGCGGCCGGGGTCGCCCTCGGGATCTTCTTCATCGGCCAGCAGGACCTGCTGACCGGGGTCCTGCTCGCACCGGAGGTGCCGCTCGAGGAGCTCTTCTTCCTGGTGCTGCTCTGCTGGACGACGATGGACCTGGTCGGGGCGGTCCGCCCGGTGCTCGAGCACCGTGCGGCCCGGAGGCGCGCAGCGGTGGACGCACCGGCCCCGGCAGCGCCCGGCGCCTCCACCCGGGGTCGCTCGTGAGCGGCACCGGCACCGCGACCTACGCCCTGCTCGCCCTGCCGTTCTTCGCCGCCGTGGCGGTCGTCGCGGTCCTCGCCGGGGTCGTCGCCGCCCGTCGCGCCCGGGCTGCGGGACGACGGTCGTCGGCCGGGCCTCGGGTGGCCGTGGTGACGTCGGTGGTCGTCGGCGTCGTGCTGGTCGCGATGACGATGGTGTTCGACAACGTCATCGTCGCGCTCCGGGTCGTGGCCTACGACTGGTCGCTCGTGTGGGGTGCGAGGATCGGGGTGATCCCGGTCGAGGACCTGGCCTACTCGGTCGCCGCGGTCGTGCTGCTGCCGAGCCTGTGGGTGCTGTTCGACCGGACCGGCGCGCACGACCGCACCGCCGCACGCGACCGGACGGGCGCGCACGACCGGACCGCCCCACGCGACCGGACGGGCGCGCACGACCGGACCGATCCGCGCCCCGCGCCCGACCCGACCACCCCGCGAGCCGAGGACCCCGAGTGAACGCCACCACCGCCTCCCGTCCGTCGACGCTGCGCGCGCTCTTCGTGTCCTCCCGGCCGATCAGCTGGGTGAACACCGCCTACCCGTTCGGTGCCGCCTACCTGCTCGGCAGCGGGGTCGGCGTCGCGGGCGGCGGCGGGTTCTCGCTCGTCGCGTTCCTCGTCGGCGTCGTGTACTTCCTCGTGCCCTACAATCTGGCGATGTACGGGATCAACGACGTCTTCGACTACGAGTCCGACCTGCGCAACCCGCGCAAGGGCGGCGTCGAGGGGGCCCTGCTCGACAAGAGCGTGCACCGCGCGACGCTGTGGGCCGTGGTCGTGACGAACGTGCCGTTCCTCGTCGCGCTCGTCGTGCTCGGCGCGCTCAGCGGCAACGGTCCGTGGTCGTGGTTCGTCCTGGCGATCAGTGTGTTCGCGGTGGTCGCGTACTCGGCGCCGGGCCTGCGGTTCAAGGAGAAGCCCTTCCTCGACTCGCTCACCTCGTCGACGCACTTCGTGTCGCCGGCGCTGTACGGCCTCGCGCTCGCCGGACCGCACTGGACCGGGCAGCTCGTCGCCGTGTGCGTCGCGTTCTTCCTGTGGGGCGTGGCCTCGCACGCGTTCGGTGCCGTGCAGGACGTGCTGGCCGACCGGGCCGGGGGCATCGGGTCCGTGGCGACGGTGATCGGTGCGCGCGCGACCGTGCGCCTGGCGTTCGCCGCCTACCTGGTGGCCGGGGTCGTGCTGCTGTTCTCGGCGTTCCCGGGGCCGATCGCCGCCGTCGTGGTGGTGCCGTACGCGCTCAACGTGCTGCCGTGGTGGAACGTCACCGATGCCGGGGCCGAGGCGGCGAACGCGGGGTGGAAGCGCTTCCTCTGGATCAACTACCTCGCGGGGTTCATCGTCACGATGGCGCTCATCGTCTACACCTTCACGCACTGACGCGGGCGCCCGCGTGCCGCGCGCTCGCGCTCGCCCCCGGTGCGGATGGAGCAGGAAACGTCGGGTCGACCCCACGCACCCGACGTCTTCTGCTCCATCGCCGGACCCGCCCGACGCCCGGCGCGCCCGTCCCGCCTGCGCCCCGGCACCCGCGGCCCTGACAGACTGGTCGGACGCGCCGCGGGAGTCGTGGCGCACCGCAGTCACGAAGGAGTGCCCGCATGACGGTCCGCATCATCCACGTCGGTCTCGGAGGCTGGGGCGGCAACTGGGCCCGCGCCGCCGTCCCGCAGGTCAGCGAGGTGGAGGTGGTCGGGCTCGTCGACCCGAGCGCGGCGACCCTCGAGGCCGTCCGCGCCGACCTCGGCATGCCGGCCGGCAGCGCGTTCGCGTCCCTCACCGAGGCGCTCGCCGCGGTCGAGGCGGACGCCGTGCTCATCACCGCGCCGGCCGTCACGCACGTGCCGCTCGCCCTCGAGGCCCTCGACGCCGGCAAGCACGTCCTCGTCGAGAAGCCCTTCGCGAACTCCACCGAGGAGGCACTCCGGGCCGTCCGCCGCGCCGAGGAGCTCGGGCTCGTGCTCCAGGTCAGCCAGAACTACCGCTGGTACCCCGCACCCCGCGTGGTGCAGGAGCTGCTCGAGGCCGACGCCGTGGGCGAGATCGCCTCGATCGACGTCGACTTCCGGCAGTGGGACAACGACGAGCCCGCGGAGACCTACCCGCACTACCGGTTCCCGCACCCGATGATCAACGACATGGCGATCCACCACTTCGACCTGATGCGGATGATCACCGGACGCGAGGCCGTGCGCGTCTACGCCCGCTCCTCGTACCCGTCGTACAGCAAGTACCAGGACGAGGCGATCACCTCGATGGTCATCGAGCTCGAGGGCGGCCTCGTCGTGAGCTACCGCGGCAGCTGGCTGTCCCGGGCGCCGCGCACCGCGTGGGCCGGCGAGTGGAGCATCCAGGGCGAGGACGGCGAGCTCTGGTTCACGAGCCGTGACGGGTCGCCGAGCGAGGTCGCGGGGGACCGGGTGACGCTCCGGACCGACCAGGACGCCGAGGCCGAGGTGGTCGAGCTTCCGACCATGCAGCACACGGACCGCCAGGGCGGGCTGCAGGCGTTCGCGCGCTCGGTCGAGGGCGGCCCGGCACCGGAGACGAGCGGGCGCGACAACCTGCGCAGCCTCGCCGTGATGGAGGCCGCTGGTCGCTCGGCGGTGTCGGGCGTCCCGGAGGACGTCGTCCTGCCCGAGTAGCGCGCGCCCGACCCGGCCCGCCGGCGTGCTCGGCGGGACCGGGCGTACCGGGTCGTTCCGTCCGGTCAGGGATGCCCGGTTCTGGCAGGGACGCTCGGTTCCACCAGGTGTCGCGGGCGCTCCGGCAGGGAGCGCGCACCAGGGTTCGTGGCGACGGACGGGAGGCGCGGTGCGGGCCCGCACCGCGCCTCCCGTCCGTCGCCGCCCACCACCAGGGCCGCGCTCGCCTCCCGGAACGCGCTCGTGTCCGCCGCGTGCCGCGTGCCGCGTGCCGCGTGCCGCGCCAGCCGCGTGCCGCGTGCCGCGTGCCGCGCCAGCCGCGTGCCGCGTACCG
>NZ_MCIG01000068.1 GCF_001705035.1 Curtobacterium sp. UCD-KPL2560 | reverse complement strand
GGGTTCGAGCGGGGAGGGCTCGGGGCCGAGCGGTGCGCGCTCGGCCCCGAGCTGTCGGGTGCTGGTTCGCGCTACTGCGCGGGGGTGAGGGTGATCGGGCTGAGGGCGGTCACCGGTGCGTCGTCACCGTCCTGCATGGTGATCGTGAAGGTGTAGCGGCCGTTGCCGAGGAAGCGCTTCACACTCCAGTCGCCGGTGCTGGACACCTTCGTGGTGACGACCGCCAGGCCGTTGCCCGGGTCGAGGGTGATCGTCGCTCCGGCCGCGCCGGTCCCGGTGAACACCACGGCGTCGCCGGGCGTGAAGGTGGCGCCGTCCGTCGGGGTGGTGAGGGCGAAGGGCTTGTCGGTCTCGGCTTCGGCCGCCGGCTGGTTGAGGCGGAAGTCGGTGACGGAGCCCGTGACGGTGCCGGCGGCGTTGGCCTGGGTGATGTCGAACGCGTACGCCCCGGTCCCGAGGTACCGGTCGAGGGCCCAGGTGCCGTCGATCCCGACCGTGGTCGTCACGTCCTTCGAGGCGAAGTTGGACACGTGGAGAGTGACCGTGTCCCCTGCCCGCCCGTTGCCGGTGAACCGGACGGTCTGGTCCTTGTGGTCGGTCCCGGCCTCGGGGCTGGTGACCGCGAAGGGGAGGGACACCTCGGCCGCCTGGTTGAGGGTGAAGTTGCGGACGATGTCCACGACCTTGCCGTCACGCTCCTGCGTGATGTCGAACGTGTACGGACCGCTGCCGGTGAACTTCGCCGCCTTCCAGTAACCGTCGTTGCCGACCGTGGTCGTGACGTCCGAGGAGGCGAAGTTGGTGACCTTGAGCCGCACGGTGTCACCGGGAGTGCCGGTGCCCTCGAACGTGGTCATCTTGCCCTTGGACTCGTCGCCGCGCTTGGGCGTGGTGACGTCGAACGGACGCGTGACGGGGTCGACGACGTCGGACTCCGGGGTGAGTCGGATCCCGTCGATGCGGCTGGTCTGCCCGGCCGCGTCCTGGATGACGGAGAACGTGTAGGTGCCGGCACCCATGGGGCGGTCGATCGCCCAGGTGCCGTCGGCACCGACCGTGGTGGTGAACTTCGCGAGGGCGTTGTTCGGGTCGAGGGTGATCTTCGCGCCGACGGTGCCGGTACCGGTGAACCGCACGGGCTTGTTCGGGGTGAAGGTGGAGTCCGGCGCGGGGCTGGTCACGGTCACGGGGGTCGTGCTCGCGTTCGCGGTGACCTCGACGGTGTCGGTGGTCTGGAGGGCGCCCTTGGACTGCTGGGTCGCGGTCAGGGTCGTCGCCGTGGCGGACACGGGAACGGACACGGTCGCCGACCAGGTGCCGTCCTCGACCGTCGTCGTGACGGGGGCGTTGCCGCCGGTTACGGTGACCTTCGCGCCGTCCACGCCGGTGCCGGTGACCTCGAGGTCGCCCGGTGCGACGCTGCCCGCGGCGGGCCCGGTGATCTCGACCGCGTCGCCGTAGTCGGCGTCGGTGGTGGTGGTGGTCTGCGTGCCGTCGATGCCGGTCTGCTCGACCGTCAGGGTGTGCTTGCCGGCGCCGAGCGGGTCGATCGGCAGGGACCACTCGCCGTTGCTGCCCACCTTCGCGGTGCCGAGCGTCGTGGTGCCGTTCTTGACCGTGATCGTGGCGCCGTCGACACCGGTGCCGGACACGGTCGCCTTCTCGGTCACGTCGGCGTCGAACGACACCGCCGCGGTCGGGTCCGCGACCGTGGACTTGCCGGGGTTGACCGTGAGCTCCGCAGTCGTGCGGTTGTAGCCCTTGCTGATGGCCTCGACCACCAGGTGGTACTCACGGTCCTCGAGGTCCCGGACCACCGCGCGGTAGGTGCTGCCGGTGCCGGCGACGGTCTCGGCGAGCACCTGGTCGGCGTGGCCCTTCTCGTAGACCTTCACCATCGAGCCGGACTGCGCGGCGCCGCGGACGGTGAGGAGGTCGCCCGGGTCGAGCTCAGCCCCGTCAGCAGGGGAGGTGATCGAGACACCGGAGCCGTAGTCGAGGGACACGCTCTGCGGCGTGGCGTCCTCGCCGCGGATCGTCTGCGTGACGGTGAGGTCGTAGGTGCCGGGCATGTTCGGCGCGTTCACGGGGACCGAGTAGGTGCCGTCGTCGGCCGACGTGGTCATCGCGATGCGCTTCTCGCCGTGGTAGACGTTGATCGCCGTGTCCGGGGTCGCCGTGCCGCTGATCGTCGCGACCTCGTCGACCGCGGAGCCGAACGCGCCGGTCGCGACCAGCGGGGTCACCGGGAGGTCGACGGTGACGTCGCTCTCTGCGATCACGTCGCCGCCGTCGTAGGCCGCGAGGTGGACCGTCGTCGCGCCGAGCGCGAGGTTGCGCAGCGCGGCGGGACCCCACTTGCCGTCGGTCACGTCCTGGTCGTCGACGACCTGCTTGCCGTCTTTGTTCGTGTAGGAGACCTCGACCGAGGTGGCACCGAGCGGGGCGATACCGTCGGTCAGCTGCGCCGTGCCGGCCTCGACGTCAATGTCGCTCACTGCGGCGGCGACGTTGAGGAGCTTCATCGCCTTGTCCTCGGCATCGTCTGCGAAGTTGATGTAGGCCTCGTCAGTCGTGCCGGGCTTGAAGAGCCATGCTCCAGGGGAAGATCTGCCGTGGACGATGGCGCCGCTGACCCTCACCGTCCACGTAGATTGCGAGTAACACGAGCTGTTGTGGAACTTCGCATAGGGGACTCCCCCCACCGATCCACCCTCATGGATGTTCAAGCAATTACCATCCCCGGCGATGATCCAGCCCTGGGTGCCCGGCTTCGGGATCGTGTAAGTCCCGGCCTTCGAAAGCGCCTCCGAGGAGTCGCGCGTCTCGTGAGCGTGACCGTCGGAGTCGATGTAGCCGAAGCCGCCGCCAGGGATCCCCAGGATGAGCTTCTGCTCGATCGAGGTCCCGTCGTCGGCGGGCGCGGCCGTGGCCACTGGCCCGAAGCTCAGCCCGGTGGCGATGGTGGCTGCCGCGACGCCGGTCGCGGCCGCGGCTTTGAGGAATGACTTCATGAGAGGAGGGAATCCTTCAGGTCGGGCCGCGGAGACCGCGGCGGATGCTGTACGTCAAATATAACATACGCAATGTCTGCCCAGCGCTCTGCCTTCGTCCCGTGACTTGACACGATGCGACTCAGGTCTAGACTTGAGCGCAGCGGACGCAACTCCGCGTAGGCTTCAGCAAGACCACGCACCCGATCGAAGGAGCACCAACACATGGGACGTGCAGTAGGCATCGACCTCGGAACCACCAACTCCGTCGTCTCCGTACTCGAAGGTGGCGAGCCCACCGTCATCGCCAACGCCGAGGGGCTCCGCACGACGCCCTCGATCGTGGCGTTCACGAAGGACGGCGAGGTGCTCGTCGGTGAGACCGCGAAGCGCCAGGCCGTGACGAACGTCGACCGCACCATCGCGAGCGTGAAGCGCCACATCGGTACCGACTGGAAGGTCGACATCGACGGCAAGAGCTACACGCCGCAGGAGATCTCGGCCCGCACCCTGGGCAAGCTCAAGCGCGACGCCGAGCAGTACCTCGGTGAGGACGTCACCGACGCGGTCATCACCGTCCCGGCGTACTTCAACGACGCCGAGCGCCAGGCCACGAAGGACGCCGGTGAGATCGCCGGCCTCAACGTCCTCCGCATCATCAACGAGCCCACCGCCGCCGCGCTGGCGTACGGCCTCGACAAGGGCAAGGAGGACGAGCTCATCCTGGTCTTCGACCTCGGTGGCGGCACGTTCGACGTCTCCCTGCTCGAGGTGGGCAAGGACGACGACTTCTCCACGATCCAGGTCCGCGCGACCTCGGGTGACAACCGCCTCGGCGGCGACGACTGGGACCAGCGCATCGTCGACCACCTCGTCAAGAAGTTCAAGGACGAGCACGGCGTCGACCTGTCCACGGACAAGATCGCGAAGCAGCGCCTCAAGGAAGCCGCCGAGCAGGCGAAGAAGGAGCTGTCGTCGCAGATGTCGGCGAACATCCAGCTCCCGTACCTGACGCTCACCGCCGACGGCCCGCTGAACCTCGACGAGACCATCTCCCGCGCGCAGTTCGAGCAGATGACCTCCGACCTGCTCGACCGCACGAAGAAGCCCTTCAACGACGTCATCAAGGAGGCGGGTGTCTCGGTCAACGACATCGCGCACGTGGTGCTCGTCGGTGGTTCGACCCGCATGCCCGCCGTGGCCGAGGTCGTCAAGTCGCTGACCGGCGGCAAGTCCCCGAACCAGGGCGTCAACCCGGACGAGGTCGTCGCCGTGGGCGCCGCGCTCCAGGCCGGTGTCCTCAAGGGCGAGCGCAAGGACGTCCTGCTCATCGACGTCACGCCGCTGTCGCTCGGCATCGAGACCAAGGGCGGCCTGATGACGAAGCTCATCGACCGCAACACCGCGATCCCGACCAAGCGGAGCGAGACCTTCACGACCGCCGACGACAACCAGCCGTCGGTCGCGATCCAGGTCTTCCAGGGCGAGCGCGAGTTCACCCGCGACAACAAGCCGCTCGGCACGTTCGAGCTCACCGGCATCGCTCCGGCTCCCCGCGGTGTTCCGCAGGTCGAGGTCACGTTCGACATCGACGCCAACGGCATCGTGCACGTGTCCGCGAAGGACAAGGGCACCGGCAAGGAGCAGTCGATGGTCATCTCCGGCGGCTCGTCGCTGCCGAAGGAGGACATCGAGCGTATGGTCCGCGAGGCCGAGGAGCACGCGGCCGAGGACAAGGCCCGCCGCGAGGCGAACGAGCGTCGCAACCAGGCCGAGCAGCTCGTCTACTCGATCGAGAAGCTCATCAAGGAGAACGACGACAAGCTCCCCGCTGACGTCAAGTCCGAGGTCCAGGGCGACGTCGACGCGCTGAAGTCCGCCCTCGCGGGTGAGGACGACGACGCGGTCAAGGCCGCCTACGACAAGCTCAACGAGTCGCAGGGCAAGCTCGGCCAGGCGATCTACAGCCAGCAGGACGCGGGTGCCGCGGCCGGTGGCGAGCAGCCCGCCGGCGACCAGGCGCAGCAGGACGACGAGGACATCGTCGACGCCGAGGTCGTGGACGACGAGGACGACAAGGACAAGAAGTAACGATGACGGACCGCAAGGACAACGTGCCGAACGAGGACGAACCCCAGGTCGAGGGCGACGCCACCAACGCACAGGAGCCCGAGGACCTCATCGAGGCGGAGGGACCGGACGTGGAACTCCCCACGGACGGCCCCGCAGCCGGCGGCTCGGGTTCCGACCAGGCGAGCGCCGACGTGACGGACGACCTGTCGCCCGAGGACAAGGCCCTGCTCGACGACGCCGCGCGCGGCATCGCCGAGGACAAGCTGTCCCAGGACGACCGTGACCTCGTCGCCGACATGCGGGCGGACATGCTCCGCGCACAGGCCGAGCTGGTGAACTTCCGGAAGCGCGTCGAGCGTGACCGCGAGGCCAACCGCGACGCCGTCATCGCCGAGGTCGTCCGGGCGCTGCTGCCGGCGCTCGACGACCTGACCCGCGCGGAGGCCCACGGCGACCTCGCGGACGGTCCGATGCAGGTCATCGGTCAGAAGATCCGCGGCGGCTTCGAGAAGTTCAAGCTCGTGCAGATCGGCGAGAAGGGTGAGACCTTCGACCCGAACGTGCACGAGGCGATCGTCCAGCTGCCCACGCCGGGTGCCACCGACCAGACCGTCGCGGACGTCGTGGAGCCGGGCTACAAGCTCGGCGACCGCGTCCTCCGTGCGGCCAAGGTCGCCGTGGCGGTCCCGGCCTGAGCCCCGGGAGGAGGTAGGGATTCATGGCCAGTCAGGACTGGTTCGACAAGGACTTCTACAAGGTCCTCGGCGTCGACAAGACGGCGAGCGACGCTGAGCTGAAGAAGACCTACCGGAAGCTCGCGCGGCAGTACCACCCGGACTCCAACCCGGGTGACGCCGCCGCCGAGTCCCGCTTCAAGGAGATCAGCGAGGCGTACTCGGTGCTCTCCGACAAGGAGCAGCGCGCCGAGTACGACCAGGTCCGCGCCATGGGCTCGGGCGCCCGCTTCACCGCGGGTGGCCCGGGCCAGGGCGGCGGGTTCGAGGACGTCTTCGGCGGCATGTTCGGCCAGCAGGGCGGGCAGCGCGTCCGCTTCGGCCAGCAGGGCGGACGCGGCGGTGCCGGCGGGTTCGAGGACATCCTCGGCGGCATGTTCGGCGGGGGCGGCTTCGGCCAGAACTCCGGCGGCTACCGCGGCTTCGGCGGCCCGACCAAGGGCCGCGACGTCACGGCGTCCACGACGCTCGACTTCGCCACCGCGATCGCCGGCGACACCGTCAAGCTGTCGCAGGGCAACGGACGGCCGGTCAACGTCCGGATCCCCGCGGGCGTCGCGGACGGTCAGAAGATCCGACTGCGCGGGCGCGGGGAACCGTCGCCCGACGGCGGTGAGGCCGGCGACCTCGTGGTCGCGGTGAGCGTCCGGAAGCACCCGGTCTTCGAGCGCGACGGGCTCAACCTCCGTGTGGACGTCCCGGTGACGTTCGTCGAGGCGGCGCTCGGCGCGACGATCCAGGTCCCGACGCTCGGCGGCGAGCCCGTCAAGCTGAAGGTCGCGCCCGGCACCCCGTCGGGCCGGGTCCTGCGCGTCAAGGGGCGCGGCGTCACGACCAAGAACGGCACGGGCGACCTGCTCGCGACCGTGCAGGTCGCGGTGCCGTCGCACCTGTCCGACAAGCAGCGGGAGGCCGTCGAGGCCCTCGCCGCGACCCTGCCGGACGAGGACCCCCGCGAGGACCTCCTCGCGAAGGCGCGCGGCTAGCACGAACGGTGCGCGCCACGGGCGCGCACGACACAGCACGACCCGGCCAGGAGGCGCGGCGCGGCTCCGTCAGGAACCCGCACCGCGCCTCCAGGCTGGGAACCGGACCACGCGGACGACGGAAGGGGCGATCGATGACCGACATGGACGAGAACTCGCCCGTCTTCGCGATCGCGACGGCGGCCGAGCTCGCCGAGATGCACCCGCAGACGCTGCGGCAGTACGACCGGCTCGGCCTCGTCGTGCCCGGCAGGACCCGCGGTGGGTCGCGGCGGTACTCCATGCGCGACATCGCCCAGCTGCGGGAGATCGCCCGGCTCGGGTCCGAGGGGGTGTCGCTCGAGGGCATCCGACGGGTGCTCGACCTCGAGAACGAGAACCGCGCCCTCCGCGAGCGCGTGCGGGAACTCGAGACCGCCCTCGCCGACCAGCTCATCAACCGGCCCGGCGCCCGCGTGTTCGCGGCGACGACGACCGGCGCGGCGATCTCGCTCAAGGCCGGGTCCCGTCCGCAGCGGAACACGCAGATCGTCCTCTGGCGACCGCCGCGCCCCTGACCGGCGCTCGGCCGGGCTGCGCGAGAGGGGCGATCGCGCACCTCCTGGTACAGTGATGTACCACTCGACCAGATGGTCGGCCTGATCCCTACCGTTGACGCGACTCGTCCGAGTCGAACGACGATCGACGGAGGATCCCATGCGTTCCCGACCCCCTGTCCTCGCCGCGCTCGCCGCGGTGCTCACGACCCTCGGCCTCGTGCTCGGCCCGGTCCCGCTCGCCGCGGCGGCCGGACCGGACGCCGCGCCTCCGACGGCGACGGCAGCCGACGGCGGCGCTGCGGCCGATCGCGCCGCTGGCGACGCTGCCGCCGTCGCTCCGGCCGCTGGCGACGCTGCCGCCGTCGCTCCGGCCGCGACCGATGCCACCGCTGCGAGCGACCCCGAGGCTCCCGCCGACCCCGACCAGGGTGCCGACGACCGCGCCGTCCGGCCCGAGCCCCGAGTGGTCGCGAACACCCCGACCGGTGTCAGCCTCACGCCGATCGACTCCCGCACCTACCGCGTGACCGGGAAGCCGCGGTGCGGCCTGCTCGAGACCACCTGCCAGATCCACGTCGGCGACGTCGGCGGGGACTACCACTGGGACGGCGGTACCTCGGAGGCGACCTTCGCGGCCTGGCCGATGGGCCAGACGCGCACCCCGACGTTCTGGACGTACGCCTGCATCGGTGCGCTCTGCAAGAACTCCGCGAAGGTCTCCGGGACGCCGGTGACCCGGCCGTACCAGCAGATCGGGCTGTCGGTGCACCTCGACGCGCAGGACGACGCCGGCCGCACCGCCCGGGTGTCCGGCGAGGCGACCGCGAACGCCGTCATCAAGCGGAACGGCGTGCAGGTCGCCGCCGCGCCGCCGGTCGGGACGGTCGGCAAGTGGTCCGCGACCGTGACCGGGCTGTCGGTCGGCGCGAACGTCCTGACCTTCGAGCAGTACGTCGACGGCGTCCGGCGCGACACCGCCTCGGTGACCGTGACCATCGCGGAGCCCGTGCAGCCGGGCCAGATCACGGGCGACACCGGCAGCGCGGTCCTCGAGCGGGGCGGCACCACCACCGCGTACGTCACCTTCACGGCGAAGCGGGCGTTCACGACACCGACCGGGACCCTCGACGTGACGGCGCCGTCCGGGACGACCTTCGCGACCGGGCAGACCGCGCAGCGCGGCGAGTACCTGGACGGGTCGACGTGGCGCTCGTTCGGCGGGGACAGCCTGGTGGACGGTAGCCGGTCGGGCGACGGCACGAAGTACTCCTTCACGCTCGGCAAGCGGAACTGGAACGTGGCGAAGGACCAGAGGTTCCGCTTCGGGCTCCGGATCGAGACACCGTCGGACGTTCAGCAGTCGCAGGGTGCGCTGACCGGGCACCTGCGCGGGTCGATCACCGGCGGGACCTTCGACACGACCGCGACCACCACGACCACCGTCCCGGAGCCAGGTCGGCCGTTGACGGCCACGCCGCGGGACGTCGACCCGGCACGGCGGACGGCGACCCTCGTCGGCACCGCGCCGACCGGAGCGGGCGTGGTCGTCGTGTCCTGGCGCCGCGACGGCGTGGAGGCAGCGAAGGCCGTCAAGGTCGAGGACGGTGCGTGGTCGCTCGAGCTCGACGGTCTGGCGTACGGCACGAACCCCGTCCACGTCGAGGCGTACGGGGCCACGGCCCTGCTCGCCGCGATCGACGTGGACGTCGAGGTCGGCCGACCCGCCTTCGACGGCGCGGCGACCTTCGACGCGGACGTGACGAAGCCCGTCACCGTCGGAGGGCACGGGACGCCCGGCGCGACCGTCGTGCTGCGGGAGGGCGCCGTCGCCGTCGCGACCGTCCGTGTCGCCGACCCCGAGGGAACGTGGAGCACGACGCTCACCGCGCCGGACCGAGGCGGTGCGCGGACGCTCGAGGCGACGCAGACGGTGACGGGGCAGGACCCGCAGACCGTCACGATCGTGGTCGACTACGGGGCCGCGGTCCGCATCACCTCGCCCGGGGACGGGTTCGTGATCCCGCCGGCGTTCCCGGACGTGCGGATCGCCGGCGTGGCCGCGCCGCACGCACGGGTCCGGCTGTCCGAGCAGGGGGTGCCGGGCAGCGACCTCGGCACCGTCGAAGCGGACGACGCCGGCCGGTGGTCCGTCCGGACCTCGGGGCTGCCGTTCCGCGACCAGGTGCTGCTCGCGACCGCCCAGTCCCGTGGTGCCAACACCACGACCGCGACGATCCGGCTCACCGCGGGCTGAGTCCTCGCCGACGCTCCCTGTCCGCGGCGCCGCACCGGTGCCGCGGGCAGGGAGCCGCAGGCCGGTGGTCAGGGCAGGGGTGACGCGCCCCCGGCCGTGCAGCGCGGCGGCCGGGGGACGACGTCCTCCGCCCGGGCGCACGGCGGCGTGTGGCCCGTGCCCGGCGGTGTCACCTCGACCGCTCCCGCTCCCGGCCCGGATCTCGGTCTCGGTCCCGGTCCGGGTCCGGCAGGAGGTGGATCGTCGCCACCGCACGCTCGGCCAGCCGGCCGTCACGGCAGTCGATCGCGACCCGCAGTGCGACGATCCCGTTGCGCACGTGCTCCCACGGCAGTGCCGAGCGGAGCTCCTCGTGGCGGAGCCGGAACGTCAGCCCGTCCGCGGCACTGCGCAGCGTCGACGCCAGCAGCGGGTTCCGGCACTCGGCGATGAGGTCGCGGTAGAGGCGTGAGGCGGTGTCGGGCGGGCTGCACCCGCGCGCCGTGCCCATCTGGTCGAGCAACTCACCGAGGGCGCGGAACAGCCGCGTGCGACTCCGGTCGCTCAGCACCGGGACGGTCGTCCGCGCGACGCCGCCGAACAGCAGTCCGAGGGCCTGCATCGAGGGGACGATCTCCTCGCGCCGGGGGACGGTGACGCGCGTGTACCGGTTCGGGCGGAACTCGACGAGCCCGGCGTGCGCGAGGTCGGACAGCGCCTCGCGGACCGGGGTGCGCGAGCACCGCAGACGGACGGCGAGCTCGACGTCGTCGAGTCGGGCACCGGGCGGCAGGGAACCGTCGAGGATCTCGCCGCGCAGGCGTTCCCGGGCCTGGTCGCGCAGCCGGGGGCGTCCCTCGGCATCCACCGTCGCGAACATGCGGCCCCTTCCCCTCGTCGGTGCCGACCCCGCTCCCGGGGGCGCACCGGTCCGAGCGTACGACCGCGGAACGCTCCGACGACGTGTGATATACCGACGTCGTCCCCCGTGTCGGACGGTACCCGTCGGTAGGGTGGCGCCGTGCCACCCGACTTCGCCGACCTGTTCCGCCGCCGCCCCGACGACGCGGCGGACCTCATCGCGATCGACGGCACCGACCGCTTCATCCTCGACGAGGCACCCCACGTGCACGGCGACGCACTCCGGCAGCCGGGTGAGGTCGCCGTCGTCGACGACCGCTACGGCGTCCTGACCCTCGGCGCGATCACCGTGCACGGGGCGTCCGACGTCCGGGTGGTGCAGGACTCCCTCGTGGGGGTGCGCGCCCTCGAGGCGAACGCGGGCACGTTCGGTCGGCGGGGCTTCCACCACCCGGAGTCGTTCGAGCAGGCCTTCCGCGACGTCCGTCTGGTGCTGCTGCGCCTGTCGAAGTCGAACGACCGGCTCGACGAGGTCGCCCGGGCCGTCGCACGGTGGGCGGCCCCCGACGCCGTGCTGCTCTGCGGTGGCGTCTCGAAGCACATGAACCTGTCGCAGAACGACGTGCTGCGCCGCTACTTCGGCGAGGTGACGGCCTCCCGCGGACGCGGCAAGTCCCGGCTGCTCATCGCGCAGGACCCGCTCCGGGCGGCCGCGACCCGCGCCGACACCACCCAGCCCTGGCCGCGTTCGGTGCACGTCGACGAGCTCGGCATGACCATCGTCGCGCACGGTGGGGTCTTCGCCGGCGCCTCGCTCGACCAGGGCACCCGTGTCCTGCTCGGTGTCGCCGACCAGGCGGTGCCGACGGCGCGCGTCGCGGTCGACCTCGGCTGCGGCAACGGGGTGATCGCGACCGTGCTCGCGCGTCGGCGTCCGCGCCTCCAGGTCGTCGCGACGGACGTGTCCCGGGCGGCGGTGCTGTCGACGCGCGCGACGGCCGAGGCGAACGGCGTCGCCGACCGGGTGCGCGTGACGCGGTCGGACGCGGGCGACGAGCTCGACGCGGGGTCCGCGCAGCTCGTGCTCTGCAACCCGCCCTTCCACGAGGACACGACCGTGAGCACCGACGCGGCCGAGGCGATGTTCCGGAACGCGGCCACGATCCTCCAGGCCGGCGGTGAACTGTGGTGCGTCTGGAACTCGCACCTGCGCTACCGACCGGCGCTCGAACGCGCCGTCGGGCCGACGCGGCAGGTGGTGCGGACCGACAAGTTCACGGTCACCGCGTCCCGCCGGGCGTGAGCCCGGCAGGACCGGACGACGGACGGGAGGCCCGTGGCTGCGCAGCCACGGGCCTCCCGTCGTCTCCCTGGTCGCGTCACGCGACCGGCGGCCGTCAGGCCGGGACGTAGTCGAACGTGTCCGGGTCGGGCCCGGTGCGGTGTCCCTTGTCGAGCGACGTGATCGCGGTCATGTCGTCGTCGGAGAGCTCGAAGTCGAAGATCGCGAAGTTCTCCTCGACGCGCGAGCGGGTGACCGACTTCGGGAACACGATGTCGCCGCGCTGGATGTGCCAGCGGAGGACGACCTGCGCCGGGGTCTTGCCGGTGTTGCCGGCGATGCGCGTGATGGTCTCGTCGTCGAGCACGAGGCCCTGCGCGATCGGCGACCAGGCCTCGGTCGCGATGCCGTGCTCGCGGCCGTAGGCGCGGAGCTCGTCCTGGACGAGGTACGGGTGCACCTCGATCTGGTTCACGGCCGGCGTGATCGTGGTCTCCGACGCGAGGCGGTTGAGGTGGTGGGTCTGGAAGTTCGAGACGCCGATCGAGCGGGCGGTGCCGCCGCGGTACAGCTCCTCCATCGCCTTCCAGGTGGGCACGAAGTCCGACACGGTCGGCAGCGGCCAGTGGATGAGGAAGAGGTCGGTGTACCCGCCGAGCAGGTCGGCCGACTTCTTGCCGTTCTCGAGCGCCGCCTCGGGGTCGTGGAACCCGTTGTTGAGCTTGGACGTGACGAAGATCTCCGAGCGGTCGATGCCGGACTCGGCGATGGCCTCGCCGACCTCCTTCTCGTTGCCGTACATCTCGGCGGTGTCGATGTGGCGGTAGCCGACCTCGAGGGCGGTGAGGGTGGCTTCCTTCGTGTTCTCCGGCTCGATCTGGAACACCCCGAAGCCGAGCTGGGGGATGGTCTTGCCGTCGTTGAGCGTGATGTTCGGAACGGTCATGACGCCATGCAACCAAACGGTGCGCAGCGGGCTTCCCGGGAACGTCCAGCCGGGCGCGTCCCCCTGCGCGGACCGGACCGGATGCCGCGAGCATCTCGGTTGCGAACGGGCGGACACCACGCCCCTCCGGCGGTATGAGGAGTGTATGTACTTCACATACAGAACGACACGTGAGCGTCGACTTCGGCTCGCCGTCCTCGCGACCGTGATGATCGCGTCGGCGACGGCGGGGAGTTGGTGGGTGCCGGACAGTCCTGTGGCCGCGGCCCCCCGTGGGGGCGACACGAGCGCCGAACCGGGAGCGACCGGGCTCCCCGCGTTCGTGGGAGCAGCCCCGGAGGCGACCGCGGCCAACGCCCCGCCCGTGGTGCGCGCGTCGGAGGACTTCGAGCACGGCACGGGGACCGCGCCGCGGATGCTCGACCAGTACGTCGGGTCCGCGGGACAGCGGTACCGGGCTGACCCGTCGTGGATCGACCCGGCACAGTGCAACGGCGTCGTCACGAGCCGGATCAGTTCCGACGTCGTCGGGTGCTCCGCGAACGCGCACCTGCGCAACCTGTCGGACGTCCTCGGACAGGTCAACGGCACGGATCCCCGGACGAACCACGCCGTCAGCGCCTGGACCCTCGACCGGTCGATCCCGGCGAGCGCGGTCGAGGTCGAGGCCACCGAGGGGACCGCCCTCGGCGCGGCCGGCCGGTTCGTCTCGTTCGGCGTCGACGCCGCGGCTGCGTCCTGCGACCTGGCGCACCCGCTGCTCGCCTTCAGCCTCGTCGAGGGGACCGTGGAACGCCCGGTCTCGGCAGCGATCGACCCGTGCACGGACCGCCGTGCCCGGTCCTGGACGGCCGGTGGTGACGTCGTCCGCGCGGGTTCGTTCGTGTCCCCGGGTGGCCTGCTCCTCGACGGCACGGAAGTGCGCTGGCGACTCCGGAACCAGCAGACCGCGTCCGAGGGCAACGACGGCGCGATCGACGGGGTCTCGGTGTTCGACTCGACCCCGCGACTGGTGAACAGCTTCGCCGGGACCCCGGTCGTGGGCGGGACCGCGCGGATGACGGCGCGCGTCGTGAACACGTCGGAGCTCGGGTCGAAGCCCGGCTGGTCGTTCTCGGAGCGGCTGCCCGAGGACGTCCGCATCGCCGCTGAACCCCGTGTCGAGAGCACGTGCCGGGGCGTCACCGTCACCGCTGGTCCGGGTGACGGCACCCTGACCGTCCGCGGCGACCTCGCCGCGGACGCCGTCGACTGCACGGTGTCGCTCGACGTGACCTCGGACGTCGCCGGGACCGGGATCCTGGACCGCGAGGACGTCGTCACGCACCGAGGTGTCGATCTGCCGGAGCCCGCGCGGGTGACGTTCCTGCCCGAGCAGAACGCCCTGGTGGCCAGCGAACGTCCGGTGCTCACGGGCGCCGACGCCGTCGCGGACCTGGGTGAGGCCCTGTCCTTCGCCACGACGGTGCGGAACGGGGGGAACACACCCGTGCACGACCTCCGCGTCGTCGGCACTGCAGGTCCGACCACGTGCGGGACGACCGACCTCGCCCCCACTGCCTCGACGGTCTGCTCGTCCGCTCCGCGGCCGGTCGTGCAGGCGGACCTCGACGCGGGCGCGATCGACGACGCGGTGACCGCAACGGCGACCTCGCGGGCCGGACAGCGCGTGACGGCGACGGCCTCCGCGAGGGTCGCGACGACGGCCGCTGCCCCCACCGTCTCCGGGATGCTCACGGCGGACCGGCCCGACCACGAACCGACCGCCGGGGACCCGGTCACGCTGCACCTCACGGTGCGCAACGACGGCAACGTGACCCTGCGGGACCTCACGGCGTCGGTCGACGGGCGCGGGGACCTGGTGGTGGCGTGCCCCGGTGTGGCGCTCGCCCCCGGAGCCTCCACCTCGTGCGCGGTCCGGGGCACGTACCCGCTGACCCGGACGGACGTCGACCGGGGTGCCGTCGACTTCGCGGCGCCGATCCACGGTCGTGCCCCGGACGGCACCGACGCGACGGCCCGCGCCGAGACGAGCCTCCCGCTCCCACGGCGGACCGAGCTGTCGGCCACGGCGGCGGCGGAGCTCGCGCCGGAGGGGCACGGCCCGCCGCGTGCCGGCGACCACGTGGCACCTGGGCTCGTCGTGCGGAACACGGGCAACACCACCGTGCGGGACGTCACGGCCGTGGCCGACGACCGGCCTGACCTGGGCGTGCGGTGTCCGGCGGGCGAGCTCCCGGCCGGCGCATCGGTGGACTGCGAGGTGGACCGGTACCCGTTGACCCAGGAGGACGTCGACGCGGGGCGGTCCGACGTCCGGTTCAGCGTCGGCGGGACGGGCGCGGACGACGCCCGGGTCGCGGCCCGCGCCGCTGCCGGGGTGGACGTCGAGCGCCGCCCGGTCCTGGAGGCCCACGTCACCGCGCACCTCGGCCGGACGGACGACGACCTCCCGCGGCCCGGCGCCCACGTCGCGTCCACGGTCACGGTGGCGAACGACGGCAACGTGACGCTCCGCGGCCCCTCCGGCTCGTTCGTCGAGCACCCGGAGCTGCCGATCGACTGTCCGGAGGCGCCGATCGCTCCGGACACGGCGGTCACCTGCACCGTGCCGGACCTGGTCCTCACCCAGGACGACGTCGAGCGCGGGCAGGTGCCGTTCACCCTCCACGCGTCGGCGGTCGCGCCGTCGGCGGTCGAGGTCACGGCGGAGGACGCGGTGCACGTCGGACTCCGCGCGTCCGACGTGCTCGACCTGCAGACCCGGGTCGTGCGGCGTGGCGCGGGCGGGGACACCGTGCCCGTGACCGCTCCGGTCCGTCCCGGCGACCGCGTGGCCGTCCTCGCCGAGGTGCGGCACACGGGCAACCTCGTGCTGCACGACCTGCGGCGCGCGGCGGGCGGTGACCTGACCTGCGCGGCGACGGTGCTCGAGCCCGGTGCCGTCACCGAGTGCACGGGCCCGTTCCACACCGTGACCGAGGCGGACCTCCGCGCCGGGGAGGTCGTGTTCACCTCACAGGTGGAGGGCGACGTCGCCCGCGCGGGCGACGGGACGGAGCCGGGTGCGCGATCCGTGGTGGTCAGCTCAGCCACCGTCCGTGATCGTGTGCCGGTCGTGGCGGTACCCGGCGCACTGGCCTTCACCGGGTCGGAGGTGCTCGGGTACGGGCTGCCCGCAGCGGTGGTCCTGCTGCTGCTCGGTGTGGCCGTGGCCGTGGCCCGGCTGCGCTCCGCTCGCGGGTCCGCAGGGCGTCCAGGCCTGCGCCGGACCGTCGTGACCGGCCGTCACGTGCGCGCCGCCCGGGGGGTGACCGCGGGCCGCCGGGATCGGCCGACGGGCCGGTGAGTTCGTGACCGGCCACCGGGGGCGACCGGGCGACCACGTCCGGCCTCCCCGGTGGGCGGTCTGCGCCGACCGCCGGTGCCGACCGGGCGATCACGGTCGGCGTCCCCGGCGGGCGGTCTGCGACGTCCGTCAGGCGAGCGACGCCTCGATGTAGGCGAGCAGGGCGGCCCCGTACGCCTCGGCGGCGTCCGGGTCCGTGAACTCCCGGTGTTCCCCGTCGATCGTCGCCGTGACCGTGCACCCCGCGGTGAGCGACACGAACGCCGGCCCGAGGAGCGTGCGGAGCTGGTCCTCGCGCGGCAGCCAGAGCGACTCGTCCGCGGTGACGGAGTCGAGCGCCCACTCGGTCGTGCCGTTGAAGCCGAGCACGGTGCCCGTCGGGTGGTCGTGCCGCTCGACGGTCATCTCGGAGACGGTGTACACGTCGTCGTCGACCCCGGCCTTGTCGATCACGAAGCGGTCGCCGGTGTCCGGGTGCCAGCGGAGTCCGGCGTCGCGGAGGGCGCGGGCGAGTTCGACGGTGATCACGGACCCAGCCTGCCACCGCGGGCGGGGCGCGGRCGGG
>NZ_MCIG01000067.1 GCF_001705035.1 Curtobacterium sp. UCD-KPL2560 | reverse complement strand
GCGGCTCAGGTGGTCGGGAGCGCGCGGGCGGCCCGCGTGGCGACGGCGGCCACGGCGAGCGCCGCGCCGAGGAACACCACCGCCAGGATCGCCCACCCGACCGTCCCCATGTCGATCGCCGTGACCGTGACGACGGTCGGCGCGAGCATCGCCGCCACGGCGTAGCCGGTGCCGTACACGCCCTGGTGCTGACGGGCTGCACGGGCGGCAGCGCCTCGGACGACGCGTCCGCCGGCACGAGCAAGGGCGGGACGCTCAACATCCTCACGCCCCAGACCGCGCTGCACTTCGACCCGGCGACGAGCCAGAGCCTCGGGATCACGTCGATGGGTCTCGTCGCACGGCGGCTCACCACGTGGGACGTCGAGCCCGGCAAGACCGCGAAGGTCGTGCCGGACCTCGCCACCACGACGGGCGAGTCGAGCGACGGTGGCAAGACCTGGACGTACACGCTCAAGGACGGCCTGAAGTTCCAGGACGGCACCCCGATCACCACCAAGGACGTCAAGTGGGGGATCGAGCGCTCGTTCGCCCCGAACCTGACCGGTGGCCTGAGCTACCACAAGTCGCTGCTCGTCGGCGGTAGCGAGTACCAGGGGCCGTTCGAGGGGAAGACCCTCGACAGCATCGAGACCCCGGACGACAAGACCATCGTGTTCAAGCTGAACAGCGCGTACGGCGACTGGCCGTGGCTCGCGTCGATGCCGGCGTTCGCACCGGTCCCCGAGGGCCAGGGCACGGACACCGGTGCGTACGACGCCAAGCCCGTGTCCTCGGGTCCGTACCAGGTCCAGTCGAACACGCAGGGCTCGCAGGTCACGCTCGTCCGCAACAAGGAGTGGAGCGCGAAGACCGACAGCATCCGCACCGCGGGCCCGTCGAAGATCGTGTTCAAGGAGTCGCAGGACGCCTCGACCACGACACAGAGCCTGATCGCCGACAACGGTGACGCGAAGGACTCGTTCGGCGCGATCTACCTCGGCGCCGCCGAACTCAACCAGGTCCGCGCGAACCCCTCCGCGCAGGACCGCCTCGCGACGAGCAAGGCCGGCCCGATCACCTACATGGCGATCAACACGCAGCGCGGCCAGCTCCAGGACCTCAAGGTGCGCCAGGCGCTGCAGTACGCCGTGGACCGCAAGTCGTTCCGCATCGCCGCCGGTGGTGCACTGGCCGGCGAGTACGCCTCGACGCTCATCACGCCCGGCATCGCGGGCCGCAAGGACTACGACCTCTACAAGACGAGCCCCACGGGTGACGTCGACAAGGCGAAGGCGCTCCTCAAAGAGGCCGGTGCCACCGACCTGAACCTCACGCTCGTCACCCAGAACGACCCGACGTACCTCGCACAGGCGCAGGCGCTCCAGGCCGGCCTGAAGCGCGCCGGGATCCAGGTCACGCTGAAGCCGCTCGACTACGACTCCTTCACGCAGGCGACCACGAACGGCACCGACTTCGACCTGTCGCTGTCGAGCTGGCAGCCGGACTTCCCGAGCGCGAACGCCAACCTGCAGCCGCTGTACGACTCCTCGCAGATCGGCGGGGGCGGCTACAACGTCTCGAAGTACAGCAACCCCGAGGTCGACGACCTCATCGCGAAGGCCACCGGCACGATCGACCAGTCCGACGCCCAGCAGCTCTGGGCCGAGGCCGACCGGAAGATCATGGCCGACGCACCCGTCGTCCCGCTGATCTACGCGAAGCAGTCCTTCCTGGCCGGCTCGAACGTCGAGAACTTCCGGATCGCGGACTTCCCGGCGTACCCGAACTACCTCAAGGTCTCGCTCGCGAAGTGAGTGCGCCGCTGCTCGAGGTCGAGGGGCTCCGCGTCGCGTTCGGCGACGCGGAGCCCGTCGTCCGTGACGTCTCCTTCACCCTGACGCCCGGCCGGGTGCTCGCGCTCGTCGGCGAGTCCGGGTCGGGCAAGTCCGTGAGCGCGATGAGCGTGCTCGGTCTGCTCCCACCCGAGGCTCGGGTCAGCGGCAGTGTCCGGTTCCGCGGCGACCAGCTCGTGGGCGCCTCGGCGGACCGGCTCCGGGCGGTCCGCGGCGCCGGCATCGGCGTGGTGTTCCAGGAGCCGATGAACTCGTTCACGCCGGTCCTGTCGATCGGCACGCAGATCGCCGAGGCCGTCCGCGCCCACCCGACCGACCTCGACCGCGCCGGGGTCTCGGCCCGCGTCGACGAGCTCCTGCGGTCCGCCGGGCTCGACGACCCGCAGCGGATCCGGAAGGCCTACCCGCACGAGCTCTCGGGCGGCCAGCTGCAGCGCGCGATGATCGCGATGGCGCTCGCGGGCGACCCGGTGGCGCTCATCGCGGACGAGCCGACGACGGCGCTCGACGTCACCGTGCAGGCCGGGATCCTCGACCTGCTCCGTCGACTCGGCGTCGAACGCTCGCTCGCGGTCCTGCTCATCACGCACGACATGGGCGTGGTCGCGGACGTCGCCGACGAGGTGCTCGTGATGCGCCGGGGCGACCCCGTCGAGACCGGCTCGGTCGTCGACGTCTTCGCCCGCCCCGCCGCCGCGTACACGCGGCAGCTGCTCGACGCGGTGCCGGTCCTCGAGACGGGCAGCGGCCGGGAGGCGCGTGACGGGTCCGCCCCGTCGGTCGCGCGACCCGGGACGGACCCCGGCCGGGAGGCCCGTGACGGGTCCGCCCCGTCGGTCACGCGACCCGGGACGGACGTGGGCGACGCGACGGAGGCGAGCCGCGCCTCCCGTCCGGTCGTCGCGCGCCTGCGCGACGTCGCCGTGCGCTACGCGCGCCGTGGTGCGCCGACCGTCAGCGGCATCGACCTCGACCTGCAGGCCGGGCGGACGCTCGGGCTCGTGGGGGAGTCCGGTTCCGGCAAGTCGACCATCGGGCGCGCGCTCGCCGGGCTCGTCCCCGTCGTGCACGGCAGCGTCGAGGTGGACGGCAGCGACCTCCGCACCGCCCGCGGCAGGCGGCTGCGCGAGCTCCGCAGCCGCGTCGGCATCGTCTTCCAGGACCCGGCGTCGTCGCTCAACCCGCGGCAGACGATCGGGTGGAGCATCGCCGAGCCGCTCCTGGTGCACACGGCGGCGTCACCCGCCGACCGGGCTGCGCGCGTGGCCGAGCTCCTCGCCGCGGTCCAGCTCGACCCGACGTGGGCCGAGCGGTTCCCGCACCAGCTCTCGGGCGGGCAGCGCCAGCGCGTGGCCGTGGCCCGGGCGCTCGCCCTCCGCCCCGCGCTCGTGATCGCCGACGAGCCCACGAGCGCCCTCGACGTCACCGTGCAGGCGGCCGTGCTCGACCTGCTCGCCGACCTGCAGGACGAGTTCGGCTTCGGCATGCTGCTCGTCAGCCACGACCTCGCCGTCGTCCGGCAGCTCGCGGACGAGGTCGTCGTGCTGCACGGCGGCCGGATCGTGGAGCGGGGCACCACCGAGCGGGTCCTCGACGACCCGGAGCAGGACTACACGCGCATGCTGCTCGCCGCGGCGCCGGTCGCCGACCCGGCACGGCAGGCCGAGCGCCGGGCCGCCTGGCGTGCGTGGGAAGGAGTGGCACCGTGACCGCGAACGTCGTCGACAGCCCGGTCCCCGTGGCCGGCGGACGGACGACCGGCTTCCGTGCCGTCGTGCGTCGCGTCGCCCGGGACCGGTGGGCGGTCGTGGCCGCCGTGGTGATCGCGCTGTTCGTGGTCGTCGCCCTCGCCGCGCCGCTCATCGCCGCGGTGAGCGGGCAGGACCCGTACCGGTACCACGTCGACGCGCTGAACGACTTCGGTGCTCCGCGCGGTGCCGCGGGCGGTGTGAGCGGCACGCACTGGTTCGGCGTCGAGCCGCTGACCGGCCGCGACCTGTTCGCGATCGTCACCTACGGCGCCCGGACCTCGCTCGGCATCGGGATCGCCGCGACCGCGATGTCGATCGTGATCGGCGTGCTCGTCGGCGTCACGACCGGGTTCCTGGGCGGCTGGTACGACCGGGTGCTGTCCCGGGTCGTCGACGTCATCTTCGGCTTCCCGTCGTTGGTGTTCATGATCGCGCTGACCGCGGTCGTGCCGACGTCGTTCCCGAAGCCGCTGCTCGTCGTCCTCGTGATCGGGTTCTTCGGCTGGCCGGCCGTCGCCCGGGTCGTGCGCGGGCAGACGCTGTCCCTCGTCACCCGGAACTACGTCGTCGCCTCGACCGCGATGGGTGCCGGCCGCTGGCACGTCATCCGGACGCAGCTGCTGCCGAACCTCTCCGCCACGATCACCGTCTACGCCACGATCTCGATCCCGTCGATGATCGGCGCCGAGGCCGCGCTGTCGTTCCTCGCCGTCGGGGTCACGCCGCCGACGCCCTCGTGGGGTCGGAGCATCGGCGACGCGATCGGCTGGGTGCAGACCGACCCGATGTACCTCGTCTTCCCCGGAGCCGCCCTGTTCCTCATCACCCTGGCCTTCAACGTGCTCGGTGACGCCCTGCGCGACGCCCTCGACCCGCGCGGAGGTGCCCGGTGAACGCCCTCCGCTTCCTGGCCGTCCGCGTGCTCGGCGCGGTCGTCGTGCTGCTCGTCGTCGCGGCCGTCACGTACGCGCTGTTCATGCTCCTGCCGACCAACCCGGCACAGGCCATCTGCGACAAGCCGTGCACGCCCGAGCGCCTGGCCGACGTGCAGTCGTTCCTCGGGACCGACAAGCCCTGGATCGCCCAGTTCGGCGCGTACCTGGCGGGCATCTTCGCCGGGCGCACGTTCGGCTCCGGTGCCTCGACGATCAGCTGCGCGGCGCCCTGCTTCGGGTACTCGTTCCAGCTGCACGACTCGGTCACGAACCTCCTCACCTCGCGCCTGCCCGTCACCGCGTCGATCGCGGTCGGCGCCGCCGTGCTCTGGCTCGTGGTCGGGGTCGCAGGCGGGACGGTGTCGGCCCTGCGCCGCGGGTCGCTCGCCGACCGCGCCGTGATGACCGTCGCGGTCGCCGGGGTGTCCTCGCCCGCGTACCTGATCGGACTGCTCGCGATCCTGCTGTTCGGGTTCACCCTCGGGTGGCTGCCGACCAGCGGGTACGTGCCGTTCGCCGAGGACCCGGTCGGCTGGTTCGTGCACCTGGTGCTGCCGTGGTGCGTCCTCGCGTTCATCAGCGCCGCGATCTACGCCCGGCTCACCCGCGGCGAGATGCTCGAGTCGATGTCGCAGGACTTCGTGCGGACCGCCCGGGCCAAGGGCCTGCGCGAACGCCAGGTCGTCGTGCGGCACGGGCTCCGGACGGCGATCCTGCCCGTGGTCACGCTGTTCGGGCTCGACCTCGGTTCGCTGCTCGGCGGGGCGGTCATCACCGAGAAGGTGTTCTCGATGCAGGGCCTCGGCGCGCTGCTCATCGACGCGGTGCGGTCCCTGGACCTGCAGGTGGTCGTCGGGTTCACGGTGTTCTCGGCGCTGCTCATCGTCACGGCGAACCTGGTCGTCGACGTCGTCTACGCGTTCGTCGACCCCCGCGTGCGGCGCCGGGCGTAGGGGCGCGCGCCGCCGCGGGCCGCCTGCGCACGTCGCACTCGCGTGGTGCCGCGTGCTCGTGCACAACCGGAAGCACCTCGCGCCACGGGACTTCGTGGTGCGAGGTGCTTCCGGTTGTTCGCAGTGCAGGGGACTGCCCCCGCGCCGATCAGAAGTACGTGATGCCGTGCGGCGTGCGCACCGGGGTCAGCATCGCCGCGAAGCGCGTCACCGCCGCCGGGTCCGTGGCCCGCACGAGCCCGGCCGCCGCGAGCGTCCGCGGCGAGACCGAGCCGATGAGGACCGCGCCGAGCTCCGCGACGTCCATCTGCAGGTCGGCGTCGTCGCGCGGCTCGTCCGCCGTGCGGGTCACCGTGCCGCGGCCGTCCACGACGTCGAGCCGGTACGTGCCCGCCGCGAAGCCCATCGCGTCGGACACGGCGAGGGTCAGCGAGCCGTCGACCGCGAACGGCCGCGCGGACAGCACCGCCGCGACGTCGAGCACGCGGAGCCAGACGTGGTCCTCCTCGTGGTCGACGTCGTACGCGCGGTTGTCGCCGATGGCCGCGACGATCGGGTCGTCCAGGCGCGAGCGGCTGTACCGCACCACGTCGTTCAGGTCGATCGAGAGCAGGAACTCCCAGAGCGACAGGTACGCCTCGTCGGTCGCGTAGACCAGGTCGACGACCTCGAGCACGGTGTCCTGGTCGCGGCCCGAGCCCTCCTTGACGCGCCAGGTCACGTAGCCGTCGACCTCGTCCGAGTCGTCGGGGCGGTGCACGGCGCCGCGGACGTCCTTCGCGGGGGAGCCGTCGCCGTTCCGGAGCCCGAGGACGATCGGCCAGGTGCCGGCGTTCCGCACCATCGACCCCGGGGTGCGGGCGTCGAACCGGTCGAACACGGCGCGGGCGGTGCCCTCGTCCAGCCACTCCGGCGTGACGACCGACACCCGGCCGCTCGTCGGTGCGAGCAACGGGAGCGCCCGTGCGCGACGGACACGCACCGCGCGCTCGCGGATCGCGCAGCCGAAGCCGAAGCGCCGGTAGATGGTGCCCTCGGAGGCGGTCAGCGACGCGACCGCGTACCCCTCGGCGACGCCGCGCTCGAGGGCGTGCGTCATCATCCGGCGGAGGATCCCGCGCCGACGTTCGGTCGGTCGGACGGTCACGGCGGAGATCGCCTGGGTGTCGATGGTCGCGCCGTCGCCCCAGCTCAGGGCCTTGCGGAACCAGGTGAACGTGCCAGCGGGCCACGTCGCGTCCACCGAGCCGGGCAGGGGCTCGCGCACGTACACCCCGAGGAAGGTCTCGTCGTCGGTGACCATGTTCGCCACCATCCGCGCGGCGCCCTCAGCGTCCGGGTGCGGCTCGTGGAAGCCGAGCCCGACGGCGTGCATCCACGCGTCGGTCACGGCGTCCGGTGCCCCCTGCTCGTCCGTACCGGGCGCGAACTCGCGCAGCTCGTAGCGGTCGTCGAATGCATCGTTGCTCACGTTCCCGACCCTACCGGGGCGGCTCGCGCGGCCGCCTCCCTCCGCGGACGGAGCAGGAACCGTCGGGTGGACGGGCGCGAGCCGACGTCGTCTGCTCCGTCGACGGGGCGCGACCCGGCACCGGACGGGAGGCGCGGGGCGGGCCCGCCACGGGCCTCCCGGCCGGCTGTGCTCAGGCCCGGCGGCGGCGCGCAGCCGAGCGCGGCGGGTGGGAACGCAGGTGGTCGCGGACGGAGCCGAGGATCCGGGCGAGGTGCGCGGCGTCCTCGTCTGGGACGTCGGCGAACAGCAGGTCGTGCACGGTGGCGATGTGGCCGGGGAACACCGCCGCCAGGACGTCGCGTCCGGCCGACGTGAGCGCGACGACGGTGCTCCGCTCGTCGTCGGGCGACGGTGACCTGGTGACGAGGCCGCGCTGTTCGAGCAGCTGCGCCTGGTAGGTCAGGCCGCTGCGGCTGTGCACGAGACCGTCGGCGAGGTCGGTCATCCGGAGGTGCCCGTCGGGTGCGTCGCCGAGGGTGGCGAGCAGCTGGAACTGGACGGAGCTGAGCCCGCCGGCGTCGCGGAGCTGTTGCTCGACCGCCGGGCGCAGCAGCGCACTCACGTCCGTGAAGGCGAGGTACGCATCGAGTTCGGTCGGGGTCAGGGCGGCGGGGGAGTCGGCCATGGTTCGATCCTACCGTTGCTTCGAGTTCGAAGCAGTGCTAGCGTCGGCAATGTGCTTCGAACTCGAAGCACCGGATGAAGGAGAACACCATGCAGGCAGTCCAGTTCCACGAGGTCGGCGGTCCCGAGGTCCTCCGCGTGACCGAGGTCGAGCAGCCCACCCCGGGTGACGGCGAGGTGCGGGTGCGCGTCGCCGCCTCGGCGTACAACGCGGCCGACGCCGGGATGCGCGCAGGTGTCCTGCCGATCCCGGTGCGCCTCCCGCACGTCCCCGGGTACGACGTCTCCGGCACGGTCGACGCCCTCGGCGCCGGGGTCACGGGCATGGCGGTCGGCGACGCGGTCGTCGGGTTCCTCCCCATGGAGCGGGACGGCGGCGCCGCCGAGTACGTGGTCGCCCCCGCGGACGCGCTCGTCCCGGCACCGACGTCCATCCCGCTGCCCGACGCCGCGGCGCTGCCCTCCGTCGCGCTCACGGCCCGGCAGGCGCTCGTCGACGACGGTCGGCTCGAGGCCGGTCAGCGGCTGCTGGTCGTCGGCGCGGGKGGGGTGGTGGGCGGGTACGCGGTCCAGCTCGCGAAGCGCCTCGGGGTGCACGTCGTCGCGACCGCGAGCCCGCGCAGTGCGGACGCGGTCCGGTCCGCCGGTGCCGACGAGGTGATCGACCACACCGCCGGTTCGGTGCTCGACGCGCTCGACGGTCAGGTCGACGTCCTGCTCAACCTCGCGCCGATCGAGCCGGAGGCCTTCGCGGCGCTCGTCGCGGTCGTGCGGGACGGCGGGACGGTCGTCAGCACCACCGCGTTCATGGCCACCCCGGGGGACGATGCACGCGGCGTCCGCGCGGCGACGGTGTTCGTCCGGCCGGACCGCGGGCGCCTGCAGGAACTCGTGGCCCTCGTCGACGCCGGGGAGCTCGCCGTCCAGATGGACCGCCGGATCCGGCTCGCCGAACTGCCGGCGCTGCACGCCGAGGCCGCCGCCGACGGGGTCACCGGCAAGGTCGTCGTCCTGCCGTGACCGAGCGCCTCGGCGCCGTCCCGGTGCTGGAGGCGCGGGGCGGGCCAGCCCCGCGCCTCCCGGCCGGTGCCGACCACCCTGGGACCGACGCCGTCAGGGCGTCCCGCGCCGCGCCTCCTGTGCGACCACCTCGTCCAGGTCGGCGAGCTTCCGCATCTGCTGCAGGGGCCGCATCATGCGGGGGTTGTCCCGCAGCGCCGGCTCGGTGCGCGCGAGGAACGCCCAGTAGCCGGCCGTGAAGGGGCAGGCGTCCTCGCCGACCCGCTTCGTCGGGTCGTACCGGCACCCGCCGCAGTGGTCGGACATCCGGTCGATGTAGCGCCCGCCGGACGCGTACGGCTTCGTCGCGACCATGCCGCCGTCGGCGTGCTGCGACATCCCGATGATGTTCGCGGGCATCACCCAGTCGGTGCCGTCGACGAACACGTCGGTGAACCACTCGGTCAGGTGCACGGGGTCGTAGCCGCGCTGCAGGGCGAAGTTGCCGAGCACCATGAGGCGCTGGATGTGGTGCAGCCACCCGTGGTCGTGCAGCCCCTCCATCGCCGTGCTCAGGCAGACCGCATCGACCTCGGAGGCGTCGAGCTCCCGCCACCACCGGGGCAGGCGCGCGGTGGCGTCGAGGGCGTTCTCGGTCGCACCGTAGTCGTCGCCGAACCACCAGTAGAGGTGCCACACGTAGTCCCGCCAACCGGCGACCTGGCGGACGAAGCCCTCGACGCTCGCGAGCGGGGCGTCGTGGTCGCGGTACGCGGCGAGTGCGGCCTCGACGACCTCGAACGGGTCGAGCACGCCGAGGTTCATCGGCACGCTGAGGAGCGAGTGCGCCATCGTCCAGTCGTTCGTGAGCGTGGCGTCCTCGAACGGACCGAAGTCGCCGAGCCGCACCTGCACGAAGTCGTCGAGGGCGGCGCGGGCCTCGTCGGCCGTGACCGCGAAGCGCCGGGTGTCGTCCTTGCCGACGAAGCGCACGAGTCCGTCGCGCTCCCACCGGTCGAGGTCGTGCCGCACCTCGTCGTCGACCTCGTCCTCGGTCGGCCACCACGGGTCGGGCAGGCCGAGGGTCGTCGCACCCTTCGGCGGCGGCTGGCGGTTCTGCTCGTCGAGGCTGAACTTCCCACCGATCGGCGCGTCCGACTGCATGAGCCAGCCCTCGCGGCGGCGGACCCGCTCGTAGTGGGTCTCCATCCGGAAGCGCCCGGTGCCCTGCGCAGCCCACTCGGCGAACTCGGCCTCGTCGGTGATGAAGCCCCGGCTCGGCAGGACCTCGGTGCCACGGCCCCAGTGCCGGACCTGCGCGCGGAGCGTCCGGGACGGCGGGTCGACCACGTCCAGGTCGTCCCGGCCGACCAGGGCCTCCTCGAGGGTCTCGACCTGCACGTGCTCGGCGCGGTCGCCGAGCTCGCGGACCCGGTGGCGCAGGGCGCTCAGCCACAGGTGGGCCTTCGCGCGGTGCATCGGTCGGGCGGCGAAGAACTCCCGGGCCTCGACCACGAGGGCGGGGCCGCCGTCGTCGAACAGCGGCCCGTACTGCCCGGGGAGGACCAGGCGGGTCCGTGGGGTGTCGGTCACCCTGCGGACGCTACCGAAGGCGCGTGCCGGTGGGCTGACGGTGCGTGTGCCCCGACGGTCACGCACGGTCGGGGCGCACGCGCGGGCGGGGCCGCCGCGGCTCCCACCCGCGTCGGCCCCGCCCCCGGTCGCCCCGGACCGGGTCAGTTGTAGGACGCCACCCGGTTCGGCGCGGTGTTGCCCGCCGGCGTCGGGACGGGCCCACCGACCCCGTTGACGACGCTCGAGATCGTGCCGACGTCACCGAGGGACACCGTGACCAGGCCGTGTGCCCGCACCCCGGCCGTCTGCGGGACCTCGAACGCCCGGTCGGCGTGCACCGCGGGGTTGGTGTTGAAGAAGCAGTAGACGCCACCGCCCCAGATCTCGTGCTTCGTGACGGTCGACGGGACCTCGTACGCCGCGTACCCGGCTCCGGTCGGGCTCTGCCACGAGGCGTTGTCCGGCACGTCGTACGGCATCTCGTTCTGGAAGAAGATCGTCCTCCCGTTGTTGCCGTTCCAGAGCACCTCGTACTGCTGGTAGTGCTCGACGAAGAGGCCGGTCGCGAGGACGTCGTTGCCGTTCACCTCGACGCCGGTCGCGCCGGTGTTGACCGTCCAGCCCGTGGCCGCTCCGCCGTGGTCGGCGCGCCAGGCCCAGATGTGGTCGACGAGGGTGTCGTCGGCGTTGACCTGCAGCGTCGTCGTCGCCTTGCCCTGGATGCTCGAGCCGACGCGGAAGAAGACGTCCTGGATGCTCTGCGGGTCGGCCGCGTGGTCGACGTGCGAACCGCTCGTGCCGAGTCGGACCAACTGCGCGCTGTTCTGCGAGCCCGCGTCCACCACGAGGTTCGACACGTTCACGCCGGCGACGTCGTTCGAGGTCAGGACCGCGTTGCCGGCCGTCGGCACGAGCGTGGGGAACCCGATGCCCGTCACGACGGTGTCCGCACGCGTGACGTTCAGCGCGGCGTCCAGTCGGTAGGTGCCCGGCGTGAAGAACAGGTTCAGGCCCTGGGCCAGCGCGCTGTTGATCGTGGCCGCGGAGTCGCCCGGGTGCGCGACGTAGAAGTTCCGCATCGGGAGGTCGGCGCCGCCGGTGTTCGGCCAGGTGACGCCGGACGAGTCCTGCCGCAGCGACGGGACGAACACGTGGTACTTGTTCGACGAGTCGACCCACAGGTACGGCTTCTCGCGGGTCGTCGGCGTGGTGGACAGGGTCGTGTAGCTCTTCGAGAAGTCGTTCGCCGGTGCGCCCTGCACGCCCGAGAACGTCATGTTCCAGTTGCCGCCCTGCCACGAGCCGAGCGTGGAGTTGCGCGTGTACCACTGCTGCTGCGACCCCGAGGTGACGGTGCCGTCGACCTTCGTGTCCGCGATGTAGCCGCCGGACGAGTAGCCCTGGCCGCCGTCCTGGTTCGACGGGCCCATCGTCAGGTTGCCCTTGACGTGCACGCGGCGCATCGGCGCGGCCTGGGACACGGCCCAGCGGTCGGTGCCGCCCTCGGGCACGATCGCCAGGTTCTCGACCGAGCGCCAGAAGTTCTGCGTGGCGTTCTTCTCGTCGCCGGCGTTCCAGCCCGAGTCGACGTTGACCGCGCCGCTGATCGTGACGTCGTCGGGGTTCTTCCCGAGACCCGCAACCGACGTGTAGAAGCCGAGGTTCGCCCAGACCCGGCCGTAGCTGCCCGGCTTGAACAGGAAGGCGTACCGCTGCGACCCGAACTGCGCGGTGGTGCTGCGGAGCTGCGAGCTGAACGCGGCGTCGACGTCGGCCTGGATGGTCGAGGTCGGTGTCGAGGGGCTGTAGACCTTGACGTTGCTCCCGAAGTCCGGGGTGTCGCTCGTCGTGACCGCGGCCTGTGCCTGCAGGGCCGGTGCGAGGGCACCGACCAGCCCGACCGCCGTGATGGTCGCGAGGAGCTTGCTCATCCGTCGTTGCATGATGCTCGATCCGTCGTGGACGGCCCCGTTGCCGCCCGGGACCGACGGTAGACCCGGGCGTCGTCGACGACAGTCGGTGCGTCGGCGGACAACCGCGTACCCCGGCGGGCAGGCGGTCGTCGGTCAGGCGGCCCCGGCGAGGGTCGCCGCCAGGGCCAGCACGGCGCGGTCGGACCCCGCGGCCCCGACCAGGCACACGCCGACCGGCGCCCCGTCGACCCGGAGCAGGGGCGCGCTCACGGCGGGCAGGCCGCCGATCCCGGCGACGGCCGTCATCCGCAGGGTCGCCCGGCGCGTGGCCAGGACGTCGGGTCCGGTCGCGGTCCGCAGCGGGGCCGGCCCGGGCACGGTCGGGAGGCACAGCACACCCGGTCCCACCGCCTCGCGCACGCGGTCGCGCAGCTCCGGCAACCGGGCGCGGGCCGCTGCTTCCTCGTCGGCGGTCACGGCGGCGGCCGCGGCGAAGCGTTCGGCGACGTCCGTGCCGAGCGCGCCGGGGTGCTCCGTGACCCACCGGCCGTGGTTCCGCCACGCCTCGGCGGCCTGCACGATGCGCAGGGTCTCGGCGAGGTCGTCGAGGTCCGGGAGCGCGACGGGACGCAGCGGCCGGCGGGTGCCGTCGGCCCAGGCGGCGAAGGCCCGTGCGGTCGCGGGGTCGGCGGCGTCGAGCAGGGCGTCCGACACGAGCAGCGACCCGTCGTCGACGGCGGTGTCCGACGCGGGCGCGGAGACGTCCAGGGCGTCGGCGAGGACCCCCGCGGACCGCGCCACCCAGCCGACCGTGTCGAACGACTGCGCGAGGGGCAGCAGGCCGTCGCGGGACACCGCGCCGTGCGTCGTCCGGATGCCCCAGAGCCCCTGGTACGACGACGGCACGCGCAGGCTGCCGGCCGTGTCGGTGCCGAGCCCGAGGTCGGCCTGCCCGAGGGCGACGGCCGACGCCGACCCCGAGGTGGAGCCGCCACCGATGCGGGCCGGGTCGGCGCCGTTCGGCGGTGACCCGAAGTGCGCGTTGCGCCCGGCGAGCGCGTACGCGAACTCGTCGGTCCTGGCGATGCCGGCGATGTCGGCCCTCGCGTCGAGCAGGGCGCGGACCGCCGGGGCGTGCTCGGCGCAGGTCGGGGCCGACCGCTCCCGGGTCGGGTTGCCGGCGCCGACCACGTGCCCCGCGACCGCGAACAGGTCCTTCACCGCGACGCGCACCCCGGTGAGCGGACGGGGTGCGGCGCCGCCACGGTCCCCGCTGCCGTCGGCGCCGCCGTCGGCCCGGTCGCGGTCGGCCGAGGCACCGCGGACGAGGGGGTCGCCGACGACCCGCCAGACCGACCGGTCGAGGGCCCTCGGTCGGCCGGTGACGTGCGCGGCGCTGATCCGCCAGCGGCCCGCCGTCCGCCGCCAGACCTGGGTCTGCAGTCCGTTCCCGCCGCCGTCGAACGCCGAGACGCCGACGACGAGCACGACGTCCTCGGCGAGGGGGCGCACCTCGACCGACGTGATCGTGCGGGGCGCGACACCGCCGCGGGCGGACCGGAAGGCGCTGATCGCGTCGTGCCCGCGGAGCAGTCCGGCGTCGTCGCCGCGCAGGGTGTCCGGGCCGGGCTCGAACAGGTCGTCGAGCACGGCGGTGTCGTCCCGGGCGAGGGCGGCCTCGTACGCCGTCCAGGCCCGTTCGAGTCCGTCCGGCCACGCAGTCGCGTCGACGACCACCGGTCCGACCGCGTCGGCGGCCACCGGTCCGCCTGCCCGGGCCGTCACCGGTCGAGCCCGGCGAAGTCGGCCTTGCGGATCATCGCGTGCGAGCCGCACACCAGGTCGACCACCTGCGAGATCCGGAAGTCGGTCGCGGCGCTGAGGTACGCGTACGCCAGGTGCTCGTCGACGCCCCAGCGCGCCCGGAGCAGCGCGATCGCGGCCCGGACGCAGCGCCGCACGGCCTCGTCGAGGTCGTGGTCGAGTCCCGTGGGCACGAGGTGCTCGGTCGTCTCGGCGAGGGGACCGACGAGCTCGCCGAACCGCCGCAGCGCCTCGGCCCGCGGGACCAGGTCGAGCCGGAGCACCAGCCGGAGCGAGGCCTCCAGCGCCGTCAGCGCGACCTCGCCGTCGCCCTGCGCGAAGTGCGGGTCGCCGACGTACACCCCCGCGCCCGGCACGAGGACCGGCAGGTGCAGGGTCGCCCCGGCGGTGAGCAGGGCGATGTCGAGGTTGCCGCCGTGCGGCCCGGGCGGCACCGAGTGCGCCCGCTCGTCGCTGTCCGGGGTGACCCCGACGATGCCGGGGAAGGGCCGCAGCGGGAAGGTGACGACGCGCGGTCCGCCCTCGACGGCGGGGAGCCTGCCGACGTCCACACCGTCACGCTGCACGACGTCGGCGAACACCGACACGGTCTCCTCGGCGCGCGGCAGCTCGCCGGGCAGGGCGCCGTGCCCGTGCCGGTTCGACACGACGCCGTACGGCACGCGCGGGTCCGCCGCGAGCACCGTCACCGAGACGACGTCGCCCGGCTCGGCGCCGTCGACCGCGATCGGCCGCGACACCACGTGCGGGCCGTCGTCGGGGCCGCGTCGCAGCTCCCGCGCGACCGCCACGGCGTCGTCGAGCACGTCGGCGCGGGCGACCCCGTGCCGGCCGAAGAACGCCACGGGGTCGGAGCCCTGGTCCTCGAGGATGCCCTCGTGGCTCAGGGTGTCCACCGTGACGACGGCCCCGGGCCGCACGGTCAGCGCCGGGGTGTCGGTCCGGGAGGGCAGACGGCCCCAGAGGACGTCGGACGGGCTCGAGCCGAGGAACAGGTCGGTCGTGGTCGGTGACGGGGTCACGGTGCTCCGATCGTGGTGCGGTGGTGCGGTGGTGCGGTGGTGCGGTGGTGCGGTGGTGCGGTGGTTCGGCGCGCTCGCGACGGCCGCGCTCAGGCCGGCGGTGCCGGGTCGAACCGGGCGATCTCGTGCAGCGACGCGACCGCCTCGGCCAGGGAGTGCTCCCACAGCGCGGCGCCGTACGAGGCGGAGGCGCGGCTCGCGTCCCCGACCACGCCGGCCGGTCCGAAGTCGTCCGACAGCCACCCGAACGACACCGGGCCGCCGTTGAACGCGATCTTCTCGAAGTCGGCGAGGTGGTCGGGGACCCACCGCTCGGCGAGGGTGGTGTCGACGAGGTCCGGCCGCAGGTGCAGGATCATCGACGTCTCCGCAGCGCCGCCGTGGATGCCGAGGCCGCGCTCGTCGGCGTCCTCCCCGTCCGGCCCGGGCACCCGGGCGAGGGTCGGCATGAGGAAGGTCTTCAGGCCGTACCGCTTCCGGATCTCGCGCAGGGCGACCTGCAGGAGCGCCACGTTGCCGCCGTGGCCGTTCGCGAACACGAGCGTGCCGGCGCCGGTGAGGGCGACCGCGCGGCCGATCTGCACGACCGTCTCGAACATCGTCGACGCGTCGAGCCACACGGTGCCGGGCGCCCAGCTGTGCTCGTCGGACTTCGTGAACGCCAGGGTCGGCAACTGCCAGACGTCGAGGCCCTCCGCCGCGGCCTGTTCGACCGCCGCACCGCCGATGTGGTCGGCGAGGAGGAAGTCGGTGAGCAGCGGCAGGTGCGGCCCGTGGTGCTCGACGGCGCCGGTGGGCTGCACGACGATCGTGTCCGCCGTGAACCCCGCGGCGACCGCGGGACCGGACAGCTCGGCGAGCCTGCGCGTGCCACTCACTTGCCGAACCCCGGGACGACCGGCTGCGCGGAGGCGGTCGAGCCCCCGCTGACCACGAGCGACGGGTCGATCACGTGGCCCGGGTTGAGCAGCCCCTCGGGGTCGGTGCGCTGCTTGAGCGCCACGAGCTCCTCGACGCCGTGGTCGACGTAGTACTGGTGCGGGCTGTGCACCCGGACGCCCAGCTCGCGGAGCACCGGGTAGCCTGCGTAGACGTCCTCCGCCCCGGTGTACGGCGCCGTGAGCATGCCGATCGGACCGACGTGGGCCGCCTCGATGTGGAGCATGCCGCCCGGGTACACCGCCTCGACCTCGGCGATCCGGTCGATCAGCGCCTCACCGCCGACCTCGACGTGGAAGTACTCGGTGTCGGGGGTGTTCCGCTTGAGCCACCAGATCGGGTGGTTGTACGACAGCATCGACACCTTGGTGGTCTGCTGCAGGCCTTCGCGGACGTCCTCGACGGTCCCGCCGGCGAGCTCGATGAGCTCTCTGGCCTGGTCGAGCACGGCGTCGTCGATGATCGCGCGCAGGCTCGCACGGTCGTCCGGGATCGCGGCGTCCGACGGCAGGGCCGCCGCGACCTCGGGCCGGTCGGCGCTGACGAGCCGCGGCACCGGGTCGAGTCCGCGGAGCGTCCGCACGGCGACGAGCGCGTGCTCGAACGTCGGGAACGCCGCGTACACGGCACGCCACTCCTGCAGCGGCTCGAGCCGGACGGTGGCCCGTGCGATGACCCCGGCCGTGCCGTACGTGTGCACGAAGGGCTGCGCCTCGTCGCCCTCGACGTGCAACAGCTCGTCCGAACCCGGGAGCGCGACGTCGAGCGCGGTGACGAAGCCCTGCCAGTTCGAGCCGTGCGCGATCGACCCCGTACCGCCGGAGCCGCCGGACAGGAACCCGCCGATCGTGGACTGCGCGGTCGAGGGGTACATCCAGAGCTGCTGCCCGGTCGCCGCCGCGGCCTGCTCGAGCGCGACCATGGACGCGCCGGCCTCGGCCGTGACCCAGCCGTCGCCGACCTCGACGACGGCGCGGGCCCGCGAGGTGTCGAGCACGAGTCCGCCGTGCAGCGGGATGCCCTGTCCGTAGTTGCCGGTGCCCTTGCCGCGGGTGGTGACGGGGACGTCGTGCCGGACGGCCGCCCGCAGGGTGGCGGCGACGTCGTCGGCCGACGCCGGGTACGCGACCAGGTCGGCCAGGCCGAGGGGCAGCTGGGCGCTGAGGATCGGGCTCATGGTCGCCTCGTCGACGGAGGCGCGGGTGCGGGTGCGTTCGTCGGCGCTCACGCCGCGCTCGCCGAGGAGCGCGACGAGGTCGGCGTGGAGCGCCGCCAGGGCGGCGGGGGAGACGGTGGTGGAGG
>NZ_MCIG01000066.1 GCF_001705035.1 Curtobacterium sp. UCD-KPL2560 | reverse complement strand
CGCCGACGCGGAGGCGATCTACTCGTACGAGGGCACGCGCGAGGTGAACACGCTCATCGTGGGCCGGGCGATCACGGGCCAGGCCGCGTTCGTGTAGCGGGGCGGGTGCGTCTCACGTCCGCCGCTGCCGGGCGACATCGCCGCTGTCGGACGACAGCGGCGATGTCGCATCATGTGCCCGCACCGACCGCCGGGCGCTGCGTGCGTCATCTCCGACGTCGTACGACAGCCGCGATGTCGCATCATGCGCGCGCACGGAAGCCCGAGCGGCGGAGGCGTCATCGTGGACGTCGTMCGACAGCGGCGATGTCGYYCSGCAGCGGCGGACGTGAGACGCACCCGCCCCGCTACACGAACGCGGCCTGGCCCGTGATCGCCCGGCCCACGATGAGCGTGTTCACCTCGCGCGTGCCCTCGTACGAGTAGATCGCCTCCGCGTCGGCGAAGAACCGCGCGACGCCCTTGTCGAGCACGATGCCGTTGCCGCCCTGGACCTCGCGGCACCAGCCGACGGTCTCCCGCATCCGAGCGGTCGCGAACGCCTTCGCCATCGCGGAGTGCTCGTCGCCGCCGATGCCCTCGTCCTGCATCTGCGACGCGCGCGTGCACAGGGCGATCGACGCGGTGATGTTCGCGAGGGACTTCACGAGGAGGTCCTGCACCATCTGGTGGGACGCGATCGGCTTCCCGAACTGGACGCGCTCGCGGGCGTAGTCGAGCGCCGCCTCGTAGGCGCCGACCGCGATGCCGATCGCCTGCCAGGCCACCTCGGTGCGGGTGAGGCGCAGGACCTCGGCGGTCGCCCGGAACGAGTTCGCGCGCTGGAGCCGGCGCGACTCGGGCACCCGCACGCCCTGCATGACGATGTCGGCGTTCTGCACCCCGCGCAGGGCGATCTTGTCCTCGATCTTCGTCGCGGTGAAGCCTGGGGTGTCCGTGGTGACGAGGAAGCCCTTGACCTGCTCGTCGGCGACGTCCTTCGCCCAGATCACGACGACGTCCGCGAAGGTCGCGTTGCCGATCCAGCGCTTCTCGCCGTCGAGGACCCACGTGTCGCCCTCGCGTCGCGCGGTCGTGCGGAGCCCGCGGGCGGAGTCGCTGCCGGAGAGCGGTTCGGTCAGGCCGAAGGCACCGACGACCTCGCCGGTGGCCATGCGCGGCAGCCACTCGCGCTGCTGCTCGTCACTGCCGCCGACCGCGATCGAGTTCATGGCCAGACCGGACTGCACGCCGATGAACGTCGCGACGCTGGCGTCCACGCGCCCGAGCTCGAGTGCCGCCCAGCCGCGGTACACGGCCGAGTTCTCGAACTGCCGCACGAGCGGGATGCTCGGGCCGTACATGCCGAGTTCCGCGAGCGGCGCGATGGTCTGCCGCGGGAACGCCGCTCGGGCCCAGTACTCGTCGGCGATCGGACGGACCTCGGCCTCGAGGTACGCACGGAGCTCACCGAGCGAGGCGCGCTCACGCTCCGTCAGGCCGTCCTGGAACCGGTAGAAGTCGGATTCGAGGAGGGGGGTCACCACGGACGTCGTTGACATACCTCCGAGCGTGCATCATTCTCGAAAACGTTGCAAGGGAGGATCGTGCCTTCACAGGAACGCACAGCACACGACACGGCAGCGCTCGGGGCGGCGCTCGTCCCGAGCGCGCTCACCACCAGACTGGAGGCCCACCCCGAGTCACGACGCGCGTTCCGTTCCGCGCGGCGCACCTTCATCGCCGGCTCACGGATCGACATGGGGTCGCTGGCGTCCTCGCTCGGGGTCGACCGCACGTCGTTGTTCCGCTGGGTCGGCAACCGGGACCAGCTCCTCTCGGAGATCCTGTGGTCCCTCGCCGTCCCCACGCTCGACGCGGCGTCCCGCGCGGCGACCGACCTGACCGGGGCCGCCAGGATCGCGGCCGTGCTCGACCACTTCACGGCGGACCTGATCGAGGCGCCCTACTTCCGGACCTTCCTGACGCGCGAGCCCGCGCGGGCGCTCCGACTGCTCACCACCACGGACAGCGACGTGCAGCGGCGGTTCGTCGCCGTCGTCACCGCGCTCGTGCAGGAGGAGCACGACCACGGGGCGTTCGACCCCGCGCCGCTGACGGCCGAGGAACTCGCACGGCTGCTCGTCCGCATCTCGGAGTCGTTCACGTACGCCGACCTGATCAGCGGCGACCGACCCGACCCCCGCCGGGCACGCACGACCTTCGAGTACGTGCTGCGCCCGTGAGCCCGACCGGTCCGACGCGCCCACGAGGTCCTGCGCCCACACCGAGGTCGGCGCGAGAGGATGGCAGACGAAGGAACGGAGTTCGATGACCCTCGACGAGTACCCCTTCCACCGCACCTACCCCACGCGGTGGAACGACAACGACATGTTCGGCCACGTCAACAACACGATCTACTACAGCGCGATGGACAACGCGTCGACGTACTGGTTCCGTGAGGAGGCCGGGCTCGACCCGTTCTCGTCGGACTGGATCGCGGTGCTCGTGACGTCCAGCTGCCACTTCGTCGAGTCCGCCGTCTGGCCGGACGTGATCGAGGTCGGCATGCGCTCGAAGCGCATCGGGAACACCAGCCTGACGTGGGAGTTCGGCCTGTTCCGGCAGTCCGACGGCACCCTGCTCGCCACCGGCGAGTTCGTGCACGTCATCATCGACCGCGAGGGGGCCCGCCGGCCGATGCCCGTGCCGCCGGAGCTCCGCACGCTCGTCGCGGACACGATGGCGGTCCCGGTCGACGCCTGAGCGCCGATGCGTGACACCCGGCGGGGACGCAGGCCGCGCCTCCCCCGCCGGGCGCTGAACGTCACTTCTGGGCGGCGAGCTCCAGGTTGATGTCGTCCGGGTCCTGCACGGACAGGATCACCATGCCGGCGTCGCCGAGGTCGGTCACCTCGCCGTGCTCGACCCCGGCGGCGTCGAGGCGCTCGGCGGCGGCGTGCAGCTCGTCGACCGAACCGACGACGAAGCTCACGTGGTCGAGCCCGACCGTGTCCGGGTCGAAGCGCTGGCCGCTCGGTGCGACCGGACGCAGGCCGAAGAGCTGCTCGCCGACCGGGAAGATGCACCCGCCGTACAGGCGCTCCCGGTCGTCGGCGATGCCGGGCTCGTCGATGTGCTCGCTGAAGTCCATCGCCGGCGCCGTGCCGAACAGCTGCTCGTAGAAGGCCTTGCTGCGGTGGATGTCGGTGACGGTGACCCGCACGTGGGCGAGGCCGAGGGGCTGGACGATCTGGTCGGTCATGGTGCCGAGCCAACGCGCGGGCCCTGGGTGGCGACGGGGCGAGCGCGGCTACCGGCCAACGGGCGACCCGTGCCGCATCAGGCGGCGGACGGCCTCGGCGCGGTGAGCTCGAGGTTGATGTCGTCCGGGTCCTGGAGCGACAGGACGACGACGCCGAACGGTTCGAGGTCGGTCACTGCGCCGTGCTCGATCCCGGCGGCGTCGAGGCGTTCGACGGCCCGGTGCAGGTCGTCGACGCTCCGCACACGCAGGCTGAGGTGGTCGAGGCCGACGCGGTCCGGGTCGAACCGGTCCCCCGGAGCCGCGACGGGACGCAGGCCGAGTGTCTGCCCCTGGAAGGTGAACGAGCAGCCGCCGTACGTGCGCCACGGGTCGTCGTGGATCGTCGGGTCGTCGATCTGGTCGCTGAAGTCGCTCCCGGGCGGCCTGCCGAGGAGCTGTTCGTAGAAGGCCTTGCTCCGCCGTATGTCGGTCACGGTGAGCCGGACGTGCGCGAAGCCCTGCGGGTCGACGATGCCGTCCGTGCCCGCACCACCGGCGGCCGACGCCGTCCCGCTCACCGGAACCCGGCGCCGTCGAGCATGTGGTGCGGGACCCCGTGGCCGCCGCACCGGTCTCGGCGACGGGTGCCGCGCAGGACGTCGCGGACGTGGTCGCCGCAGCCGGTCCACGAGGTCTTGCCGCACACGGGGCACTGGACGGACTCGCACATGACGCCGACGGTACGCAGCCGTGGTCCGTGCCGGTCCGGGAACGCGCGACCGGTACGGACAGTGGACAGTCGGGACGTCCGGACCTCGGTGGGACGGAACGGGAACGGCCCCCGACCGAGGTCGGGGGCCGTTGCCGGTCGGCTCGTCGACCTAGATCAGGTCGTCGGTGAGGTGGTTCGGCGTCCCGAACCGGTGCGCGGTGATCGACACCGCCTGCTCGCGGAGGAACGGCAGCAGTTCGATCCGACCGGCCTCGGTGACGGGTCCGCCGTACACGGCCACGTCGGGCCGACCACCCACGGCACGGGTGAGTTCCGCGGCGTCCCCACCGACGAGCCGCACGCGCGTGGACGACCCGGCGGCGATGCGCTTCGCGAACGCGGCATCGCTCACGCTCTCGGCAACGGACCGCACCACGGGGAGCGCCCGCACGGCTGCCGCGACCGCCGTGGGCAGACCACCGGCGACGGACACGTCGACGGTGGTCCCGGCGCGGAGCGCCGCCGCCACGACCCGCACGAGCGCGGGCACGTCGTCGTCGGCCAGGCGCACGTGGACGCCGGGGAAGGGCAGGTAGCGCGCGACGTTCCGCTCGGCCGAGAGCGCGGACACGTCGACCGCGGTGCCGAACAGCGTCGACCACGCGTGCTCGTCGGACGCGACGGCGCGCTCGAGCGAGGCGCTGTCCAGCCCCGCGGCGCGGACGAACTCCCGCACAGCACGGCTCGCCGGGACCCCCGCGGAGGCCTCGCGCGGCGTCCAGGACCCGAGACCGAGCAGGTAGTTCAACCCGCCCGCCTTGGTCCCGGCACCGACCGCCGACTTCTTCCACCCGCCGAACGGCTGGCGGCGCACGATCGCGCCGGTGATGCCGCGGTTGACGTAGAGGTTGCCTGCCTCGATCCGGTCGAGCCAGGTGCCGATCTCACGGGGGTCGAGCGAGTGCAGGCCCGACGTCAGGCCGTAGTCGACCTCGTTCACCATCGCGATCGCCTCGTCGAGGGTCTTCGCCGTCATGATGCCGAGGATCGGACCGAAGTACTCGGTGCGGTGGAACGCCGACCCGCGGGCCACGCCGTCGCGGACGCCCGGGCTCCAGAGCCGGCCGGTTTCGTCGAGCTTCCGCGGCGCGACCGCCCAGGACTCGCCGGCGCCGAGCGTGGTCAGGCCCTCGAGGAGCTTGCCGGCGGCGGGCTCGATGACCGGGCCCATCTGCGTCGTCGGGTCGGTCGGGTGGCCGACGGTGAGCGACGACACGGCGTCGAGCAGCTGCGACCGGAACCGACGCGACGTCGCGACCGAGCCGACGAGGACGACCAGGGACGCAGCGGAGCACTTCTGCCCGGCGTGCCCGAACGCGGACGCGACGACGTCCTTCACGGCCAGGTCGAGGTCGGCCGACGGTGTGACGATGATCGCGTTCTTGCCCGAGGTCTCGGCGAGCAGCGGCAGGTCGGGGCGGAACGACCGGAACAGCTCGGCCGTCTCGTAGGCGCCGGTGAGGATCACGCGGTCGACCTGCGGTGCCGTGATGAGCTGCTGACCGAGCTCGTCCTCCGCCACCTGCACGAACGCGAGGACGTCCGCGGGCGCACCGTGCGCGTCGAGCGCGGTCTCGATGATCGAGGCGAGCACCGCACCCGAACGTTCGGCGGGCGGCGCGGGCTTCAGCACGACGGCGGACCCGGCGGCCAGGGCGGCGAGCGTCGACCCCGCGGGGATCGCGACCGGGAAGTTCCACGGCGGCGTGACGAGGGTCAGCGCAGCCGGCGTGAACGCGGCACCGTCGACGTCGTCGAGCTGCGCCGCGAGTTCACCGTAGAAGTGCGCGAAGTCGATCGCCTCGGAGACCTCGGGGTCGGCCTGGTCGATGGTCTTGCCGGCCTCGGCCGCCATGACCTCGACGAGTGCGGCCCGGTTCGCCTCGAGCGCGTCGCCGACGGCGTGCAGGACCGCGCCGCGCGCGGCACCGGACCAGGTCCCCCAGGTCGCACCGGCGGTGCGCACGCGGTCGAGGACCGACGTGAGCTGCTCGGCGGCGGTGATCCGGGCCTCCTGGACGCCGCGCTCGCCGAGCGTCGACGAGGCGACGCGGCCGGTGATGCCGGCGCCCCACTCGCGGATCGCGGCGACCGACGGGTCGCTGTCCGGGGTGTTCTCGAAGTGGCCCGGCCGGGGGCGCTCGACGGCCGCGTAGCGGTCGGCGACGCGGTGCGGGGCCGGGGCGTCGAGGCCACCGGGCTCGCCGAGCGGGACGAGGGAGTCGCGGAAGCGGGACTCCTCGCGGGCGAAGAGCTCGGGCGAGGACGCGAGCGAGAACACCGCCGACATGAAGTTGTCGTGCGATGCGCCCTCCTCGAGGCGGCGGATGAGGTACGCGATCGCGACGTCGAACTCACCGGGGTGCACGACCGGCGTGTAGAGCAGCAGCGAGCCGACGGTCCGACGGACGGCCTCGGCCTGCCCCTGGGCCATGCCGAGCAGCATCTCGAACTCGATGCCGTCGCGGACCCCGCGCGCACCGGCGAGCAGCCAGGCGTGGGCGACGTCGAACAGGTTGTGGCCCGCGACGCCGACCCGGACGTTCGCGATGCGCTCGGGCGTCAGCGCCCAGTCGAGCACCCGCTTGTAGTTCGTGTCGGAGTCCTGCTTGGTGTGCCAGGTCGCGAGGGGCCAGCCGTGCACGGACGCCTCGACCTGCTCCATCGGCAGGTTCGCGCCCTTGACGAGCCGGACCTTGATGTCGGCCCCGCCCCGGGCACGACGGGCGGCGGACCACTCCTGCAGGTGCTGCATCGCGGCGAGCGCGTCGGGCAGGTACGCCTGCAGGACGATGCCGGCCTCGAGCGCGGTGAACTCGGGCTCGTCGAGGAGCTTCGTGAAGACCGCGATCGTCAGGTCGAGGTCCTTGTACTCCTCCATGTCGAGGTTGATGAACTTCGCCGGGCTCGACGCGGCCGCACGGCGGAACAGCGGGCGGAGCTTGGCGATGATGTCCTCGACGGCGTGGTCGAAGGCCCACGGCGAGTGCGGGTGCACGGTCGACGAGACCTTGATCGACACGTAGTCGACGTCGTCGCGGGCGAGCAGGCGCTCGGTGCCCTCGAGCCGTCGGGCCGCCTCCTTCTCGCCGAGCACGGCCTCGCCGAGCAGGTTGACGTTGAGGCGGACGCCTTCGCGCTTGATCTTCGCGATCGCCGGCCCGAGCTTGGCGTCGGTGGCGTCGACGATGAGGTGCCCGACCATCTCGCGCAGCACGCGGCGGGCGATCGGCACGACGACGTTCGGCAGCACGGGCGCCATGCCGCCACCGAGCCGGACGAGCCCGCGGAGCGCTGCGGGCAGGAAGCCGGGGGCGTCGGGTGCGATGGCACGCAGCCGCCGGGCCGCGACACCGAGGTCCTCGGGGCGGACGACACCGTCGACGAACCCGACCGCGAACGCCAGGCCCTTCGGGTCGGCGAGCACGCCGGCGAGCTGCTTGGCGGAGCCGTCGGCCGGGTACGTCTCGGCCTCGGCCAGCCACTGGCGGACGAGCGCGACGGACTGGTCCGCCAGGTCGTCGTGCGGGGTCGGAGCGGCGTCGGTGTCGCGTGCCTGGAGGTCGGTCATGGGATCAGTGTGGAGTTCCGGAAGCGTAAGCGGAAGCAACTCCTGCTGACGCGTACCGTTCAGTCCTGCTACTGTTCCGTCGTGCTCGACGTCCGCCGTCTCGTGCTCCTCCGGGAACTCTCGATCCGGGGCACCGTCGCCGCCGTGGCCGGTGCGATGAACTTCACCCCCTCGGCGGTCTCGCAGCAGCTCGCGGTGCTCGAGCGGGAGGCCGGCGTGCAGCTCCTGCGACGCTCCGGTCGGCGGCTGCAGCTCACCCCGCAGGCCGAGGTCCTCGTGGCCGCGGCGGGCGAGGTGCTCGACGTGCTCGAACGCGCACAGGCCAGCGTGGAGTCGACCCTGACGTCCGTGCAGGGCCGCGTGCGCGTCGCCGTCTTCCAGTCCGCAGCCCTCGCCCTGATGCCGACGGCACTCCGCACGATGGCGCTGGAGCACCCCGACGTCCGGGTCGAGATGGTGCAGCGCGAGCCGGAGACGGCGCTGAACGAGACCTGGGCGCGGGACTTCGACATGGTGATCGCCGAGCAGTACCCGGCGCACGCGGCACCGCGCTTCCCCGGGCTCGACCGTCGCGACCTCACCACCGACTCGGTCCGGCTCGCGCTCCCGCCCGTCGACGTCTGCCTGGTACCGCTCAGCGACGACGACCCCGGCGTCGCCCTGCTCGACGCCGCGGACATGCCGTGGGTGATGGAGCCCCGCGGGGCCGCGTCCCGGCACTTCGCTGAGCAGACCTGCCGCCGCGCCGGCTTCGAACCGGACGTCCGCTACGAGACCGCCGACCTGCAGGCGCAGATCCGCCTGATCGAGTCGGGGAACGCGGTCGGCCTCATGCCGGACCTCGTCTGGGCGGGTCGATCGACGTCCTGCCGGCTCCTCGACCTGCCCGACCCGGCACGCCGCACGATCTTCACGGCCCAGCGGATGTCGAGCGCGGACTCGCCCGCCGTGACGGCCCTCCGGGCAGCCCTCGAGGGCGCGGCGAGCGTCCAGCGCGACCACGCGTGAGGCCCTGCCGCCCCGCCGTTGCCGGATCGTGACCCGACGTCGGTGAGATCGGTCGCCGTGCTGCACACCTCCAGGTGAGGAGCCACCACGGCTCCACCGCACACCAGGGAGAAGACATGCAGCACGACGACCGGCCGGTCCCCCGGCAGACCGCGACGTTCCCACCGGGCACTGGGGGAACAGTGCACCGCAGCACCTCCACGACCCGCCGCGCCTGCGCGCTGGGGACCACCGTCGCACTCATCGGTCTGACCACCGGTCTGGGCGTCTTCACCTCGACCGCCGCGTTCGCCGACACGACGGCTGCCGTCTCGTCGACCGACCCCTCGCAGTCGACGGCCGCACCGACCGACACCACGACCAACGCACCGGCCGGCCAGTCGTCCGCCGCCGGCGCGACCCCCGACCCGTCGACCCCGACCGGCACCTCGACGAGCCCGTCCGGTGCCTCGTCGACGCCGTCCGACTCCTCGACGAGCCCCTCGACGCCGTCGGGCACCGAGACCGCGGCGCCGACGTCGTCGGACGCGGCGGCGTCGGACGCCGCATCGACGGCGTCCCCGGCCGCCCCCGCCCCCGCAGCGACGGACGGCCCGACCGCCGCCGCCGTGGCCGCACCGACGGTGACCATCGTCGGCACGCCCACCGTCGGCAGCACCCTGGGGTACGTCTCCACCGGGTTCACCGATCCGATCGACGCCTTCTGGCTCGTCGACGGCAACGAGGTCGGACGCGGCGACACCTTCGTCGTGCCGAAGGAGCTGGTCGGCAAGACGATCACCCTGTCGCTGCTGGGCAGCACGCAGGAGCAGTTCGCGCAGGACACCGTCGTCGTCGCCCAGGCCCTGACGCTGACGACCACCGCCGGCCAGGCGTTCTCGCGCTCGTTCGCCGTCCCGGCGCCCAGCGGTGCCGTGACGTACTCCGTCGGCTACGCCGACCCGTCGTCCGCCGACCCGACGGACCCCGACGACGACCCGGCGTTGCGCCTGCCCTACGACCTGGAGCTCGACGCGACGACCGGTGTCCTGAGCGGCACGCCGATCGTCGCCGGCGACTACGAGTTCACGATCGTCGCCACGGACGGGACGACGACCTCGACCCAGTACGTCGAGATCACGGTCGACCCGGCCGCCGCCGTCGGTGTCCTCGCCTACGCCACGGACACCTCGTCGGCGGAGTACTACGACTCCATCGACGAGAACGGTGACGCCCACCTGACGCACCCGGTCAAGACCTGGATCATCCACCCGGACGGCACCATCACCAGCTCCACCCAGCCCGCGGACGACTCGCTGGAACCGACGATCGTGGAGGGCGGCAACCCGACCGTGGCCCGGGGCGGGTCGCTCTGGATCAGCGGGGAGCTGGTCGACGAGTTCGGCAACTCGACGACGCAGTACGACGCGGACGGCAACCGTCCCGAGCCGACCGTGACCAGCGACGTCGCCACCGACCAGATCGCCTTCGACGAGGACGAGTACGCGACGAAGGTCACGTTCCCGCACGCCTCGACCCACCGCCTGACGGTGGCGCAGGACGGCATCTCGGTCTCCTTCCCGGTGACGGTCGTCCCGACCGCTGCGACCGTCGGCACCGCGCCGACCGCGGCGATGACGACGAAGGGCCAGCTCGCCTTCACCGGCGCCGACGAGACCGCGCCGATCGCCTGGGCCCTCAGCCTGATCGCCGCTGGTGCGGGCCTGGCAGGCGCCCGCACCATCGGTCGCCGTCGCACCCAGCGCTGACACCGCCGTCCGGCACGGCCGTCGGTCCCGTTCGTCGGGCCGTCGGACCGGACCGGACCGGAGGCACCTCCCACAGCCCCGCCGTGTCCCACCCGGACACGACGGGGCCGTGGGCGTCCGTGCGGACACGACCGGTCGGCTGCCCGTCCGCCGGGGCCCGGCGTGGGTAGCGTGGGCTCATGCCCTCCCTGCTGCACATCGACTCGTCGGCCGACCTCGCGCACTCCCGCTCCCGCGACCTCACCGCGGCGTTCGCCGACGCCTGGCGTGCCCGCGGCCCCGAGTACACGGTCGTCCGCCGGGACCTGCACACCGACCCGCTCCCGCACCTCGAGAGCTCGGCGCTGCACTGGGCGGCCGCCGACCGTCGCCCGGACGAGGCCGTCGCTCCCGAGGCCGAGCGCCTGCGCCAGGAGGTCGTCGACGAGCTCATCGCGGCCGACGCCGTCGTCATCGGGGCGCCGCTGTACAACTACACGGTGCCGTCGACGCTCAAGGCCTGGATCGACCGCGTGCACGTCCCCGGGGTCCTCGCCGGGGCGGTGCAGCCACTCGCCGGTCGACCGGTCGTCACGGTGGTGAGCCGCGGGGCAACCTACGACGTCGGCACCCCGACGGAGACCTGGGACCACGGCTCCCCCGTGCTCGACATCGTCCTCGCGTCCGCGCTCGGCATGAAGCACTACCCGGTCACGGTGAGCGCGACGCTCGCCCACCGCGTCCCGGAGCTCGCACCGCTCGCCGACCACGCCGCCGCCGAGGTCGCCGACGCCCGCACGACGCTCGAACGACTCGCCGCGACGATCGTGTGACGCCGCGCCTGCCGGCGCCGCCGCCAGCAGGACGGCGCCAGCGGGCGCGGCGCTGACGGGCGGGGCGTCAGGCGGGGCGGACCTCGTCGCCACGACCGAGCAGGTCCGCGTGGAACCGCGTCTGCGTCAGCGCGCTCGCGAGCAGGAACCCGGTCATCGAGCCGATCCCGCCGCTGAACGGCACGCGTGAGGCGACCTCGTACAGCGTGGGGTCGGTCCCCGCCAGGGCGTCGAGCGCCGCCGCGACGTGGCGGGTCCGCTCCTCCCGGTGCTGCACGAGGGTGCGTGCCCGGGTCACGACGTCGCGGAAGCGGTACTCGTGCCCGGGGCAGACCTCGAGGTCGGCGTACGGGTCGAGTCGTCGGAGCGACGCCAGGTAGTCGGCGAGCGGGTTCGTCGCGGTGCGCCCGCCGAGCCCGATGCCCGGGTTGATCCGCGGCAGCACGTGGTCGCCGGTGAACAGCAGCCCGTCGGCCTCGTCGACGAAGCACAGGTGCCCGCCGGTGTGCCCCGGGGTCCCGAGCGCGGTGATCGTCCGTCCGGGCACGGGCAGCACGTCGCCGTCCCCGAGCAGGAGGTCGGCGTACGGCGGCTCCCCCGCGGAGCGACCGATCCGACGGCCGGTGCCCCACGCCGCGACCACCCCCATCTGCAGGTCCTCGGGCAGCCCCCACGTCGCGATGTCGGCATCGTTCGCGGCAGCGTCCGCCCGCTCGTGCTCGAGGGCGTGCACCTCGGCCGCGTGCATCGCGACCCGTGCGCCGGACGCCGCACGGACCGCAGCGGCGGCACCGAGGTGGTCGGCGTGCAGGTGCGTGACCGCGACGAGGGCGACGTGGTCGAGGGACCGGCCGATCGACCGCAGACCTGCGCGCAGCTCGGTGAGCGACCCGTCGCCGCTCCACCCCGGGTCGATGACCGTGAGGTCCCCCGCGGCGTCCTCGACCACGTACGCGAGCGTCGCCGCGGGCACCCCGCCGTGGAACGGCACCGCCAGGGTCCACACCCCCGGCCGGACCTCCTCGACGGGCGGCAGCTCGCCCGCGCGGAGGGCGGCGGCCTGCACGGGACTGGTCGGTTCCGGTGCCGGCGCTGCCGGCGGGGGCACGGTCGTCACGCGACCACCCTAGTGAGGCGCGCCGACCCGACCGGCCGCACCGCGCCTCCAGGCCGCTCGTCGGGCGACCACCCCGCGACGCGCGCCGACCCGACCGGCCGCACCGCGCCTCCCGACCGGTCGCACCGCGTCTGCTCCGCCCGCCCGGCCCGCCAGCCCGTGCCGGGTAGACAGGGCGCATGGAGATCGCACCGATGCTCGCCAAGGCGGTCGCCGCCGTCCCCGACCCGGACAGCGTGCGCGGCGGCCTGCGCTACGAACCGAAGTGGGACGGCTTCCGCGGGATCGTGACCGTCGACGGCGACGACGTCACGATCGGCAGCCGCGGCGCGAAGCCGCTGACCCGGTACTTCCCCGAGCTGGTCGAGGCGTTCCGTGCGCAGTTCGGCGGGCGCGACCACCCGGTCGTGCTCGACGGCGAGGTCGTCGTGCGCGCGGGCGAGCCCGGGGCCGAACGCCTCGACTGGGAGGCACTGTCGCAGCGCATCCACCCCGCCGCGTCACGCATCCGGACGCTCAGCGTCGAGACCCCGGCGCAGTTCGTCGCGTTCGACCTGCTCGCCGTCGACGGGTCCGAGCTGCTCGACCTGCCGTTCGACGAGCGGCGTGCCCGGCTCGAGGACCTCGCCGCCGACCTGGCGGACCCGTTGTTCGTCACGCAGACGACCCTCGACGTCGCGCTCGCCCGCGAGTGGCTCACCACCTTCGAGGGAGCCGGCCTGGACGGTGTCGTCGCGAAGCCGCGCACGAAGCCCTACGAGCCGAACAAGCGCACCATGCTCAAGGTCAAGCACCACCGCACCGCCGACGTCGTCGCGATCGGGTACCGCCTGCACCAGAGCGGGACCGGGGTCGGCTCGCTCCTGGTCGGGTTGTACGACGACGACGGGGAGCTCCGGCAGGTGGGCGGCGTGTCCGCCTTCACCGACAGGACGCGGCTCGCGTTGGTCGAGGAGCTCGACCCCGTCGTGCTCCGCGATGCGGACGGGAGGCCCGTCACCGGTGACGGGGAACGGTCGCGGTTCTCGTCGGGTCGCGACACGTCGTTCGTCCGGCTCGCGCCGGAGCGCGTGCTCGAGGTCCGGTACGACCAGATGGAGGGCGACCGGTTCCGCCACACGGTGCAGTTCGCGCGGTGGCGGCCGGACCGGGACGCGCGGTCGTGCGGGTTCGACCAGCTCGAGGTGCCGACGGCGTACGACCTGCGCGAGGTGCTGCGCTGAGGTCCGCCCGACTCCGCACACCGTGCCCGGCGCGCCGCCCCGAACGGGGGACTGCGACTTCTGGCCAGTCCGCTTGCGAGGGTCGACGACCCCTCATATGCTGCTGGAGTAGTTAGGCTAACTAGCGACTTGGGGAACGTGGCGGGGGACGCCGCGGGACGGGAGCGGGACATGATCATCGACGGCATCAGCGACGCGAACCGCGGCACCTGGTCCCGCCTGACGCGCCTGCACACCGCGAGCGTCACGCTCCCGATGCACACCACGCGCGTGGTCGACCCCGACCGGCGCGAAGACCTCTCCGCCGTCTGAGACCGATCGGTCCGGTCGGTCGGCCGGACCCGCTCCTGGGTCAGGACTTCCTCGCGCGGGACGGCTGCACCCGCGGCGGCTCCCCCGGCATCTTCGGGAAGTCCGGCGGGAAGGGCAGTTCGCCCAGCCCGGCCGCCAGGTCCCGCTCCCACCAGCCGAGCAGCGTGGACAGCTCCCCCGGCTCCTCGTGCATCGTCTCCCACGGGTCGCCGACCGTCCGGAGCCGCTCCGGCACGGACAGCACCGTGAAGCGCGTCGGGTCGACGTCGTCCAGCTCGTCCCAGGAGACGGGCGTCGAGACGCTCGCGTGCGCCAGGGCGCGGGGGCTGTAGGCACCGGCCATCGTCCGGTCGCGGTTCGCCTGGTTGAAGTCGACGAACACCCGCTGCCCGCGCTCCTCCTTCCACCACGCGGTCGTCACCCGGTCCGGCATCCGTCGCTCGAGTTCGCGGGCGGCGGCGATCACCGCGTGCCGCACGTCGAGGAACTCGTGCTCCGGGCGGATCGGTGCGAACACGTGCAGGCCGCGGTTGCCGCTCGTCTTGGCCCACGCGGTCAGGCCGGCCTCGGCGAGCACCTCCCGGAGCGCGTGCGCGATCGGGACGGCGTCGGCGAAGTCGGTGCCGGGCTGCGGGTCGAGGTCGATGCGGAGCTGGTCGGGGTGGTCGCTGTCCTCCGCACGGGAGGCCCACGGGTGGAACACCACGGTGTTCATCTGCGCCGCCCACACCGCGACCGCCGGCTCGTCGACCACGAGCTGCGGGTGCGACCGCCCGCTCGGGTAGGTCACCGTGACGTCGCGGACGTAGTCCGGCGCGCCCTTCGGCGGGTTCTTCGAGAAGAACGACTCCCCGTCGATGCCCGCGCCGAACCGCTGCAGCGAGATCGGCCGGTCGCCGTTCGCCCGGACGAAGGCGTCCCCGACGGCGACGAGGTACTCGGCGAGGTCGAGCTTCGTGATCCCGGCCCCGGGCCAGAGCACCCGGGACGGGCTGCTGATCCGGACCTCCCGGTCGCCGTGCGGCCCCGGGACCGTCAGCGTCGTCGCCTCGCTCGCCATGCAGCGGACCGTACACGGACCCGGCGGGACGAGGTCACATGACCCCTTCCCGTGTCGGTGGAGCAGGAACCGTCGGGTGGGAGCCCTCGACCCGACATCGTCTGCTCCATCGGGGCACGCCACGCCTCCCAGGTGGGGACGGGAGCAGGAGGCACACGGTGCACGATGGGTGGGTGACCGCGTACCTCGGAGTGGACCTGGCGTGGGGCCTCGGCAGCGACCGGAAGCCCGCGAACGAGACCGGCCTCGTCGCGACCGACGCCGACGGCACGATCACCGACGCCGGGTGGGCCCGCGGCGTCGACGCCGTGACCGACTGGATCGCCGGACACCTCGGTCCGCGCACGCTCGTCGCCGTCGACGCCTCGCTCGTCGTGACGAACCCCACCGGCATCCGCGAGGCCGAACGGCAGGTCGGGCAGCGCTACGGCCGGTGGAAGGTCGCCGCGAACCCGACGAACCAGGCCTCCGCGGCGAGCGCCGGCACCGCGCTGCTCGCCCGGCTGACCGCGCTCGGCGTCGGGTACGTGTCCGACACCGATGGGATGCGGGCGCGCACCGGTCCGGCGGCGTTCGAGTGCTACCCGTACACGACGCTCGTCGGGGTCGAGGAACTCGGCTACGACGACGAGCGTCCCCGGTACAAGCGGCTCGACCTGAAGGTCCCCGCCCCGCTGGCGCGTGCCCGCCGCGCCGAGGCGTTCGACGAACTCGTGCGCCGGCTCCGCTCGACCCCGCTCGATCCCCCGCTGCGCCTCGACTCGCACCCGCTGACGGCCGGGCTCGCCGAGCCCTCCGTGCTGCACGGGCCGACGCACAAGCACCGGGAGGACCTGCTGGACGGCGCCCTGTGCGCCTGGACGGCCGCGTTCTGGGAGCGGCACGGCGACCAGCGCTTGCAGGTGCTGGGAGGTGATCCGCGCCTCCCGTCCGACCCGGTGGACGAGGCGGGCCGGAGACCGGTTGTCGTCGCGCCAGCGCGCCCGTCCCAGCGGCGACCCGCTGGGTAGGCTTGGCCGGTGAGCACCACCACCGAACCCCTGCGCATCGGGCTGGTGTCGCTGCACACCTCCCCCGGCGACGAGCCCGGATCCGGCGAGGTCGGCGGCATGAACGTGGTCGTCCGCCACCAGGCCGAGGCCCTGGCCGACCGCGGGCACCAGGTCGACGTCATCACCAGGCGATCGGCCCCGACGCAGCCGGACAGCGTCTCGCTGCTCCCCGGCGTGTGCCTGCGGTTCCTGTCCGCCGGCCCCGCCCAGCCCGTGCCGAAGGGCGAGCACGACGCGTTCATCGCACCCTTCCGCGACGCCCTTGCCGACCTCGGGCCGTACGACGTGCTGCACTCGCACCACTGGTTCTCCGGGGCCGCGGCCCTGCCGATCGCACGCGAACGCGGGATCCCGCACGTGCAGTCCTTCCACTCGATCGCGGCGAGCGCCGACACCCCGCTGTCCGAGGGCGAACGTCCGGAGTCGGCCGGCCGCGAGGCCGGCGAGCGCCTCCTGGCGCGTGACTCCGACGCCGTCGTCGTGGTCTCCGAGGCGGAGGCAGACACGGTGCGCACCCGCCTGGGCGGCGACCCGTCGCGCGTCTGGATCGTCCCGCCGGGCGTCGACGGGTCCGTCTTCCGTCCGGCGACCGCCGGCGCCCGCCGCGCGGCCGTCCCGTACGTCGTCGCCGCGGCGCGCGTGCAGCCGTTGAAGGGGCTCGACCTGGCGATCGAGGCGATCGCCGGCATCGGCCTGGAGGCACGCCCCACCCTCGTCATCGCGGGGGACGCCTCGAGCGAGGCGGGCGACCACCTCGCCGAACTGCGTCGGCTCGCGTCCGCGCACGGCGTGGCCGACCGGGTCACCTTCATCGGGCCGCAGTCGCGTGCCGACCTGGCGCTCCTGTTCCGCGGCGCGGCAGCCGTGCTCGTGCCGTCGCACTCCGAGACGTACGGCCTGGTGGCGCTCGAGGGCTCGGCGTCCGGGGTGCCCGTCGTGGCCGCGGCTGCCGGAGGTCTGCGCGAGGCGGTGGTCGACGGCGAGACCGGGGTCGTGCTCGAGTCCCGCGACCCGGCGGTGTGGGCAGCGGAGATCGAGCACATCCTGACCGACCCCGCGTACGCGTCCGGGCTCGCCGCGGCGGGGCGGGAGCACGCCGAGCGGTTGAGCTGGGAGCGGTCGGCCGGTGGACTCGAGGACGTCTCGGAGTGCGACGGCACGAGCACGGCTGCCGCGCCGCGGAACAGGAGCGCCAGGTCGGCACGCGACTGCGGCCCGATGAAGGTGACCCGGTCGGCCACGCCGTGCGCGGACGCGAGCCGACGCAGTTCGGCGAGGTGGTCGCCCGCC
>NZ_MCIG01000065.1 GCF_001705035.1 Curtobacterium sp. UCD-KPL2560 | reverse complement strand
CAGGAATCGTCGGGTGGCGGGCCCGGACCCGACGTCGTCTGCTCCATCGAGGGCGGCGGGACGCGACCACACGACGGACGGGAGGCGCGGTGCCCGCCCGCACCGCGCCTCCCGTCCGYCGTGTGGTCGCGTCCCGCCGCCCTCGATGGAGCAGACGACGTCGAGTCGGGACCCGCCACCCGACGATTCCTGCTCCATCCGCGGGAGCGGGGCGCCGGGCGCGCGGGGGCGGGGCGGCGCCCGCGGCGCGCCCGGGTCAGAGCTGACCGAGTGCGGCCTGCACGCCCAGGCTCGTGCCCGCGACGAGGACCCAGAGCACGATCCCGAGCAGCATCGGGCGGAACCCGGCCCGTCGCAGCGCGCCGAAGTCCGTCGAGAGCCCGATCGCGGCGAGCGCCACCGTCACCAGGAACGTCGCCACGGCGGCGAACCCCGGCGCCGCGTCGGCCGGCAGGACCCCGACGGTCCGCAGCAGCACGACCACGAGGAAGCCGACCAGGAACCACGGCACCAGCCGGAGCACGCGGACGCCCCCGGCGCGACGCTCCCCCGTGTCGGGCGTGGGCTGCGTGCGGGCGGTGCGGCGGGCCTCCAGTCCGGCGAGCCCGACGACGATCGGGATGATCACGAGCGTCCGCACCAGCTTGACGACGACCGCGGTGTCGGTCGCCTGGCGTCCGTACACCGTTGCGGTGGCGACGACCGACGAGGTGTCGTTCACGGCGGTCCCCGCGAAGACGCCGAACGCGTGCTGGGAGAGCCCGAGCGCGTGGCCGACGACCGGGAAGACGAACACCGCGGCGATGTTGCAGAGGAAGATCGTCGACATCGCGTAGGCGACCTCGGCGCTCGCCGCACCGATCACGGGGGTGACGGCCGCGATCGCCGAGGCCCCGCAGATCCCGGTGCCGACGCCGATCAGCGTGCGGAGCGCGCCCGACACCCGGAGCAGCCGGCCGATCCCCCACGCGGCGACGAGGCAGACGACGAGCGTCGTCAGCATCACGGGCAGGGTCTCGCCGCCGATGCGCAGGACCTCGCCGATCGACAGCTGCGCGCCGAGCAGCACGACGGCGGCCTGCAGGACACGGCTCGAGGCGAACTTCACGCCGGGCTGCAGGATGCCCAGGTCGCCCGCGGCACCGGCTGTCGCACCGTCGCGCCCGTCCTCGTGGGCACGACGGCGGACGAGCCACCCGACCAGGGCGCCGAGCACGACCGCGGGCACCGGACCGCCCACGACGGGCACGGCACGCCCGATCAGGCTCGCGACGATCCCGATCACGAGCGCGAGGGCGATCCCGGGCAGGGCGGCGGCGACGGCCGGGCGGGACAGGGGCATGCGGACCAGCATCCCACCGCTGCGCCGCCCGCCGGGGAGCGGCCGCCTGAGACGTGGTCCAGGTGCTACGGCGTCGGCGGCACCTCGCCCGTCATCCGGACGCGGCCGGCGGCGTCGTCCCACGTGTAGGTCGCGGTGGCCCGGCCGGTCGGGTCGGCGTTGCTGTCCTGCGGGCCGGCGTACCGGTACTCGACGCGCAGGGCCGCGTCGGAGGTGCGGGTCACGGTCGGTTCGAACGGGTACTGCAGCTTCGTGGCGGTGCCGAGGTACGTGCCGTCGTGGAACAGCAGGATCGCGACGGGCGAGCTCCCGGTGGCGTCGGCGACCGTGACCGTCACCGCGGACAGCGCCGCGCAGCCGTCGTACTGCGCGGTGTCGGCGGTCGCGGGGTCCCACCGCGCCGACTCGAGGCCGGCCGGCAGGGGCAGCTCGGCGATCGCCCGGGCGGCGGCCGTGGCTCCGTCGGACGGTCCGCAGGACGGCGTCGCGCTCGACGTCGCGGCCGGTGCGGCGGCGGGTGTGCTCGGCGCGGGGCTCGCGGTGACGGTCCGGGTCGTCGTGGCGGTCGGCGTCGCCGCGGGCCCGCCGGAGCACCCGGCGAGCGTGGCCACGGCCGCCGCCGCGAGCAGGACCCCGCCGACGGTCCGGGCCGGACGAGTGGTGCTGGTGAGGCTGGAGTGACGCATGTCCCCACACTGCTCCTCGGGTGCGGCGGACGTTCCGGTCCACGGGCCGCGCTGCCCGGCTGAGCAGGACACCACGGGCACACCGGGGCGTACCATCCTGGTCGGGAGCAACGGCGGTCCCGTGACATCCCCGCCGTCACCCACCCAGTGGCGCCGGGTCGAGCAGACCGACCGACCAAGAGCATGCCGTGACCGAACACCTCATCGAGTACGTCGCCCGTGACCGTACGGGCATCACCGCCGTCGTGACCACGACCGGCGTCGTCGACGTCGACACCGTCATCGACCACATCCACGCCGGGCACGCCGGGTACTACGTCGCTGCCGACTCGTGGAAGCGCACACCGGTGCGGAGCATGTCCTTCATCGGCGGCTCGTACCTGTTCGCGAACTGGGACGGGTCGAAGCGGAACATGCTGCACGACCTGGCGTTCCGGATGCCCACGCGCAGCGTGCAGGTCGTGCCGCAGCAGCGGACGGGCCCGGTGCAGCGGCTCCTGCAGGCGCTCTTCGGCCACCGCGGCTGACGCGCGCGTCGCGTTGGCCGTCGCATCCGTCGCGTCCCGGAGCGGGCACGGACGCAACGGGAGGCGCGGTACCAGCTGGCACCGCGCCTCCCGTTGCGTCCTGCGGTCACCGCACCGGGCCGCGGGTCGCGTCCGTCCTAGACGTCGCGCGTCTTCGCGGCCGTGACCGCGAACGCGGCGACCGCCGCGACCCACGCGGCGAGGACGCCGAAGGCGGCCCAACCGCTCAGCACGATCGTCCCGGACGCGTCGTCGACCTGCGGCACCGAGTAGGTGTAGAGCCGCATGCCGGCCGCGTCGGGCAGGAACGCCGCGGTGTCGAGCAGCCACTGTGCGCCGAGCAGGTTGCCCATGAGCTGCAGGATGATCGGGACCACGAGCAGGAGCCCGAGCGTGATCGCGATGCCACCGGCGCTCGAGCGGACGAGCAGCCCGACGGCGAACGCCAGCAGCGCGATCATCGTGACGTCGACCGAGGCCCCGAGGATCGGCAGGAACACCGACGGGTCGGCGAGGTCGGCCTCGACGCCCTTCGCTGCCTGGAGCGGCACCGCGATCGCGACGCCGATCCACGTCGACACCGCGCTGACCAGGAAGGTGGCGACGGCGAGCACCACGGCCTTGGCGCCCAGGGCACCGAGACGACCGGGGTCCGCCGTGAACGTCGACCGGATCTGCCCGGTCGTGTACTCGCCGGTGATGATGAGGACGCCGAGCACCGCGACGACGAGCACGGTGAAGCCGACGCTGAGCGTGGCGATGTTCACGACCTGCCGGTTCGCCGCGTCCTGGAGGACCTTCCCGGGCTCGGGGTCGACGAGCGCGCCGAGCAGGGCGGCCATCCCGACGGTGAGCACGACGAGGATCGCGAAGCACCAGAGGGTCGAGCGGACGCTGCGGAACTTGATCCATTCGCTGCGGACCAGTCGGGGGAACCCGAGGCCGATGCGGGCGCGGGAGTCGAGCGCGGTGGCGGTCATCGGGTGGCCTCCGCCCGGTACTCGACGTCGTCCTTGGTGAGGGCCATGTACGCCTCCTCGAGGCTCGCACCCATCGGGGTGAGTTCGTGGAGCACCGCGCCGGTCTGCGCGGCGAGGGTGCCGATCTGCTGCGCGTCGGGGCCGACGACCTCGAACGCGCCGTCCTCGCGCGGGGTGATCGACGAGGCCGCCGAGCCGAGCGCGGTGAACAGCTGGTCGGGGTGCGGCGTCCGGACGAGCGTCCGCTTGCCACCGCCCCCGGAGCCACCGGAGACGAACTCGTCGATCGGGGCGTCGGCGAGGACCCGCCCGCGGCCGAGCACGACGACGCGGTCGGCGGTCTGCGCCATCTCGCTCATGAGGTGGCTGGACAGGAACACCGTCCGGCCGTCGGCGGCGAGTCGGCGGGCGAGCTGTCGCACCCACACGACACCGTCCGGGTCGAGGCCGTTGACGGGCTCGTCGAGGATGAGGGTCTTCGGGTCGCCGATGAGCGCCGCCGCGATGCCGAGGCGCTGCCCCATGCCGAGCGAGAACCCGCCGACGCGCTTCTTGGCGACCGACTCGAGGCCGGTGAGCTCGATCACCTCGTGCACGCGGGCCTTCGGGATGCCGTGCGTCGCCGCGAGCCCGAGCAGGTGGTTGTAGGCGCTCCGCCCGGAGTGCACCGCCTTCGCCTCGAGCAGGGCCCCGACCTGCCGGAGCGGGTCGCGGAACGACGTGTACGGCTGCCCGTTCACCGTCGCCCGCCCCGACGTGGGCCGGTCGAGTCCCATGATCATGCGCATGGTGGTCGACTTGCCCGCGCCGTTCGGCCCGAGGAAGCCGGTCACGCTGCCCGGCCGCACGACGAACGAGACGTCGTCGACGGCGAGCTTGGAGCCGTACCGCTTGGAAAGATGCTCGATCTCGATCACGGTCTCGACGCTATTGCCGGGCGCCCGGTCGGCGCGTCCCCCGGAGGGTGGACCCCCGGCGTCATCCCCCGGGAGGACACCGTGCCGTGATCCGTCGTCACCGCGACGGACCAGGACGCCAGGACGCACATGGAGAACCGCTGGAGATCCACCCCAAACCGACCCGGGGAGTGCTCCGAACAACCTGCACGACGACGGCGCTGCCTCAGCGCAGCGCCGGGACCACGTCACCGCACTCGGAAGGACCGACCATGACCAGCAACGCAGCAACGCGCACCACCGGCTACGGCTCGACGCTGACGCAGAAGGGCGCCCTCGTCTTCGGAGTCGTCTTCCTCATCGTCGGCATCGCCGGCTTCATCCCGGGCCTCACGATGGACATGGGCTCGATGTCGATGGCGGGCCACGGCTCGATGGCACTCCTCCTGGGCCTGTTCCAGGTGTCGGTGCTCCACAACATCGTGCACCTGCTGTTCGGCGTCGTCGGGCTCCTCGCGGCCCGCACCGCGACGGGCGCACGGCTCTACCTGCTCGTCGGCGGGATCGTCTACCTCGTGCTCTTCGTCTACGGCCTCTTCACCGCCGGCATGATGGGCGGCGCGAACTTCGTGCCGCTGAACAGCGCCGACAACGTGCTGCACGCCGTGCTCGCCGTCGCGATGATCGTGCTCGGCCTCCTCCTGCCCCGCGCCGGTCGCACCGCGCGCTGACCTCGTCGGGGCCGTCCGGTGCTGGACGGCCCCGACCTCGAGCGGTGACCTGGGGATCAGGGGTCATCGGACGCCCCCGTCGCGATCGCGGCGGGGGCGTCGTCGTGCGTGCGGGCAGCACCGCGATGCGCGTGCGTCATCGCTCACGACCGCGGCGCCGGCGCAGGTCGGAGCCGCAGTGCCGGCGCGTCAGAGCCGCAGTGCCAGCGCGTTCGCGGTGAGGCCCGCCGCGGTCCCGCAGAGCAGGACGGTGTCGCCCGGCCCGAGCCGCCCGTCGTCCAGGCACCGGGCCAGCGTGTACGGCACCGACGACGACACCATGTTCCCGTACTCGGCGACCGCGTCGACGTACTTGCCCGGCGGGATGCCGATCCGGCGCATCGCGATGCCGAGCGCCCCGCTGGCCTGGTGCGGCACGACGAGGTCGACGTCGTCGAGGGTCAGCCCGCTCCGTGCGAAGAACCGCTCGAAGAACCCCGGCAGCACGCCGAGCATCCCCATCAGGGCACGCCGCCCGTCCATGTCGAACAGGTAGTCGGCCGGGTCCCCGGCGGCGTACGCCTGCGCCGGGAAGCGGGACAGGCCGCCACGCAGCTCGGTGTCGTGCGCGTGCGCGGGCCAGGTCTGCTGCAGCGCGGACAGGACGCCCTGCCCGCCGTCGCCCCGGGTGAGCACGACCGCGGCCCCGGCGTCCGAGAACAGCTCGGCCGACTCGCGCTGCGCCGGGTCGAGGAACCGGGAACCGACGTCACCGGACACGACGAGCACGCGCTCGTGGTCGCCGTCCTCCAGGTAGCGGGAGGCCACGTCGAGCGCCGTGATGAAGCTCGTGCACGTCGACCCGACGTCGAGCGCTGCGGCACGGGCACCCGGCGCGACGCGCTCCATGACGAGTGCGGCCGTGCACGGGATCGGCTGCACCCCGGCGGCACAGGCCGCGATGACGAGGTCGAGGTCGTCGGCGTCGATGCCGGCCGACACGATCGCCCGGGATGCGGCCTCGGCGAGCATGTCGAGGTGCGACACGTCGTCGGCGATCCGGTACCGCGTCACGGTCCGTGCCCCGCTGCCGAACGTGACGGCGCGCTCCGGCAGGGACGTGCCCCACCCGGTGATCCTGCAGTGCTTCATGGTCCCCCTCGGTCGTGCGCGACGAGCAGGTCGACCCCCGCCGGGTGCTCGTCGTGGCTGAACAGCAGTCTGGTGCCCGCGCGCTCCAGGTCGAGCAGTCGCCGGGCGGTGTCGCGCTGGGCGTCGGCGTCGTGCGCGACCGCGCGGGGCAGGGCGCGGAGTGCCCCCTCCCGCCCGAGCAGGTCGCGCGACCACGCGGCGTCGCCGGCGAGCAGCACCCGGTCGGCGACGAGGGCGCCGAGCTGGCCGTCGGCGTGGCCGGGCAGGCGGACGAGCCGGTACACGCCGTCGCCGAACGGGTCCGCGACCGCGAGGCCGGCGCGTCCGGGGCGGAACGCGGCGTCCGGTACGACCTCGAGACGGTCGGTCAGGTCCGCCGGCAGCAGGCCGCGCAGCACCCCGTCCCGCAGGCGCGGGTGCGCGATCCGTCGCCGGACGCCCTCGCTCACCAGGACCCGGGCGTGCGGGACGGCCGCGAGCCCGCCGACGTGGTCGGGGTGCAGGTGGGACAGCACGACGTGGGTCACGGCCGCGGTGTCGACGACGTCGGCCAGGGTCGCCCCGGGCGGGACCACCGGGGGCAGCAGGCGACGGTACAGCCGACCCGCGACGCCGGTCGCCCAGGGCAGCGGCGCGTACCCGGTGTCGAACAGGACCCGTCGCCCGCCGCCGCTCCACAGGAACACGCCGGCGGGGAACACCCGGCGCTCCCGCGGGGCACCGCGGAGCAGCTGGTGGACGTCGTGCGTCGTGTGCCCACAGGCGAAGGCGTGCAGCGTGCCGATCCCGCCCGCGCCGCCCCCGTCGCCCGCGCCGACTCCGCCGGCCGGCGCCGCGTCGTGCTCAACCACGCTGCACCGACGCGTAGCTCGCGAGCGCGTCGTCGAGGGACACCAGCGGCTCGTACCCGAGCACCCGCCGGGCCCGGGAGACGTCGAGCGTCTGCGAGTGGGTGATCGTCGAGACGGTGTACCGCGTGACGGGCGGCTCGGGGTGGCCGGGCAGCACCGCGCACACGGCCTCGAGCACCCCGGCGACGCCGTACACCAGGCGCGCGGGCAGGTGTCGGTGCCGCAGCGGGAGCCCGAGTCCGGTGAGCAGCTGGTCGAGCAGCTCGACGAACGGCCTCGGGTCGTCGTTCGTCACGTTGAAGGCGAGCCCGGCGGCACCGGGCACCTCGGCCGCGAGCCGGACCGCGTGCGCCACGTTCTCGACCGCCGTCAGGTCGACGAGGCCCCGGCCGCCGTCGAGCACCGGCACGCCGACGCGCGCGTGCACCCGGAGCAGCCGCGGCACCAGGCCGGTGTCGCCCGCCCCGACGACCCCGCGCGGCCGGAGCACGACGACCTCGGGGTTCCGCGGGTCCGCCGCCGCGGCACGCAGGAGCGACTCGGCTTGGGTCTTCGAGCGGATGTAGTGGTTCATCGGCCGGCTCGGGTCGACCTGGTCCTCGCAGATGTCGAGCCGGTCGCGGGGTGCGGCGTAGATCCCGGGCGAGGAGACGTGCACGAGCCGCCGGGCGCCCACGCGCCGCGCGTACTCGAGGACCTTCCGCGTCCCGGTGACGTTCGCGTGCTCGAACTCCGCCCACCGGCCCCACGGCGAGGACAGTGCGGCGCAGTGCACCACGACGTCGGCGGGGACGTCGGCGTGCGCGAGGTCGTCGAGGTCCCCGACGTGCACGGCACCGGCGGGCAGCGCCTCGGCACGACGCCCGGACGCGGTCACCCGGTACCCGTGCTCGCGCAGCGTCCGCACGACGTGCCCGCCGACGAACCCGCTCGCACCGGTCACCAGTGCCCGCTCCCCCATGTCGACCGATCCTAGGCGTACCCCCCGTCCGCGCCCGGGTGGCGGCCCGGGCTCCCCCTAGGCTCGGGGCGTGCGGATCGCCCTCGTCACCGACTACTACCTGCCGACGCTCGGCGGGGTGCAGACCGCCGTGCGCTCCCTGGCCGAGGCACTGACCACCGCGGGCCACGAGGTGACGGTGTTCTGCCCGGACGACCCGGCGGGCCCCTGGCACGACCCCGCCGGGCACGACCCCGCCGCGCACGACCCAGCCGGGCACGACTCCGCGGCCGGGCACGACACAGCCGCCGACGGCAGCCCCGCGGCCGCGCACGACCCCGCCACCGCGCCGGGCCCCACAGTCGTCGGCCTCCCCGTCGCCCGCGCCTTCCGCCCCGACGGCTACCCCTTCGCCTGGTCCCCCCGGCGCGTCCGGGCCGTGCTCCGTCGCGCCTTCGCCGCCCGGGGCGTCGAGGTCGTGCACACCCACTCGGAGATGTTCGCCGCGCTCGGCGGGATCCGCGCCGCGCAGGACCTCGGGCTCCCCGTCGTCCACACCATGCACGGTCGGATCGACGTCTACACCCGGAACGTGCTCCCGCTGCCGGCGCTCACGACCGTGCTCCTCGCCCGGTTGCACGCCGCCCAGGTCGACCACCGCGGCATCCGGGTCGGCGCGGACACCCCGTACACCCGCACGCGGACCGCCCGGCGGATGTGGCGGGTCATGCTCGCGCAGTCCCGGGCGAGCGACCACGTGCTCGTCCCCTCGCGGCACTTCGCCGACAAGCTCGTCGACCGGGGCGTGCGCACGCCGGTGTCGGTCCTGACGAACGGCATCGAGCCCGCGGTGCTCGACGCCCTCGGTCCCGCCCGCGAGCGGACCAGGCAGCCCGACGAGCCCCTCCGCGTGCTCTGGGTGGGCCGGCTGTCGCCGGAGAAGCGCCCGGAGGTCCTCGTCGCGGCAGCGCGCTCGTTCCCGCCGGGGACCGTCGTCGACGTGCTCGGCGACGGGGTCTCGCGCGCGGCGGTGGCCCGGGCGGCGGCGGGTGGACCGGTGACGCTGCACGGCTCGACGCCGCACCCGCGGGTCCTCGAGATGATGCGGCGCGCGCACGTGCTCGTGTCGAGCTCGTCCGGCTTCGACAACCAGCCGATGGTGATGCTCGAGGCCGTCGCGACCGGCCTGCCGGTCGTGCACTGCGACCCCGACCTCGCCGAGGTCGTGCCCGACGGCGGCGGCTTCACGACGCCGACGCCGGACGCCGCGGGGATCGTCGCGACGATCCGGCACCTGCACGACGACCCGGCGGCGCTCACGGCCGCGAGCCGCGCGCTCGTCGCGGCGCGCGGCCGCGTCGAGCAGCGCGTCGACGACCTGGTCGACGTCTACGCGAGCGTCCTGCGTCCGTCCCGCACCTCCTGACGGACGGGAGGCGCCGTACCCGGCCCGCCACGCGCCTCCCGGCCGCACCGTGCGCCGGACCGGAGGCGCCGTACCCGGCCCGCCACCCGCCTCCGGCCCGCACCGCACCGCACGACGGACGGGAGGCACGGTGCCGTCCCGCACCGTGCCTCCCGTCCGTCCGCCGCTCACGCCGAGCGGCGCGCGGTCACCGGACCTTCTTGATGGGCAGGATCACGAGTGCCCCGAGGAGCACCGCGACGCCCGCACCCCAGAGCATGAGCGTGTAGTTCTGCCCGCCGCCGGTGCCGAGCAGGAACAGGCCGACGGCCGGGGCGAGCGACTGCGGCAGCGCGTTCGCGATGTTGATCACGCCGAGGTCCTTGCCGGGGCGCTCCGGGTCGGGCAGCACGTCGACCACGAGCGCGGTGTCGATCGCGGCGTAGATGCCGAAGGCGAAGCCGAGCACGACCTCGGCGAAGTAGAACCCGCCGACCGAGTCGACGTGCGCCAGGATCACGAGGCCGACCGCGGTGAGGGCGGTCGATCCCCAGACGAAGACCTTGCGGCGGCGGATGCGGTCGGACACCCATCCGGAGACCGCGGCGCTGACGAGCAGGGCGACCGTGTAGAGCAGGACGCCGAACGCGACCGTCGCGGTGGCCTGGGCCACGTCCTCGATGCCGATCTGGTCCTTGATGTAGAGCAGGCGGTAGGTCGTGAACATGAACGTGCCGAAGGTGATCAGGAAGCGCCCCCACCAGGCGAGCCCGAAGTCCGGGTGCTTGATCGGGTTCGTCCAGAACGACGCGATGAGGGTCAGCCAGCTGAAGGGCTTGGTGGTCGTCGGGAGCTCGTCGCGGGCCACGACGCAGTAGACGAGGATCACGACGACGGCCAGGACGCCCGGTGCGATGAAGAGCACCGGCAGGTTGCCGACCAGGTACACGGCGAGGTAGAGCCCGGCCAGGATCGCGATGTTCTGCGCGAGGGCGATGACGCTCGACGCCTTGCCGCGCTGGAACTCGGGCACGTTGTCGGCGAAGCTCGCGGTCAGGGTGGCGAGGACCGCGTTGGCGGAGACCTGGGCGAGGACCCACGCGAGGGTGAGCTGCAACACGTCCGGCGAGAACGCCAGCCACGCGAGCGCGGCGACGAAGACGACGACGCCGATGACCATCCAGGGCCGGCGACGACCCCAGCGGGTGCGGGTGCGGTCGGAGAGTGCGCCGGCGAGCGGGTTCGCGAGCAGGGCGCCGAGGGCACCGAACGGCAGGACCGAGCCGACGATCGTCTCGGGGCTGTCCGGGTTGAGCACCGTCGCCTTGATCGACATGCTCACGAAGACCGGGGTGAGCAGCGCGGCGAACAGACCGAACTGGGCGAGGCTGAGCGCCCAGAGGTACTTCGGGCCGACGCGGACCGTACTGACGGACTGCGTGAGGCCCTCGACCGAGAACGCTCGCGATGCCGCTGCGGGGTCGGAGCTCGTCGCCCCGGCGGCTGCGGTGACCGGCGGGTTCGCGGTACCGGCGAGACCGGTCTGCGGTTCTTCCTTCGACGTCGGTGTCGACATGACTCCTCCTCGAGCCATCGGGGGCCTGGGGCCTCTCGAATACCTAGTGCTACTAGGTGGAGTGACCGTAGCACCGAAAACCTTGCAGCGGAAGGGTTCTGTCCGGCCACCTCGGAACACCACGAGGGAGGCCGCGGTTGGCTCGACGGGTGGCCGATGCGCGGCCGCCACTGACGAAAGGTGCACCCGTGACCCAGACGGTCTTCCTCGAGGTCCGGTTCCGCGACGACGTCGGCCAGGACGCGATCGACGCCGCGGTCCGCGAGACCCTCGCCCAGACGGCGGGCTTCGCCGGCAACGAGTCGCTCGAGGTGCTCTTCGACGACGCCGACCCGACCCGTGCGGTCGTGCTCGAGCGCTGGACGACCGCGGCCGACCACGACGCCTACGTCGCGTGGCGTGCGACCCCGGAGGGCGCTCCGGAGGCCCTCGGCGCCGTGCTCGCCGGACCGCCCGTCACCCGGACGTTCGGCCGCACGCTCGACCTGGCCTGACCCGGTCACGACGACGCCCCGCACACCAGCGTGTGCGGGGCGTCGTGGTGCCGGCGACGGGCTCAGCCGAACGGGACGACCCGCACGACCACCGCCACGACGAGCATCGCGACCGACACCACCGCCGCGCGCCACAGCACCTTCCGGTGGTGGTCGCCGAGGTTGACGTTCGCGAGCGACACGAGCAGCAGGATCGCCGGCACGAGCGGGCTCTGCATGTGCACGGGCTGCCCCACCACCGAGGCCCGCGCCATCTCGGCGGGCGTGATCCCGAACGCGGCGGCGCTCTCGGACAGCACCGGCAGGATCCCGAAGTAGAACGCGTCGTTGCTCATGAAGAACGTGAGCGGCATGCTCAACACCCCGGTGATGCCCGCGAGGTACGGCCCCATCGAGTCGGGGATCACCGCGACCAGCCAGTCCGCCATCGCCGCGACCATCCCGGTGCCGTCGAGCACACCGATGAGCACCCCGGCGGCGAACACCATCGACACGACGCCGACGATGCTCGGCGCGTGCGCCACGATCTGCGCGGTCTGCTGCTTGAGCTGCGGGAAGTTCACGAGCAGGGCGATCGCCGTGCCGACCATGAACACGTACGCCAGCGGCAGCAGCCCGGTGACGAGGGCGACCATGACCACGACGGTCAGCGCGAGGTTCACCCAGATGCGCCCCGGGCGGAGCGTGGGACGGTCCGGGTCGAGCATGGTGGCCGCGAGCGACGAGCCACCACCGGCGGCCTGGTCGACGCCGGTCGCGTCGTCGTCGATCCCGTCGACGCCCTCGCCGTCCGCCCGCCGCCCGTCGGCCTTGCCGCCGCGCAGGCCGAGCGCGACCGTGGGGCTCGTGAACATGCCCCCGCCGGTGCCACCGACGGCCGCGAGCACGCGGGACCCGGCACCCGCGGGTGTCCGTTCGGCACGGCGCTCGGTGCGGAGCGACTCGGTGAACTCGATCAGCCCGAGCCGCTTGCGCTCCCGGAGCCCCATCGTCCACGCGAAGACGAAGCACAGCACGAGCCCGACGACGAGCGACGGGATGAGCGGCACGAAGATCTCCGACGGCTCGATCTTCAACGCCGCGGCCGCACGGGCGGTCGGCCCGCCCCACGGCACGATGTTCAGCGTGCCGTTCGTCAGGCCGGCGACGCAGGTCAGCACGACCGGGCTCATCCCGAGCTTGAGGTAGATCGGCAGCATCGCCGCGGTGACCACGATGAAGGTCGTCGACCCGTCGCCGTCGAGCGACACCGCGCCGGCGAGCAACGCGGTCCCGAGCACGATCTTCGCCGGGTCGTTGCCGGTGACCTTGAGGATGAACCGCACGAGCGGGTCGAACAGGCCGACGTCGATCATGAGCCCGAAGTACATGATCGCGAACATGAGCAGCGCCGCGGTCGGGGCGAGCGTGCCGATCGCCTTCATCACCATGTCGCCGAGGCCCAGCCCGGCCCCGGCGAACAGTCCGAAGACGGTCGGCACGATGATCAGGGCGAGCATCGGCGACATGCGCTTCGTCATGATGAGCACCATGAACGCCGCGATCATCGCGTAGCCGAGGATGACGAGCATCGGGACTCCTTCGTCCGTGTCGAGCAGTTGGGGCAACCTACGACCCGGCCTGGAGGCGCGGCGCGCTTCTGCGCGTTGGCCCACCATCGCGCGTTGACCGCGTTCTGCGCGTTCTGCGCACGCGGGTCGGCGCGCGCTCCGTACGCTGTGGTCCGTGACCGACGACCGCTCACGGCGCCGCCCCCGGCTCCGCTTCGCCACCCAGGTGCTGGTGCTGCAGCTGGTCGTGGTCGTCGCGGTCGTCCTGCTCACGAGCGCCGTCTTCGTCCGCGTCGAGGTCGCCCGGCTCGAACGGGCCGCCGAGGGCACCGCGCTCGCGATCGCGCAGAGCGTCGCCGCCCAGGACGACGTGCGCACCGCGGTGGCCCGTCTGAGCGTCGACGGCACGGCCCTCGACCGCACGGCGCTCGCGGACGGACCGGTGCAGCAGGCGGCCCTCGCCGCGCAGCGGCGGACCGGTGCGCTCTTCGTCGTGGTGACCGACGACCGGGGCGTCCGGCTGGCGCACCCCGACCCGGACCGCATCGGCGAGATGGTGAGCACCTCCCCCGACGCGGCGCTCCGCGGCCGGGAGACCGTGTCGTGGGCGCGCGGCACCCTCGGGGAGTCGGCGCGCGCGAAGGTCCCCGTCTACGCGCCCGGAGCGGACGCGACCCGAGCGGACGCGACCCGCGCCGACGGGGACCGGGCCGACGGGGCGGACCCGAGCCGCGCCTCCCGGCCGGGCGCCGGGGTCGTCGGCGAGGTGAGCGTCGGCTTCACGCGCGACCGGGTCTACGACACCCTCGTCGAGGACAGCGTGCCGGTCGTCGGCGCCGCCGTCGCGGCGGTGCTGCTCGGGCTCGTCGCCTCGCTGCTGCTGCGTCGACGGCTCGTCCGACTGACGCTCGGCGTGCAGCCCGAGGAGCTCGTGACGCTCGTGCAGAACCAGCAGGCCGTGCTCGGCGGGGTCGACGAGGGCGTGCTCGCGACGCGGCCGGACGGCACCGTGACCGTCTGCAACCCCGAGGCCGCGCGCCTGCTCGCACTGGCGGACCCGGTCGGTCGGCCGGTGCGGGAGCTCGCGCTGCCCGTCGGCCTCGCGGCCGCGCTCGACCCCGGGGCCTCGGTCCCGTCGAGCACGACCGTCGTCGCCGGCACCCGCGTGCTGCTCGTCGACGTCCGCTCGGTCACCCGCGACGGGGTCGACCTCGGCCGCGTCGCCGTGCTGCGGGACCGCACCGACGTCGAGGCGCTGTCCCGGCGGCTCGACGCGGTCGGCTCGCTGACCGAGGCCCTGCGCGCGCAGCGGCACGAGTTCGCGAACCGCCTGCACGCGATCGCCGGACTGCTCGACCTCGGCGAGACCGGCCGTGCCCGCTCCTACCTCGCCGACGTGCAGGAGCGCGGGCCGCTGCGCTACCCGGTGCAGCACGCCGACCGGCTGACCGAGCCGTACCTGCAGGCGTTCCTCGGCGCGAAGGGCGTCGAGGCGGCCGAGCGCGGGGTGCTCCTGCGGATCGGCGCCGAGACGCTCGTGCAGGGCACCGTCACCGACCCGGGCGACTGCACGACCGTGCTCGGCAACCTCGTGGACAACGCCGTGACCGCGGCACTGCAGGGCGACGACCCGACGCCGTGGGTCGAGGTCGAGGTGCTCGACGACGGCGCGGTGCTGCACCTGTCGGTGATGGACTCCGGTCAGGGGGTCGCCGACGGGGTGGACCCGTTCGCGCGGCGGTCCCCCGTCGTCGACGCGGCAGCGACCGGCGACCAGGGCGGTCCCGACCCGGACCGGGCGCACGGGTGGGGCATCGGGCTCCCCCTGTCGCGGGAGGTCGCCCGCCGGCGCGGCGGGGACGTGTGGCTCGCCTCGGCGGGCGGGGACGACCACGGCGCGGTGTTCTGCGCCCGACTCGAAGGGGTGGTGCGACCGTGACCGACGACGCGACCGTGCTCGTGGTGGACGACGACTTCCACGTCGCCGAGCTGCACCGACGCCAGGTCGACCAGGTCCCGGGCTTCCGGGCGCTCGACCCGGTCGGGACGATCGCCGCCGCGCGGTCGGTCCTCGCGAGCACACCGGTCGACCTCGTGCTCGTCGACGTCTACCTGCCCGACGGCAGCGGGATCGACCTGCTCCGGGCGGTCGACACGGACGCCTTCGTGCTCAGCGCCGCCTCGGACGCCGGGACCGTGCGCCGGGCGATGCGGCACGGGGCCCTCGCGTACCTCATCAAGCCGTTCGGGTCGGGCGTGCTCGCCGAGCGGCTCCGGGCGTACGCGCGCTCCCGGAACGTGCTCGACGAGCGGGCCACCCTCGACCAGGAGGCCGTCGAGCGGGCGTTCCGGATCCTGCACGCCGGGGACGGCGGCGGGGCGTCCCCCTCCCGTGCGGCGACCGCGGCGCTCGTGCTCGAGCATCTCTCCGCCGAGGTCGAGCGGTCGGCCGCCGAGGTCGCCGGCGCGATCGGGGTGTCCCGGGCGACGGCGCAGCGGTACCTGGCGCAGCTCACCGCGGACGGGACGGTGACGATGCAGCTGCGGTACGGGGCGGCGGGGCGGCCGGAGCACCGGTACACGCGGCGGTGAGCCGGTTCCGCGGCCACCGGACCGGTGACGCCGCCCGGGTGACCGGCTGCCGGACGGGAGGCGCGTGGCGGGCCCGCACCGCGCCTCCCGTCCGACACCGGGTCACGCCGTGACCGCGACCTCCGTCGCCTGCCGCCCGATCGCGAAGTCCGTCGCCGTGCCGCGCACGGCCGCGCGGTAGCCACCCCGGAACCCGTGCACCCGCACCTGCCCGCGCTCGTCGGTGCGCAGCACCGTCGGCCCCGTCCACCACTCGTCCTTGACGAGCCGGCGCAACGCCTCGTACGACGGCTTCGGCGTCCCGTCCGCGTGCACGAGCCCGATCGGCGCACCGAGCCAGGCGCCCGCGTCGGTGATGCCCCAGTAGGTGACCGCCTCGACGGCCGGGTGCCCGACCAGGCTGCGGTAGTGCCGTTCGACCTCGTCGGCCTGACGGGCCTCGCCCTCGGGCGTGGACGGCCACGAGTCGACCTGGTGGTCGTTGAGGTCGACGACGTCGGCGGGCATGAGGTCGCCCGAGACGAGCGAGGTCTCGGTCAGGTGCAGCGGCAGGCCGTACCGGGCGAAGCGGTCGACCATCGCGAGCATCGCCTCCTCGCCCCGGTAGCCCTGGTGCATGTGGGTCTGCAGGCCGATCGCGTCGACCTGCACCCCCGCCTCGAGGACCCCCTCGATCAGGCACTCGTACGCGCTCGACAGGTCGAAGTCGTTGAGCAGCAGGGTGGCGTGCGGGTTCGTGGCACGGGCCTCCTCGAACGCCATCCGGATCGTCGGGATGCGGCCCTTCGCCCGGGCGAGCGGCGTGATCGCGTTGTCGCCGTTGGCGAAGACCGGCATGATGACGACCTCGTTGATCGCGTCCCACGTGTCGACCAGGCCGGCGAAGTCCCCGACCTCACGGCGGATGCGCTCCCGTTGCAACCGTTCGACCTCGTCGAGCGGCAGCCCGAGGAGCCAGTCGGGCTGCACGGTGTGCCAGACGAGCGGGTGGCCCTTCAGGGCGACGCCGCGGTCCCGGAACCAGCGTGCCGTCGTCTGCAGGCGGGCGGTGTCGGGTGCACCGCGCTCGGGTTCGAAGCGGCCCCAGTAGAACGGCAGGGTCGCCGTCGTGAACACGTCGGTGTACAGGTCGGCGAGCCGTTCCAGCCGGTCCCGCTCGTCGCCGTCGACCTCGTCGTTCGCGAGTCCGACGAAGTCGAAGCCGATGTTGCCGAACCCGAACGCATGCCCGGTCTGCTCGACGGTCACGTCGACGTCCGGCACCGGAGCGCCGTCGCGGTCGACGACGGTCAGGGTCGCCGTGCCGGTGCGGTGCGCGACCGCCTGCTGCTGTGCTCCGTGCATGTCCGCGGCTCCTCCGCCGTCACCCTCCCGGACACCGTCGTCCCGGATTTGTTGTGCGGCCGAACATAGCAACCGTGCGCGGCGCTGTCAGGAGGGCGAGGTGCCGTCTGTCCGCTCGACGATGCGCTCGCCCGTCTCCGGGTCCCAGCCGACGGTGCGGGGCGGCTGCTCCCGGGGACGTCGCGGGAGCGGTGGGAACCACGGACGGGCGGCGGGGAGGAAGCTCAGCACGACGGCGACGACGACGAGCACGAACCACCAGGTGGCGGCCGCGACGGCGACGACGGCCGGTCGTACCGGCACGGACCGCGACAGGTCGGCCACGACATCCTGGTACCGCTCCTGAACGAACCGGAGTCCCGGGACCCGGTCTCCCGAGGCTCGTTCATCGACTGCGGCGCGATCTTCAGCGCATGGACCCGAACGACCCGAACCGGGGGACCCCGACCCCCACCCC
>NZ_MCIG01000064.1 GCF_001705035.1 Curtobacterium sp. UCD-KPL2560 | reverse complement strand
CGACCCTGCGCGTGCGGAGCGCCCACGACCCTGTCCCGCGCGGCGCCGGCCGGCGCCGGTGCCGGCCGCGCCTCAGCGCGGGACGGGCGCCGTGGTGCTCCGCACGCGCAGGGTCGTGGGCAGGCGGACGTGGTCGCTCGTGGGCTCGCCGCGGAGCATGCCGAGCAGCATCGACACGGCACTCGCGCCGAGGTCGACCAGCGGCTGCGCGACCGTGGTCAGCGGCGGCGTGGTCGTGGAGGCCTGCGGGACGTCGTCGAACCCCACGACCGACAGGTCCTCGGGGACGCGGAGCCCGAGCGCCTCGGCGGCGTGCATGACACCGATCGCCGAGGAGTCGTTCGCCGCGAACACCGCGGTCGGACGGTCGGCCAGGGTGAGCAGGTCGTGCGCGACAGCGGCCGAGCGCTCCTCCTGGTAGTCGCCGGCGCGGACGAGCTGCTCGTCGACGGGTATCCCGGCCGCCGCCAGGGCCGACCGGTACCCCGCCTCGCGCAGCTGCGACGATGCGAGGTCGTCGCGGCCCCTCAGGTGGGCGATCCGGGTGTGGCCGAGGCCGAGCAGGTGGTCGACGGCCTGCCGGGCGCCCGCCGCGTTGTCGGTGTCGACGGTGGCGTGTCCCTCCGGCCCGGTGTGCGGGTCGATGGCGACGACGGGGATCGACGCCCCGGAGAGCGCGACGGACGGCGTGACCACGATCGCACCGTCGATCAGGGTGCCGGACAGACGCGAGAGCGAACGCCGCTCCCACCCCGGTCGGCTCGACCCGGTGAGCAGACCGGCGTAGGCGAGCAGCTCGTACCCGGTGCCGGTCGTCGCGGCCGAGACCCCGCGGAGGAGCTCGGTGGAGAACGGCTCGAACTCGGTCACGAGGATGCCGATCACGTTCGTCCGGGAGCTGCGCAGGCTCCGGGCGACGAGGGACGTCTCGTAGCCCAGGCGCTCGACGACCTCCTGCACGCGGACGATCGTCGCCTGGGCCACACCGTCGCGGTTGTTGATCACCTTCGAGACCGTCGGGATCGAGACCCCGGCGGCGCGCGCGACGTCCGCGATCGTGACCCGGCCCGGCCCGGGCGGGGTGTCGAGGACGGTCTGCATGTGCTCACCGTACCGCCGCAGAGGGCCGGTGACGGGGTCCGCACCACGGATAGAAAACGTTATCGATAACGATTGACAAGGACCGCGAGCACCTGGCACGCTCTCCGCAGCGGCATTCGATGTCGCGCCTGTCAACGACGACGACACACCAGGAGTTCCACGATGACGAGGAAGATCCGGGCCGCCGCAGCCATCGCGCTGATCGGGGCCACCGCACTCACCGCAGCGGGCTGTTCCGCGGGCGGCAACGCGGCAGACAGCAACGGGAAGGTCACGATGACCTTCTGGCACAACTCGACCACGGGACCGGGCAAGGCCTTCTGGCAGGACACCGTCGCGGCGTTCGAGAAGTCCCACCCGAACGTGACGATCAAGATCCAGGCGATCCAGAACGAGGACCTGGACGGCAAGCTGCAGACGGCGCTGAACTCCGGGTCCGCCCCGGACGTGTTCCTGCAGCGCGGCGGCGGCAAGATGGCCGCGATGGCCAAGGCCGGGCAGCTCATGGACATCTCCGGCTCGATCGGGAAGAACGCCAAGACCGAGATCAGCGCCGGTGCGTTCAAGGGCTACGAGCTAGACGGCAAGACCTACGCGATGCCCGTCGACGTCAACCCCGAGGGCATCTGGTACAGCCAGGACCTCTTCAAGCAGGCCGGCATCGAGGGCACCCCCACCACGATGGACGAGCTGAACGCCGACATCGCCAAGCTCAAGGCCGCGGGCATCCAGCCGGTCGCCGTCGGCGCGAAGGACGCCTGGCCGGCCGCGCACTGGTACTACAACTTCGCGCTCCGCGCCTGCAGCGCTTCGACGCTGAACGACACCGCGAAGGACCTGAAGTTCACCGACAGCTGCTGGAAGGCGGCCGGCGAGGACACGAAGGCGTTCTTCGACACGAAGCCGTTCAACGACGGCTTCCTCACCACGGCCGCCCAGCAGGGCGCCGGCAGCTCGGCCGGCCTCGTCGCGAACCACAAGGCCGCGATGGAGCTCATGGGTGCGTGGGACCCGGGTGTGATCTCCTCGCTCACCCCGGACGGCAAGCCGCTCGCCGACCTCGGCTTCTTCCCGTTCCCGGAGGTCTCCGGCGGCAAGGGCGCCCCGGGATCGATGATGGGTGCGGTCGACGGGTACTCGTGCTCGGCCGAGGCGCCGAAGAAGGAGTGCACGGAGTTCCTCAACTACATGACCGAGAAGCCCGTGCAGGAGGCCTACTACAAGGCGTTCAACGCGATCCCGGCGAACGAGTCGGCGCAGTCCGTCGTCACCGAGCCCTACCTGAAGAGCGTCCTCGCCGCCTACAACAAGGCCCCGTACGTGTCGAACTACCTCGACACGCTCTACGGCCAGAACGTCGGCAACGCGCTGAACACGAGCGTCGTGAACCTGCTCGCCGGCAAGGGTGACGTGGCGGACATCGTCAAGACCGTCAACCAGGCCGCGGCGAAGGGCTGACCCGACCGATGGCCACTTCAGTCGCCCCCCGTCCGTCCCGCCCCGGTGCGCGGACGGACACGGGGAAGGACCTGACCGGGGTCGACGGTACGCCGTCGGCCCCGGCCGGCCGGGGCCGCGCGAAGCCGGCCGCCGACGTCCGCAAGCGGGTCGAGATCGCCCTGCTCGCCGGACCCGCGACGATCATGTTCGTCGGGTTCGTCATCCTGCCCGTGGTGCTCGCCGCGTACTACGGCTTCTACAAGTGGCAGGGCTACGGCACCCCCACCGACTTCGTCGGCCTGCAGAACTACACGGTGATCTTCACCGACCCGGACTTCCGGGGCGTGCTGTGGCACAACCTGTTCATCGTCATCGGCTCGCTCGTCGTGCAGGGGCCGATCGCGATCATCCTGGCGCTCCTGCTCAACCAGCGGATCCGCGGCCGGGGCCTGATCCGCGTGCTCATCTTCGTGCCGTACGTCATCTCCGAGGTGATCGTCGGCACCGGGTGGAGCCTGATGCTCCAGTCGAGCGGCGCCGTGAACGACCTGCTCCAGTCCGTCGGCCTCGGGGCGTTGCGCGCCGACTGGTTGTCGAACCCGGACATCGCGCTCTGGACGCTGCTGGCGATCATCTCGTGGAAGTACATCGGCTTCGCGGTGATCCTGTTCCTCGCCGGCCTGCAGAGCATCCCGGAGGAGCTGTTCGAGGCCGCCCAGCTCGACGGCGCCGGCTACTGGCAGATCCAGCGTCGCATCACGCTGCCGCTGCTCGGCCCGACCATCCGCATCTGGGCGTTCCTGTCCATCATCGGATCGCTCCAGCTGTTCGACCTGGTCTACATCATCTGGGGGCAGTACATCGCCTCGACCGCGGGGACCTCGACGATGGCGACGTACATGGTCGCGAACGGCCGGCTCTCCGGCAACTACGGGTACGGCAACGCCGTCGCCGTGGTGATCTTCCTCATCTCGCTGGTCGTGGCCCTCGTCTACCAGCGGTTCGTCCTGCGCCGCGACACCGCCGGCGCCCTCACCGAGAAGGCCACCCGATGACCGCCACCGCCTCCCTCGTCGCACCGCGCCGCCGTCCGCGCGACTCCGGGCCCGTCGGGCGCGAGCGCAACCTCGGCACGTACTTCATCGCGCTGCTGTTCATCGCGGTGTGCATCGGCCCGGTCGCGTACATCGTGCTCGGTGGCTTCCGGACCAACGCGCAGATCACGGCGAGCCCGGCCGGTCTGCCCGCACCGTGGAACGTCGGCAACTACCTCGACGTCCTGTCGAGCGGCGTCTTCTGGCAGCAGCTCGGCAACTCGGTGGTGGCGGGCGTCACGACGACCGTCGGCGTCGTCGTGCTCGGGCTCATGGTGAGCTTCGTCCTCGCCCGCTACCGCTTCCGCGGCAGCGGGGCGCTCTACGCGCTCTTCGCCGCGGGACTCATGTTCCCGATCACGGTCGCGATCACGCCGCTGTACCTGCTCGTCAAGGACCTCGGTCTGACGAACAACCTGGCCGGGGTGATCCTGCCGCAGATCGCGTTCGCGCTGCCGACGACGGTGATCATCCTCGTGCCGTTCCTCAAGGCGATCCCCGACGAGCTCGAGGAGGCGGCCGCCATCGACGGTGCCAGCCGGCTCGGGTTCTTCTTCCGCATGGTCGTCCCGTTGTCGCTGCCCGGTGTCGTCACCGTCGGCATCCTGGCCTTCATCGGGAGCTGGAACAGCTACCTGCTGCCGCTGTTCATCCTCAACGACTCGTCGGCGTACACGCTGCCCCTCGGCGTGCAGGCGTTCTCGTCCCAGTACTCGGTCGACACCGCCCGCGTGCTCGCGTTCACGTCGCTGTCGATGATCCCCGCGCTCGTCTTCTTCGCGGTGTTCCAGCGCCGCATCGTGGGCGGCCTGACCGGGGCGGTGAAGGGGTGACGACGCTCGACTCGACCACGCACCCGACCGACGGACAGGAGGCCCGTGGCGGCGCCGCCACGGGCCTCCCGTCCGACGCCACCCGCGTCGACGACGCGACGGCCCCCGACCGCGCGACCGCGCTGCTGGCCGCGATGACCCTCGAGGAGAAGACGGCGCAGCTCGTCGGCTACTGGCTCGACCAGAACGGCGTCGTCGCCCCCATGCAGGGCGAGATGGCGGCCGCGCAGGACGGGCAGACCCTCGCCGAGACCACGCGTCACGGCCTCGGGCAGTACACCCGCGTGTACGGCACCCGGCCGGTCGAACCGGACGAGCGGGCCGCGTGGCTGTGGGCGGAACAGCGCCGCCTGCAGCGCGAGACCCGGCTCGGGATCCCCGCGCTCGTGCACGAGGAGTGCCTCACCGGGCTCGCCGCGTGGCAGGCCGCGACGTTCCCGACGCCGCTGGCCTGGGGCGCGTCCTTCGACCCGGAGCTCGTCGAGCAGGTCGGCGCGGTGATCGGCCGGTCGATGCGCGAGCTCGGCGTGCACCAGGGCCTCGCGCCCGTGCTCGACGTCGTCCGCGACCCCCGCTGGGGACGGGTCGACGAGTGCATCGGCGAGGACCCGTACCTCGTCGGGACGGTCGGCACCGCCTACGTGCGCGGGGTGCAGAGCGCCGGGGTCGACGCGACCCTCAAGCACTTCCTCGGCTACTCGGCCTCACGTGCCGGTCGGAACCACGCACCCGTGCACGCCGGACCGCGCGAGGTGGCGGACGTGTTCCTGCCGCCGTTCGAGATGGCGCTGCTCGACGGCGGCGCCCGCAGCGTGATGAACTCCTACGCCGAGGTGGACGGCGTGCCCGTCGCCGCGGACCCCGCGCTGCTCACCGACCTGCTGCGTGGTCGGCTCGGCTTCGACGGCACGGTCGTCGCGGACTACTTCTCGGTCGCGTTCCTCGAGGTCATGCACGGCGTGGCCCGGGACCGCGGCGAGGCGGCGGCGATGGCCCTCACGGCCGGGATCGACGTCGAGCTGCCGACCGGCGACGCGTACCTCGCCCCCCTCGTCGAGCGGGTGCGGAGCGGCGAGGTCGACGAGGCACTCGTGGACCGTGCCGTGCTGCGCGTGCTCCGGCAGAAGGAGCGGCTCGGCCTGCTCGAACCGGACGCGTTCGCGGGGGAGCCCCCCACGGGGATCGACCTCGACTCGCCGGAGCACCAGGCGCTGGCCCGTCGGCTCGCGGCGGAGTCGCTCGTGCTGCTGTCGAACGACGGCGTCCTGCCGCTCGGTCCCGCCGTCGCCGCCGGCGGCGGCGGCGACGGCGACGCCGGTCGCGGGGCCGACACCACCACCGGTACCAGCAACGCCGCCGACACCGCTGCCGCCCCGCGGGGCCCCGTCGCGGTGATCGGCCCGAACGCCCACCGCGCGGAGGCCCTGCAGGGCTGCTACTCCTTCGCGAACCACGTGCTCGCGACGCACCCCGGCCTGCCGCTCGGCTTCGCGATCCCGACCGTCCTCGAGGCCCTGCGGGACGTCCTCGGCGACGACGCCGTCCGGTACGCACCGGGCGCCGAGGTCGAGGGCGACGACCGCTCCGGGTTCGCCGACGCCGTGGCCGCCGCACAGGACGCCGCCGTCGCGGTCGTCGTCGTGGGCGACCAGGCCGGCCTGTTCGGACGCGGCACGGTGGGGGAGGGCAACGACTCCGAGTCGCTCGACCTGCCCGGCGTGCAGCGCGAGCTCGTCGAGGCCGTCGTCGCCACCGGCACCCCCACGGTCGTCGTGCTGCTCACCGGGCGCCCGTACGCGATCGGCTGGGCCCTCGACGGGGACCAGCCGAAGCCGGCCGCGGTCGTCCAGGCGTTCTTCCCCGGGGAGGGCGGCGGCCTCGCGATCGCCGACCTGCTCACCGGTCGCGCGGAACCGTCCGGGCGCCTGCCCGTGTCGCTGCCGCGCTCGGCCGGGGCGCAGCCGTACTCGTACCTGCACCCGCGGCTCGGCGGTCCGTCGGACGTCACCGCGACCGACTCGACGCCGGTCCGACCGTTCGGCTTCGGCCTGACGTACACGTCCTTCGCGTACGAGGACCTGGTGGTCGACGACACGGTCACCACCGACGGGGCGTTCGCGGCGACGGTCACGGTCCGGAACACGGGGACACGCGACGGCGCGGAGGTCGTGCAGCTCTACGGGCACGACGTCCAGGCGTCGGTCACGCGTCCGGTCGTGCAGCTGCTCGGCTACGCACGCGTCGCACTCGCCGCGGGGGCGTCCGCCCGGGTCCGCTTCGACGTGCCGGTGCAGCGGTTCGGCTTCACCGACCGCGCGATGCGCAAGGTGGTCGAACCGGGTGACGTGCAGGTCTGGGTCGCGTCCGACGCGGCGGCGTCCCGGCCGGGAGGCCCGGTGCCGACGGGTGGGATCGTCGCGTCCGGCGACGGGCCGGTCCGGTACGAGGTCCCCGGCTCGGCGACGGACCGTGCGGTCGTGCGGGTGACCGGTCCGGTCCGCGAGGTGTCCCTCGCCGACCGGCGGGTGGTCACCTGGGAGCGCGTCTGACGGCACGCGCCGGCCGCTCCGCGCACGCCCACCGCCCGTCACGGGGAGCGTGAGTAGCGTGTGAGACCCCTCAGCTGAAGGAGCACGCCATGTCCGACGCCGACGTCACCCGCGAACCGACCAACGACCCCGAGGGCACGCCGAAGCCCGACGGCCTCGGCGAGGACGGGACGATCCCCGACCACCCGGAGGGCGTCGCGGCCGGCTTCGCCGGCGACGAGTCGCACTTCAACCCCGAAGAGGACGACGCCGCCGAGTAGCGGACGCGACCACACGACGGAACGGGAGGCCCGTGGCGACGGCGCCACGGGCCTCCCGTTCGTCGTCCGGTCACCACGTCGCGACGGTGACGTCCGTCGGGTCGGTACCGTGGTCCCATGGCCCGCTTCACGCCCCCTGCCGCCGACGCGATGCGTGCACGCATCCTCGAGGCCGCCCGCGACGAGTTCGCCGCCCTCGGCCCGACGGGGGGCCGTGTCGAGCGGCTCGCCGCCGCGGCGGACAGCAACAAGGCGCAGGTCTTCCACTACTTCGGGGGCAAGGAGGGGCTGTTCGACGCGCTCCTCGTGCAGGAGCTCGGCGGCCTGCACGACGCCGTGCCGCTCGACACCGACGACCTGCCGGCGTGGGCGGGGCGGCTCCACGACGCGCTCGTCGAGCGGCCGTGGGTCGCACGCCTCGCGACCTGGCAGCGGCTCGAGCGCGCGGACGCCGTCGTGCCCGCGCTCGTCGAGCGCCACGAGGCCGCGGTCGCCGAGGTCGAGCGTGCGCAGCGTGCCGGGGTGCTGCCGCGGTCGTTCCGGCCGGCGGTGCTGTTCGCGCTCGTGCTGCAGCTCGCCGGGGTCTGGGCGACGCTGCCGCCCGAGGCGACCGGCACGGTGTCGGCCGTGGTGGCCGCGCGCCGCCGCCAGGTCGTCGTGGACGCGGTCGCGCAGCTGCTCGGGCGCTGAGCCGCAGTCCCGGTGGCAGATGGCGGGTGCCCGGCCGCGCGGGCCGGCCGAGCCGGTCGCCTGGCTAGAGGCGCTCGCGCAGGAACGCCACCTGGCGCTCCCAGTGGCGGAAGCCGCCGCCCTCGTGGCCGTTGTACGGGTACACGGCGATCTCGTGGTCGGTCGAGCCGAGCGCGTTGTACGCCGCGAAGGTCGTCCGCGGCGGCACGACGTCGTCCATGAGCGCCACCGAGAACAGTGCGGGCGCGGTGATGCGCTCGGCGAAGTGCACGCCGTCGAAGTACGCGACCGTGTCCCAGACCCGGTCGGCGTCGTCGCGGTGGACGGACAGGTACGTGGCGAGCTCGAGGTAGGGGCCGCCGACCGCGACGTCGGTGCCGTGCTCCCAGTCGCACAGGAACGCGACGTCGGGCAGCACCGCGACGAGGGGGCCGACGTGCGCCTCCACCAGGGCCGCGGCCGCGAGGGTGATCCCGCCACCCTGGCTGCCGCCGGTGAGCGCGACCCGGTCGGCGTCGACACCGGGGAGCGTGCGGACCGCCTCGACGAGCCGTACCGCGTCGGTGAAGACCCGGCGGTAGTAGTGGTTCGCCGGGGCGTCGACCCCGCTCGCCATCCACCCGCCGACGTGCGGCACGGAGCCGTGCGGGTCGGGGGTGTCGCCGCCGGAGCCCCAGCCGCTGCCCTGTCCGCGCGTGTCCATCACGACGTGCACGAAGCCCGCGAGCGCCCAGGACACCCGTTCGCCGGGCAGGCCGCGGCCGCCGCCGTACCCGAGGAACTCGACCACGACGGGCAGGTCCTGGTCGGCGGTGCCCGCGGGCCGCGAGACCCACGCGCGGACGGGGTCGCCGCCGAAGCCCGGGAACGTCAGGTCCTGCACGTCGAGGGCGGTCACCGGCGTCGCGGCCGGGGTCGTCACGGGGGCGGTGCCGGCTCCTGCTGCCCGGGCCTCGGCGATCGTGTCCGCCCAGAAGGCGTCGAGGTCCGCGGGACGCCGCACCGAGGGGCGGTGGGTGCGGAGCTGGTCGAGGGGCAGGTCGGTGAGCGGCACGGGGTTCCTCCGGGGGATCGGGTGGGACCGGCACGGATCTGGCGTACCGGCACGGATCGGGCGTACCCGGTCGATCCGTCCGACCGGGTACGCCCGATTCCATCAGGTGCGCGCGGGGCGCGCGGGGCGCGCGGGGCGCGCCGGGCGCGCGTCAGCGCAGCGCGTGGGTCCGGTACTGCTCGAGGACCTCGGGGCGCGGGTCCGCGGGGACCACGGTCGCCGAGACCTCCCAGGACGGCAGGGCACCCGTGAGCACCCAGGCGGCCTGCCGGGCGGCACCGGCGGCGACGTACTCGCCCGGTTCCGGGACCGACACGTCGCGTCCGAACACCTGCGCGGCGACGGCCCGGACGGCCTCGTTCCGCGCGGCCCCGCCGATGAGCAGCAGGCGTGACACCGTGACACCGGTGTCCTCGACCGCCGCCAGGCCGTCCGCGAGCGCGCACAGCATGCCCTCGACGGCGGCACGGGCGAGGTGCGCCCGGTCCGTGGTCGCCGGGGTCATCCCGAGCAGCGAGGCGGTCGCGTCCGGACGGTTCGGCGTGCGCTCGCCGACGAAGTACGGCACGAGCACGAGGCCGTCCGCACCCGCCGGCGCCTGCAGCGCCAGCTCGCCGAGCTCGCCGTGGTCGACGCCGAGCAGGCCGCCCACCACCTCGAGCACGCGGGCCGCGTTGAGCGTCGTGACGATCGGGAGGCGCGACCCGGTCCCGTCGGCGAAGCCCGCCACGGTCCCGCTCGGGTCCGTCACCTCGGTGTCGGTGACCCCGAAGACGGTGCCGCTCGTGCCGAGGGACACCGCGACGTCACCCGGGCCCAGTCCGAGGCCGAGCGCTGCCCCGGCGTTGTCGCCGAGCCCCGGGCCGACGACGAGTCCGGCACGGGCGACGGCGCCGCCCGGCAGCGCGACGTCGGACGCCAGCGCGCCCATCGCCTCGTCGGGCGCCACGACCCGCGGCACCACGACCGCGTCGGCCGCGCTGCCCGCACCGTCCGAGCCGTCCGAACCGGACGCGACCCGCAGGCCACGGCCGAGCGCGGCCTCGAACAGCTCGCCGTCGTACTCCCGCCGCACGGGGTCCCAGTAGCCGGTGCCGCTGGCGTCCGAGCCGTCGGTCGCGAGGGCGTCGAGGTCCGGGCCGAGCGGGCTCTCGTCCGCCGGGCCGTACCCGCGCAACCGCCACGACAGCCAGTCGTGGGGGAGCGCGACGGCCGCGACGCGGCCGGCGTTCTCCGGTTCGGCGTCGCGGAGCCAGCGCAGCTTCGTGCCGGTGAACGAGGCCACCGGGACCAGACCCGTGCGGGCGACCCATGCCTCACGGCCGAGCTCCTCGACCATCTGCGCGGCCGCGTCGGCGCTGCGGACGTCGTTCCAGAGCAGCGCGTCGCGGACGACGTGCCCCTCCGCGTCCAGCGCGACCATGCCGTGCTGCTGCCCGGCGACCGCGACCGCCGCGACGTAGTCGAAGCCGGCGGCGTCCGCGATCGCGGCGCCGAGCGCGTCCCACCAGTGGCGGGGGTCGACGGACGTGCCGTCCGGGTGGGACGCGCGCCCCTCCCGTACCACCGCGCCGGTCGCCGCGTCACGGATCGTGACCTTGCAGGACTGGGTCGACGAGTCGACCCCTGCGACCAGCTGCTGGCTCAACCCTTCGGCGGCAGGCCGCCTCAGCGCGCGGAATGCAGCCGGTGGCGCGTCTGCACTCAATTCCGCGCGCCCATGAGGTGCTCCATGGCGAGCTGCTGCAGGCGCACGAAGCCGAAGCCCTTGCCGCCGAAGTACGCGTCGGCGTCGAACTCCTCGTAGGCGGAGCGGTCGGCCAGGAAGTCGTCGTACGACTCGCCGCTGTTCAGCGTCGGGGTGCTCAGCTCGTCGACCTTCGCGGCCGACAGGGCTGCCTGCACCTCGGGGTCGGCGCGGAACGCCTGCGCGCGCTCCTTGAGGAGCAGGTACATGCGCATGTTCGCCTTCGCCGAGTCCCACACGCCCGTGATGTCCTCGGTGCGCGAGGGCTTGTAGTCGAAGTGGCGCGGGCCGTCGTACGCCGGGCCGCCCTGGGGGGAGCCGTGCTCGAGCAGGTCGACGAGCGAGAACGCGTTCTGCAGGTCGCCGTGGCCGAACACCAGGTCCTGGTCGTACTTGATGCCGCGCTGGCCGTTGAGGTCGATGTGGAAGAGCTTGCCCTGGTACAGCGCCTGGGCGATGCCGGCGGTGAAGTTCAGGCCCGCCATCTGCTCGTGGCCGACCTCGGGGTTGATGCCGAACAGCTCCGGACGCTCGAGCGTCTCGGTGAACGCGATCGCGTGGCCGAGGGTCGGCAGGAGGATGTCGCCGCGGGGCTCGTTCGGCTTCGGCTCGATGGCGAAGCGGATGTCGTAGCCCTTGTCGGTGACGTACTGGGCGAGCAGGTTGACGGCCTCGCGGTATCGCTCGAGTGCGGCCTGCACGTCCTTGGCGGAGTCGTACTCCGAGCCCTCGCGGCCGCCCCACATGACGAAGGTCTTCGCGCCGAGCTCGGCGGCGAGGTCGAGGTTGCGGAGCACCTTGCGGAGCGCGAACCGGCGGACCTGACGGTCGTTCGAGGTGAACCCGCCGTCCTTGAAGACCGGCGCCGAGAACAGGTTGGTGGTGACCATCGGGACGATGACCCCGGTCGCGTCGAGCGCGCCCTTGAGGCGGTCGATCTGCGTCTGGCGCTCGGCGTCGGTCGAGCCGAACGCGAACAGGTCGTCGTCGTGGAAGGTCAGGCCGTAGGCACCGAGCTCGTCGAGCTTCTCGACCGCCTCGACCACGTCCAGCGCGGGACGGGTGGGGCCGCCGAACGGGTCGGAGCCGTTGTAGCCGATGGTCCAGAGACCGAAGGAGAACTTGTCGTCACGGGTGGGCGTCGTTGCCATGGTGGATCACCGTTCGTCGTCGAAACAAAATGTTGCCGCGCCCAACATAAGCGGTAGTGTTGACTCTGGCAAGCACCGGATCGCAAAGGAGCGAGTGGATGGCACAGGACGGACACGGACCGGGTCGACTGCGGGTCGCCATGGTCGGGCACGGCTTCATGGGGGCGGCGCACTCCCAGGCCTGGCGGACCGCGCCCAGGTTCTTCGACCTCGGGGTCGAACCCGAGATGGCCGTGGTCGTCGGCCGCGACGCCGAGCGTGCCGAGGCCGCCCGCGCGAAGTACGGATGGCAGACCGCCTCGACCGACTGGCGGCAGGTGGTCGCCGACCCGGAGATCGACGTCGTCGACGTCGTGTCGCCGGGCTCGTCCCACGTCGAGGTCGCGATCGCCGCGCTCGAGGCCGGCAAGCACGTGCTCTGCGAGAAGCCCCTCGCCAACACCGTCGAGGAGGCCGAGGCGATGACCATCGCGGCCACGGCCGCCGCCGAGCGCGGCGTCCGCGCGATGGTCGGGTTCAGCTACCGTCGCGTGCCCGCGATCGCGCTGGCACGCCAGCTGGTGCAGGACGGGAGGCTCGGCACCGTCCGCCAGGTCCGCGCGCTCTACCTGCAGGACTGGCTGGCCGACGCCGAGGGCCCGATGACGTGGCGCCTCGACAAGGCGCTCGCCGGTTCCGGCTCGCTCGGCGACATCGGCGCGCACGCGATCGACCTCGTCGAGCACGTCACGGGCGCACAGCTGTCGACCGTGTCCGGCACGCTCGAGACCTTCGTGCACGAGCGCCCGCTCATGGCCGAGGGCGTCGGGCTGTCCGGCACCGCGTCGAGCGAGCGCGGGCAGGTCACGGTCGACGACGCAGCGTTCTTCCTCGGTCGGCTCGTCGGCGGCGCTGCCGACGGCGCGATCGGTTCGTTCGAGGCCACGCGCTACGCGACCGGTCGGAAGAACGGCCTGACGCTCGAGGTCAGCGGCTCCGAGGGCGCGATCCAGTTCGACCTCGAGTCGATGAACGAACTGCGCCTGTACGAGTCGTCGGCGCCCGCGGGGGAGCAGGGCTTCCGCCGCATCCTCGTCACCGAGCCGGAGCACGAGTACATGGCCGCGTGGTGGCCGACCGGGCACCTCATCGGCTACGAGCACACCTTCAGCCACCAGGTCGCGGACTTCGTGCGCGCGATCGTCGCCGGCACCGACCCCTCGCCCTCGTTCGCGGACGGACTGCACGTGCAGCGCGTCCTCGACGCGGTCGAGCGCAGCGCCGCCGACGGCAGCAGCTGGACGGCCATCCGATGAGCGCCACCGAGACGCAGCAGCGTCGGGCCCTGGTCGTCCGGGGCGGCTGGGACGGGCACATGCCGGTCGAGACCACCGACCTGTTCGTCCCGTTCCTGCGCGACCACGGGTTCGACGTCCGGGTGTCGGACTCGACCGCGGTGTACGCCGACGAGTCGGTCATGGCCGACGTCGACCTGATCGTCCAGGTCGTCACGATGTCGACCATCGCCGACGACGAGTTCGCGGGGCTGCAGCGGGCGGTGCTCGGCGGCGCCGGGCTCGCCGGGTGGCACGGCGGGATCGCGGACGCCTTCCGCAACACCGCCGACTACCTGCACATGGTCGGCGGGCAGTTCGCCCACCACGCGGGCAAGCACCCGTCCGAGCGCACCGGCGAGCAGTCCGACAACTACATCCCGTACACGGTGCACATCACCGAGGCCGGGCACGAGCACCCGATCACGCAGGGCATCGAGGACTTCGACCTCGTGACCGAGCAGTACTGGGTGCTCTCCGACGAGTACAACGACGTGCTGGCGACCACCACGCAGGAGGCCCGGGACTTCGACGCCTGGAACCGCCCGGTGACCGCGCCGGCGATCTGGACCCGGCAGTGGGGGCAGGGACGTGTGTTCGTCTCGGCACCCGGCCACCGGCTCGAGGTCGTCGAGTCGCAGCCACTCCGCACGATCATCGAGAGGGGACTCCTGTGGGCGAGCCGATGAAGGTCGGGGTCGTCGGGGTCGGCGTCATCAGCCAGCAGTACTTCGAGCACTTCCCGGCGCTGCCCGGCCTCGAGCTGACCGCGGTCGCCGACATCGACGTCGACCGGGCACGGTCGGTGGGGGCCGCCCAGGGCGTGCGCGGCACGAGCGTCGACGAGCTCATCGCCGCGGACGACGTCGACGTCGTGCTCAACCTGACGATCCCGGCCGCGCACGCCGAGGTCGCGACGCGGGCGCTCGAGGCCGGCAAGCACGTGTACGGCGAGAAGCCGCTCGCGACGTCGACGGCCGAGGCGCAGCCCGTGCTCGACCTGGCGCGACGCTCCGGCCTGCGGGTCGGCAGCGCGCCGGACACCGTGCTCGGCACCGGGATCCAGACCGCCCGGCACGCGCTCGACAGCGGTGCGATCGGCACCCCGGTCGGGGCCGCGGTGTCGTGGTCGGCGCCCGGACACGAGCTGTGGCACCCGGCGCCCGCGTTCTACTACCAGCCCGGCGGCGGCCCGCTGCTCGACATGGGGCCGTACTACCTGACGAGCCTGGTGTCGTTCTTCGGGCCGGTCGTCCGGGTGAGCGGTGCCTCGACGCGGTCGGACCGGGAGCGCACCACCGGCACCGGCCCCGCCGCGGGCACACCGCTCCGGGTGGACGTCGACACGCACGTGGTCGCGGTCCTGGAGCACGCCGACGGCGTGGTCTCGACGCTGACGGTGTCGTTCGAGGTGTGGGCCACCCGGGCGCCGCTGTTCGAGGTGTACGGCACCGCGGGCACCCTCGGCGTCCCCGACCCGAACCGGTTCTCCGATGCGGTGTCGATCGCCGACGCGGCCACCCGCGAGTGGCGCGAGCTGCCGACGAGCGCCGGGTACGCCGACGCCGGTCGCGGCTACGGCCTCGCCGACATGGCGCACGCGATCGCCACCGACCGTCGGCACCGGGCGTCCGGCGACCTCGCGTTCCACGTGCTCGAGGTGATGGAGGCGGTGGCCACCGCGGCCCGCGAGCACACCGTGATCGACGTGCGGTCGCGCGTCGACCGACCCGACACCGTGCCCGGCGGGGCCACCCCGGGGTCCTGGTGACCCGACGCACACGCGAGGAAGGACGACGACGATGACGACGACGGACGGAACCGGCGAGACGGGCGCGAGCAGCGCCTCCCGGCCGGAGGGTGGTGCCCGGTCCACGCGACCGGTCACGCTGTTCACCGGCCAGTGGGCGGACCTGCCCTTCGAGGAGGTCGCCCGCCTGGCGGGGGAGTGGGGCTACGACGGCCTGGAGATCGCCTGCTGGGGCGACCACCTGGACGTCCGGCGCGCCGCGACGGACCCGGCGTACGTGGCGGACCGGAAGGCGGTCCTCGAGCGCAACGGGCTGCAGGTCTGGACCATCGCGAACCACCTGACCGGCCAGGCCGTGTGCGACGACCCGATCGACCAGCGGCACGAGGACATCCTCGCGCCGCACGTGTGGGGCGACGGCGACCCCGAGGGCGTCCGGCAGCGCGCCGCCGAGGAGCTGCAGTGGACCGCCCGGGCGGCCGCGGCACTCGGCGTCTCGACCGTCACCGGGTTCACCGGATCGTCGATCTGGAAGACCGTCGCCGGGTTCCCGCCCGTGCCCCCGGGCATGATCGACGCCGGGTACCAGGACTTCCACGACCGCTGGTCGCCGATCCTCGACGTGTTCGAGGAGGTCGGGGTGCGCTTCGCGCTCGAGGTGCACCCGTCCGAGATCGCCTACGACTACTGGACGGCCAAGCGGGCGCTCGAGGTGTTCGCGGACCGGCCGTCGTTCGGGTTCAACTTCGACCCGTCGCACTTCGTGTGGCAGGACCTCGACCCGGCGGTGTTCCTCATGGACTTCGCCGAGCGGGTGTACCACGTGCACTGCAAGGAGTCGGTGAAGCAGCTCGACGGGCGCAACGGGCGGCTCGCGTCCCACCTGCCGTGGGGCGACCCCCGGCGCGGCTGGGACTTCGTCAGCGCCGGGCACGGGGACGTGCCGTGGGAGCGGGTGTTCCGCGTGCTGAACCACATCGGGTACGACGGGCCGACGAGCGTCGAGTGGGAGGACGCCGGCATGGACCGGCTCGTCGGCGGACCGGAGGCGCTCGCGTTCGTGCGGCGGCTCGGGACGATCGCGCCGCCGGACGCCGCGTTCGACGCCGCGTTCTCGCGCTCGCGCTGAGCCCGGGGGCGGGCGCGCCGGGTCGAACCGGGCGTGCCGGGTCGAACCGGGCGTGCCGGGTCGAACCGGGCGTCCCCGTCGGAACCGGGCGTACCCGGTCCGCCGGGACGACCGGGGACGCCCGTTCCCGCCACCCATCGCAGGCGTTCTGGGAAACTTCGTACCCACCACCACCCCGACCCCAGGAGGACCCATGGCCCGACCGGCCACGACCACGCCCGGCAACGCGGCGCGCGTCCTCCGCATCGTGCACGAGGGCGGCCCCGTCTCGCGCGCCGAGCTGACCCGGCGCACGAGCCTGAACCGCTCGACCGTGCTCGCGATCGTCGGGGAGCTCGTCGACCAGGGACTCGTGCACGAGGAGTTCCCCGTCCCGGGCGGCCCCGGCGCGGACCGCCCGAGCGCCGGCGTCGGCCGACCCAGCCCCATCGTCCGGGCGTCGGCGGACGTGGTCGCCGCGGCCGTCACGGTCGAGATCGACGCCGTCGGGGTGGCCCTCGTCGCGCTCGACGGCACCGTGCGGGACCGGCTCGTCGAACCCCAGGCCGCCGTGCCCGGGGCCGCGGACGCCGTCGACGCGGTGGCGCGCGTGCTCGGCGTGCTGACCGCCCGGGCGGCACCGGGCCTCCGGGTCGTCGGGGTCGGCGTCGCCGTGCCGGGCATCGTCCGCGTCGAGGACGGGGTCGTCCGCGACGCGCCGCACCTCGGCTGGCGCGACGAACCCTTCGCCGGGGTGCTCGGGGAGCGCCTCGGGCTGCCCGTCCGCGCGGCCAACGACGCGAACCTCGGTGCGTGGGCCGAGCGGCTGTACGGCAGCGCGCGCGGCGTCGACGACCTCGTGTACCTGAACGGCGGGGCGAGCGGCATCGGCGGCGGGATCGTCAGCGCCGGCCGACCGTTCAGCGGGGCCGACGGGTACGCGGGCGAGCTCGGGCACACCTTCGTCGCCGCGAACGGCATCCGGTGCCACTGCGGCGCGGTGGGCTGCCTGGAGACCGAGGCGTCCCGCGACGCCCTCACCGCCGTCACCGGGACGGCGCCCGACGACCTCGACGCCCTCGCCACGGCGCTCGCCGAGGGGCGGCCCGAGGTCGAGCAGGTCGTCGACCGGCAGGTGACCGCCCTCGCGACCGCGATCCGGAACGCCGTGCACACGGTCGACCCCGAGGTCGTCGTGCTCGGTGGGTTCCTCGGCGAACTGCTCGGGCACGTCGGCGACCGCGTCGAGCACGAGGTCCGCGCGCAGACCATGGCGGCGATGACCGACCGGCTCCGGGTGGTGCCGTCGGCCCTCGGGCGGGACGTCCTGGTGCGCGGCGCCGCCGAGCTCGGCTTCGCCGACCTGCTCCGGGACGGCCAGGCCGCAGCCCCACGGGCCGTGACCGCACCGACCACGGCCACGACGACGGCCCCGCCCGACGGCCACGACGACGGCCCCGCCCGAGGGCCGACGGCACCACCCGGAGCCGGTCGGTCATCGCCGCCATGGTCTGCGCGCGGACCTCGTGCTCGACGCGGTCGCCGACG
>NZ_MCIG01000063.1 GCF_001705035.1 Curtobacterium sp. UCD-KPL2560 | reverse complement strand
GGCCCGGGGGCCGGGGGCCCGGGCCGGGCCCCGGACCCGGGTCAGCCGCGGAGGAAGTCCGCGACCGGAGTCGAGCCGCCGTTGAAGCGGATCGTGCGACCGGCGGTGGAGGGGTCCTCCAGGACGTCGGCGACCACGTGCGCGACGTCACCGCGCGGCACCTGCGACGACGACCCGTCCCAGTCGACCGACCCGGTCGGCTCGTCGTCGGTCAGGGTGCTCGGTGCCACCACGGTCCACTGCAGGTCCGAGTCGCGCAGGACCGCGTCGGCGATCATCTTCGACTGCGCGTACGCGAAGAAGTCGTCGTCCTGGGGGATGCCGTGGTCGAGCTCGGAGCCGGACCACGAGACCATCACGTACCGGTCCACGCCCGCGCGCGCGGCACCCTGGATCGAGAGCACGGCGGCGTCCCGGTCGATCGCCCACGTGCGGTCGACGGACCCGCCACCGGCACCGGCCGACCAGAGGACGGCGTCCTGCCCGCGGACCAGGTCCGCGAAGTCGGTGAGGGACTGCTCCTGCACGTCCGCGATCCGGGGCTCGCCACCGTGCGCGCGCACCTCGTCCGACTGGTCGGCGTTCCGGATGACGGAGGTGACGGTGTGCCCGCGGTCGGTGAGGAGGCGCGTGGCGAGGAGTGCGACCTTGCCGTGGCCGCCGAAGACGATGACGTTGCTCATGCTGCGGACGGTACGCGGGACGGCTCGGAGGGCGCGGTGACGGTCGTTCCCACCGCCGGACGGGAGGCGCGGGGCGGCCCGGCACCGCGCCTCCCGCCCGGCGGGTCGCCGCCACCGGGAGGCTCCCCCCGACCGTCAGACGCCGCCGAGTACCGTGCGGAGGCGACACCACGGGACGACACGACGGAGAACCGATGAGCAAGCAGCAGCACGAGCAGCACACCCTGGTCCGCACCCTGGCGCTCGGCGTCCTGAGCGGTGGTCGGAGCAGCACCCCGCTCGCCGTCCTCGCGCTGAACCACGACAACAAGGCACTCACGGGCTCCTGGCAGCAGTGGAAGGCCTTCAGCACCCCGCTCGGCCGCGGCCTGCTCGTCGCGTCGGCGATCGGTGAGCTCATCGGCGACAAGTCCCCGAAGGCACCGAACCGCATCTCGCCGATGGGCCTGGTCGGACGCATCGGAGCCGGTGCGTTCGCCGGTGCGGCGCTCGGTACGACGGGTCGTCGCGACCTCCGGCTCGAGGGTGCGATCCTCGGCGGCGTCGGCGCGGTCGTCGGCAGCTTCGTCGGTTGGGCCGCCCGCAAGGTGCTCAGCGGCGCCGGCCTGCCCGACCCGGTCGGCGCCCTCGCCGAGGACGCCGTCGTCATCGCGGCGTCCGTGAAGACCGTCACCGGGGCCTGACCGGCACCACACGTCGGACGGGAGGCGCGGGTCGGCGACGACCCGCGCCTCCCGTCCGTCCCGTGGTGCGCCCACCGCACGGACGTCACCGCACGGCCACCGCCGCGCGGACCGGACCGCGGTCCTGCCAGGGCCTGCCGTGCACGGGAGCACCCGCCTAGCGTGGTCGCCATGCGCATCGTCGTCATCGGAGCCACCGGCCACATCGGCACCTTCCTCGTCCCCCGTCTCGTCCGCGCCGGCCACGACGTCGTGGCCGTCTCGCGCGGCACGAGCACCCCCTACGCCGACGCCCCGGAGTGGGAGCGCGTCGAGCGCGTCACCGCCGACCGGGAGCAGGAGGACCGCGACGGCACGTTCGGCGGCCGGGTCGCGGCGCTCGCCGCCGACGCGGTCGTCGACCTCGTGTGCTTCACGGTCGAGAGCGCCGAGCAGCTCGTCCGCGCCCTCCGCGGCAGCGCGACGCACCTGGTGCACTGCGGCTCGATCTGGCGCGCGGGCGTCTCGCACGTGCTGCCGATCACCGAGGCGACGATGACTCCGCCCTTCGGGGACTACGGCGTGCAGAAGGACGCGATCGCCCGGATGCTCGCGAAGGAAACCGCCACAGGGGGTGTCGTCGCGACCTCGGTCCACCCCGGGCACATCAGCGGTCCGGGCTGGATGCCGATCGGTCCGCTCGGCAACCTCGATCCCGCGGTCGTCACGCGGTTGTCCGGTGGCGAACCCGTCGAGGTCCCCGGCCTCGGCGCCGAGGCGATGGCGCACGTGCACGCCGACGACGTCGCCCAGCTGTTCCAGCTGGCCGTCGAGCAGCGGGACGCGGCTGCCGGCCGGTCGTTCTTCGCCACGGCTCCGACCGCGCTCACGGTCCGCGGGTACGCGCACCTGGTCGCGTCGTGGTTCGGCCGGGAGGCGCGGCTCGAGTCCGTCACGTGGGACCGGTTCCGCGAGACCACGGCTCCGGAGCACGCGGACGCGAGCTGGGAGCACCTGTCCCGGAGTCAGGTGTTCAGCACCGCCGAGGCCGAGCGGGTGCTCGGCTACGCCCCGGGCTGGACCGCGTCGGAGACGGTGCGCGACGCCCTGCGCTGGCAGGTCGAGCACGGCGGACTCGAGGTGGCCGGACCGTTCGTCGCCTGACACCGGCGCCGGCGTGCCGTGGCGCGCCCCGTCCCCGTCGCGCGCCCCGTCCCCGTCGCGCGCTCCTCGATGGAGCAGACGACGTCGGGTGCGCGGCCGGCACCCGACGTCTGCTGCTCACCGGAGGTCGGTCAGGGGCACCGAGACGATGCGGTCGTCGCCCTCGCGCGGGTCCCCGCGGCCGTCGGTGTTGTTCGTGACGAACCAGAGCGTGTCGTCGGGGCCGGCCAGCACCGTGCGGATGCGACCGAACTCCCCCGCGAAGAACACGGTCGAGGTCCCGGGGTCGGACACCGGAACGGCCCGGACGGACGCGCCCTTGAGGTTCGCGACGTAGACCGTGTCCCCGATCACCGTCAGCCCGCTCGGCGAGGCGTCGTCCGTCGACCACTGCTGCACGGGGTCGACGAAGCCGCGTGCCTCGCCGCCGACGCCCTCGACCTCGGGCCAGCCGTGGTCCTTCCCCGGCTCGATGACGTTGAGCTCGTCCCAGGCGTCCTGCCCGAACTCCGCGGCGAACATCGTGCCGTCCGCCGCCCAGCCCATGCCCTGCACGTTCCGGTTTCCGAGCGACCAGACCGGCGAGCCCGGGAACGGGTTGTCCTCCGGGACCGCGCCGTCCGGGGTCACGCGGAGGATCTTGCCCGCGAGCGACGCCCGGTCCTGTGCGGCCGGCGGGTTCCCCGCGTCCCCGACGCTCACGTAGAGCATGCCGTCCGGGCCGAAGGCGATCCGCCCGCCGTCGTGGAAGGTGTTCCGCGGCAGCCCGTCGAGCACGGTCGTGGCGTCCCCGAGCCGGTACCTCCCGGTGCCGCCGGTCAGGGTGAAGCGCTGGACCCGGTTGCCGTCGTCGGCCGTCGAGTAGACGAACAGGTCGCCGTCGTGCAGCGCGAGACCGAGCAGTCCGCCCTCGCCGCCGTGCCGGACGCCCGGGACCGTGCCGACCTCGCGCGTCGAGCCGTCCGGTCGGAGCTCGAGCACCCGCGCGGAGTCGCGCTCGCTGATGAACGCGTCGCCCCGGTCACCGACGGGGACGACCGACCACGGTGCCTCGAGCCCCGTGACGACGTCGGTGGTCGCCGCCGCGGTCGCGGAACCCGTGCGGGCCGGGGCGCCGCCGGACCCGCCGTCGGGATCACCCGTGCCGTCGTCCGAGCACGCGCTCAGGACGAGGGCTGCGGCGGCCGCGAGCCCGAGCGCGGTCCAGCGAGTGGTGCGGGGGCTGCGGGTCGTGCGGGTGGTGTCCACGGTGATCCTCCCGGTTCGTCCCCGAGTCCACACGCCGTGGTCGGGAGCGCCCTGGGGATCTCCGGTGCCCGAGCCGTGGACCCGGTCAGGCCGCGGTGCGCTGGATCGCCGCGGCCATCGCCGCCGCGACGCCGCGGTTCGCCTCGGCGGTCGGGTGGATGCCGTCACGCGAGTCCCCCGGGCGGTACGCACCGTCGGCGGCCCGGAGCCCGGTGAACGGGTCGACGAACGACCACCCGTGCGCCGTGGCGGTCGACCGGAGCGCCGTGGTCAGCGCGAGCTGCCCCGTGCGGCGGTCGGCACCGTAGCGGCTCCACGTCCAGTCCGAGGGCGGGCCGGCGACGACGAGCACGCGCGCGGCCCCGACCTTGCGGACGATGCCGTCCACGTCGGCGATCGTCCGGGCCGTCGGGACGGCCTGGTTCACGTCGTTCGTGCCGACCTCGACGACGAGCACGCGGGCGTCGGGCACGGGTGCGATCTCCTGCAGGACCTGGTCGGCGCGGTACCCGCTGTGGGCGTAGCCGCCGACGGCGTGCAGGTGGTCGTCGGTGGCGAGCTGGTGCAGCCACGAGTCGGGACGGGCGGTGATCGAGTCCCCCGCGTAGGCGAAGGGGACGGCGCCCGCGGCCACCGGGGTGTCGACGGCCCCGCTCACGACCTGGTCGGCCGGCCGCACCAGGTCGGCCTCGCGCTGCTGCACGTGCGCACCGACCGCCGCGACGACGGGGGTGTCCTCGGCGGTGGCGACGTGCGGGGCGGTGGCGAGGACGATGCCGGCCGTGACGAGGCAGGCGGCGGTGGCGATGCTCGCGACGAGGGCGAGACGGCGGGGGCGGGACACGAGTACAGGTATCCCCCGGATCCGCCCGCGGAACCAGTCCCCAGTGCTGGGGAATGCAACACCGCTCCTGAGGGTCTTCGCCGCCGTTCACAGGTTCGCTCGGTCGCCGGGGGCGACCGCGGACGGACGGGAGGCGCGGTGCCAGCCGGCACCGCGCCTCCCGTCCGTCCCGTGGTCGCGTCGGACGCGACCTACGCGTGCAGCTTCGAGAGCTCCGCGAACTCCTCGTCGGTGAGCTCGATCGTCGCGCCCTGCAGGTTGTCCTCGAGGTGGTCGACGCTCGACGTCCCCGGGATCGGCAGCATGACGGGCGAGCGCTCGAGCAACCAGGCGAGCGCGAGCTGGGCCGGGGTCGCGCCCTTGCGCTGCGCGATCTCGGTCAGGGGCGAGTCCTCGCCGGTCAGCCCGCCGGTCGCGAGCGGGAACCACGGGATGAAGCCGATGCCCTGCTGCTCCGACCAGTCGAGGAGTTCCTCGGCGTCGCGCTTCTGCAGGTTGTACAGGTTCTGCACGGAGACGATCGTGGCGACCTCCTGGGCGGCCTTGACCTCGTCGACCGTGACCTCGGACAGGCCGATGTGCCGGATCTTGCCCTCGTCCTGCAGCTTCTTCAGCTCGCCGACCTGGTCCTCGAGCGGGACCTTCGGGTCGATGCGGTGCAGCTGGAACAGGTCGATGCGCTCGAGGCCGAGGCGGCGGAGGCTCATCTCGGCCTCCTGGCGCAGGTACTCCGGACGGCCGACCGGCGGCCACTCGTTCGGGCCGGTGCGGGTCAGGCCGGCCTTGGTCGCGATGACGACGTCGTCGCCGTACGGGTGCAGGGCCTCGCGGAGCAGGTCCTCGGCGACGTAGGGGCCGTAGGAGTCGGCGGTGTCGAAGAAGTCGACGCCGAGCTCGACGGCACGTTTGAGCACGCGGATCGCCTCGTCGTGGTTCTTCGGCGGCCCCCAGACGCCCGGTCCGGTGAGCTGCATGGTGCCGTAGCCCAGACGGTGGACCTCGAGGTCGCCACCGATCCGGAACGTGCCCGAGGCGGCGGCAGGACGGTTCGTGGTGTCGGTACTGGTCATGCCTCCCGGTCTACGCCGTCGGCGTGACCTGATCCTGAGCCGTCGTCCCCCGTCGCGGGAACGGCGTCTCGCCGCGGGCCAGGCCGCCGACGAGCTTCGCGATCCGGTTCGCCCGGGCGGTGGGGCTCGGGGCGGTCGTGACCCGGTGCAGCACGGCGTACCGGTTCGTGGCGTCCAGCTCGTCGAACAGCGCGGAGGCCGCGGGTTCGGCGTCGAGCGCTGCCCGCAGGTCGTCCGGCACGGTCGCCGTTGCGGCACCGGCGTAGGCGCGCTCCCACCGGCCGTCGGCCTTCGCCCGGTCGACCTCGGCGATGCCCCGCGGGCGCATCCGGCCGGCCTCGGTCAGGGCCGCGACGAGTCCGATGTTCCGCTGCGACCACAGCGACGCCCGGCGCCGCGGGGTGAACCGCTGCCGGAAGGTCGCCGTGTCCCGCCCGCGCTTCTGCCCGTCGATCCAGCCGGAGCACAGCGCCTCGTCGAGCGCCTGGTCGTACGTCAGCGTGGTCGGGGTCGTCGTGCCCTTCTTCGCGAGGACGAGCCAGACGCCGTCGGGCGTCTCCTCGTGCGTGTCGAGCCAGGCGCGCCACGCTGCGGCGTCCGGGAGCACGAGGTCGTCGTCGTCCATGCGGTCATCGTAGGGCGGGCCGGTCTCGTCGTCGCCCGTCCCGCTACCGTGCCGCGTCGCCGCTGCTGATCCGCACGGCGTCGGCCCACTCGTGCACCCACGCCGGCAGGGTCAGGTCGCGGTCCGTCCCCCCGCCGGCCTCGACGAGCTCGGCGGGGCTCACGGTCCCGCCGGTGCGGCGCAGGAAGCGCGCCTGCACGACCGCCCGCGCCACGACCTCCCCACCGCGGACGAAGGTCTGCTCCATGTACACCGCGCGCTCGTCGACCCCGAGCACCCGCGTCAGCAGGCTGAAGCGTTGCCCGAGCGTCAACGACCGCTTGTACGTGATCGTCTGCGCCGCCACCACGGCGTACCACCCGCGCGCGGAGGCCTCCTCCCAGAAGCCGGACCGGGCGAGCAGGTCGTACCGGCCGAGGTCGAGCAGGGACAGGTACTTGCCGTTGTTCACGTGCCGCAGCGGGTCGAGGTCGGTCGGCGCGACGCGGAACGACGTGCGGGTCTCGTCCCACAGCGACGGACGGCGTCCGGGGCGGGCGGCGGCGAGCCGGATGCGCAGGGTCAGCAGGAGCAGCCGGAAGTACAGGTTCACGGGTCGATCACACCAGGCGCGTCCGGGGTGGGGCGACCGTGTTGGAGGAACCGCACGACCGCTGCGGTGCGGTGTGCAACAGGGGGTGGGCGCGACCTCCAACGGACCGCGCGGGGCGTCCCGCTCCGCGCTGCACGTCCTGTCGTTCGGGACTGGATGGAGACGGCGTCCTCGTCCGAAGGGATGCCCATGAGGTGCGGCACCCCGCCCGAATCCGGCCGCGCCAACGGAAGGTGTACGAAGAAACGGTCCCGGCCGTGAGGGCCGGGACCGTTCGCTCAGTGAAGCGTGATCATCCGTAGACGGATGCGCTGCTCCCGCTGACGCGCAGTCCGAATGCGCCGGAGGCGACGTTGCCGATCGGGCCGATGCCAGCCTTGAAGGTCAGCTCCGCCCACGCCGGGCCCGCCGACGATGCAGTTGCACGACGCAGCTTGGCCGAGCACGAGGCGTCGCCGACCGAGTTGTTGCAGTACGCTCCGCGGACGTCGCGGATCTTGTTGGTCGTGTAGTCGAGGTAGAAGCCGGCATTGCTGACGAAGTCAGAGATCCCGATCTTGCAGTTGGTGTTCCAGCCGCCGGAGGACTTGCACCCCGTCTTCGACGGGTTGAGCCCCAACGTCGTGACACCGCCCGGCCTTCCGGTCGACGCGGGTGCCACGGCATCGGACTCAACCCATCGTTGCGAACCGTCGGCGAACACCTCGACCGACCGGGTGCCTCCCTCGCGGAGGCTCTCGCTCCTCGTGCTGACAGGCGTCGCATCAGTCTGCGAGTCCAGCGGCTGGCCAGCGTTGAGCTTTGCGATGAGGCGATCCTGCACGTCAGCGCTGACGTTCGCACCGTCCATGGTCGCCCTGACGGTCGCCTCCTGTGACGCCGTCAGGAGCTTCGCCTCGGAGGCACTCGCGGGTGCGACGCCCATGAGCACGGAGCCCAGCAGTGCACCCCCGGCTACCGCCGCGCAGACCAGACTCTTGAATTGAGCAATTTGTGGCATGAAACCCCTCCTGAGGAATAATCCGTTTCAGCCATGGACGTGTTATTCGTTCACGTGCGAATCAAGCGAACGACGTCGACGAGCGACAAGCGCTTGCACCCCCCATGAGATGAGCGCCACGACCACGACGAGGACAACGACCGTTACAACGATGTTCAAGTTCCCAAACATGCTGCGAGCGTAGACGAACATCCACGATTTGTCGCGTCCCCTGATGGCATCGATCCCGCCGGTATGGCCCTGGCCATTGCGGAATCGACGCCCCACTATTGCATGAAATCAATGTCCTACCGCCTCCGACCGGCGGTTGACTGTCGAGAGTCGGGTGGCCATGCGAGGCTGTCCGTCGGGCTATAGGTCAGCGCTCATCGCCTTACCGACGCGTCAGGCGGGCGGGCGATCCCTTCTTGGAGAGTCAGGGATTCGCGTTGTGAGGCCGCGATTGGGATCCTGTCCCCCTTTGTGCCGTCTTGCGCTGCGCCGCTTCATCAGTCAACGTGGAGTTCGCGCTGTTACTTCGGGCCGATCGGCGCTGGGAGACCCTGACTCCGTGGTGCGGGCGTGGCATTCTGTGCCTTCTTCCAAAACGGAAGTCAGATGGTATCCGGCTTTGATGTGTGGCACCGATGGAGCGAGCGCGATTTCCGCGATTGTTTTCTTGATCACCTTGCGCGGGTGTTTCTCTGATGACGCAGAGTCACGATGGTGTCCTGATGCTCACCGGTGAAGCGCGGACTCTGAGGCGTCCGGTTGGATGACTGTGGCCGGTCGGGTCGTACGTGACTGGTCCCTCGGGCTCCTGCATTGGGGACGCCCGAGCTCACGAGGCCGTCCCCATGCCGCGGTCCGCCTCGCCCCCCCGGAGCAGGTGGGTCACCTCGTGCACCTCCGCGAAGCGTCCGTCGCTCGCGAGGGTGCCGAACAGGTACACCTCCTGCACGACGGTCGTCCCGTCCGCCTTCTCCACGTGGACCTCGTGCCGGTCCGCGTACGCGGTGCCCCGGACGAACTCGTCGAGCACCCGGACCTCCGCGTGCGCGACGATCCCGCGGAGATGGGTGATGTGGTCGGCGAACTGTGCGCGGTCACTCCAGACGCCGTCGGTCCGCTGTCGGTAGTCGTCGGCGAAGTGTCGTGTGATCGCGTCGTCGACCGAGCTGTCCCGGTCGTTGAGCAGCTCCGTCAGTGCTGTGGCGATGTCCGTCATGTCGATCCTCCTTCTGTGCAACTTGCACAGAGTGACGGTAGCAGGATCTGTGCGAGTTGCACACGTATGATCGGTGCATGGAACCGGCAGCAACGATCGCGAACGCCCTGGGCGTGGTGCTCACCCGCGGGTTCCGCAGTGGCCTCTACGGCAGCGTGACGCTCGGTGTTGCTCCCGGGCTGACCGAGGCGAACTACCCGGTGCTGAGTGCACTGGCGCGTGCGGGCGAGCCGCGCTCGGCGGCGGCCCTGTCGCCCGACCTCGGGCTCGACCGCTCCGTCGTGAGCCGCCGCGCCGCGGAACTCGTCCGAGCGGGCCTCGTCGTGCAGGTCCCCGGCCAGGACGACCGTCGTCAGGCGCTCCTCGCGCTCACGCCGAGCGGCACCGACGCCATCGCCGAGGCGCGACGCCGTCTGGAGGCGGTGATCGCCGACCACACGAGCACCTGGACCGAGGCCGATCGGGAGGCGCTCGCGCGACTGCTGTCCCGCTTCACCGCCACGCCGCTCGCCTCGACGGAGTACTCCACCGAGTAGCCGACGCGTCCGCCTGCGGGGAGATCCCGCGCACCGCACCGCACCGCACCGCACCCGGCACGGGCCGGCAGCACCCGGCGCCGGACACCGAGCCCGCGCTCAGCCCAGCGGACCGCCCCCGGCACCCGAGATCCCCGGGTGCGCCGACTTCGCCGCACCCTCGACCACCGCGTGCTGGCTCTCGGCGTCCTACACCGCCCGCTCCCCGATGCGCGGGTCGACGGGCTCCAGGTTCGCCATCGTCCGGCGGCGGCGCATGTTCTGCACCTCGAGCACGACGAGCAACGCGGCGATCGCCACCGCCACCCCGATCACGATCCACACGACGACCACGACGACCTCCCCCTCGCGTTCTGCGGACACTGTCCGTCCTCGCAGCGTAGCCGTACCGGTACCTCCCGGGGAACCCGTGAGCAGGAGTAGACCTGCACCCATGCAGACACGCAAGCTCGCAGACCTCGAGGTCGGCCCCGTCGGCCTCGGCACCATGGGGATGAGCGCCTTCTACACGGGCGCAGGTTCCGACGACGACGAGTCGATCCGCACGATCCACCGCGCGATCGACCTCGGCGTCACGCTCTTCGACACCGCCGAGGCGTACGGCCCCTACACGAACGAGGAACTCCTCCGCCGCGCGCTGGGCGACCGCCGCGACCAGGTCGTCATCGCCACCAAGTTCGGCCTCTACCGCCACGAGGCCGGCGAGGAGACCCCGACGCAGCAGCGCGGCCTCTCCAGTGCACCGGAGTCCGTGCGCGAGGCGCTCGAGGGCTCCCTCCGCCGGCTCGGCACCGACCACGTCGACCTGTACTACCAGCACCGCGTCGACCCGGCGATCCCGATCGAGGACGTCGTCGGCCAGCTCGCCGGCTTCGTGCAGGAGGGCAAGATCCGGCACATCGGGCTGTCCGAGGCCGGCCCGGAGACGATCCGCCGCGCCCACGCCGTGCACCCGATCACCGCGCTCCAGACCGAGTACTCGCTGTGGACCCGGGAGCTCGAGGGCGACGTCCTCGACACGGTCCGCGAGCTCGGGATCGGTCTCGTGCCGTACTCGCCGCTCGGCCGCGGCTTCCTGACCGGCGCGATCACGAAGCCGTCCGACCTGGACGAGGACGACTTCCGCCGCGCGAACCCGCGCTTCCAGCAGGAGGCGTTCGACCAGAACCTCCGGATCGTCGACGAGGTCAAGGCCGTGGCGGACGAGGTCGGGGCCACCCCGGCGCAGGTCGCGCTCGCCTGGTTGCTCGCACAGGGCGACGACGTCGTGCCGATCCCGGGCACGAAGCGGGTCGTCCGTCTCGAGGAGAACGTCGGCGCCGCCGACGTCATCCTGTCGCCGGCGCAGCTCGAGCGCCTGTCCTCGCTCCCGGTGCCGACCGGCGACCGGTACCCGGACATGTCGACCATCGGTCGCTGACCAGGCACGCTGCGGTCGCCGACGCGACCACATGACGGACGGGAGGCCCGTGGCGACACCGCCACGGGCCTCCCGTCCGTCGTCCCCACCCGTCGGTCGTGACCGCCCGTCCGTCGCAACCGCACATCGGAACGCTCGTTGCAGGCGGGTGGCGCGTGACGCGGGCGACCCACCGCCGTCACGGCGCGGAAACACCGGCTCCGTAGCGTCCCAGGAGGGATCCAGGACGACGGAGGGATCCAGGACGACACCGAGGGGGCACCCGTGACCGAGACGACCACCGCACGCCGCGCACCGGTCGAGGACGGCGTCGACGCCGTCCCGCGACTCGCACGACTGGTGCCCCTCGGGCTGCAGCACGTGCTCGCCATGTACGCCGGCGCGATCGCCGTGCCGCTCATCGTGGGCGGTGCGCTCGGCTTCGACCGTGCCGACCTCGCGTTCCTCATCAGCGCCGACCTGTTCGTCGCCGGGCTCGCCACGATCGTGCAGTCCGTCGGCTTCTGGCGCTTCGGCGTGCGGCTGCCGCTCGTGCAGGGCGTGACCTTCGCCGCGGTCGGCCCGATGATCGCGATCGGGACCGAGCACGGCATCACGGCGGTCTACGGCGCGACGATCGCGTGCGGGGTCTTCATGGTGCTCGTCGCACCGTGGTTCTCGCAGTTGGTCCGGTTGTTCCCACCGATCGTCACCGGGACCGTGATCCTCATCATCGGCCTGTCGCTCATGAGCGTCGCCGCGGGGTGGATCACCGAGCGCGGCAAGGACGGCGCCGCCCGTCCGCTCGACGTCGCGTTCGCGGCCGGGGTGCTGCTCGCGATCGTGCTGGTCGAACGGTTCGCGCCGCGGGGCCTCGCCCGCGTGTCGGTCCTGGCCGGGCTGCTGCTCGGGACCGTCGTGGCGCTGTTCGTGCCGGGCATGGTCGACGGCTCGGGCATCGGCGACGCGGCCTGGTTCGCGGTCGTGACGCCGTTCCACTTCGGCCTGCCGACCTTCGACCTCGCGTCGATCGTCTCGATGCTCGTCGTCGGCCTCGTGATCATGACCGAGACCACGGGCGACATGGTGGCCGTGGGCGAGGTCGTCGGTCGCCCGGTCTCGGGGCGCACGCTCGCCGACGGACTGCGGGCGGACGGCCTCGGCACGGTCGTCGGCGGGGTGTTCAACACGTTCCCGTACACGGCGTTCGCGCAGAACGTCGGACTCGTCGCGCTGACCGGCGTGCGCTCCCGGTACGTGGCGACCGCGGCGGGCGGGATCCTCGTCGTGCTCGGCCTGGTGCCGAAGGTCGCCGCGGTCGTCGAGGCGATCCCGCACGCGGTCCTCGGCGGGGCCGGGGTGGCGCTGTTCGGCATGGTCGCGGCGAGCGGGATCCGGACGCTGTCGAAGGTGCGGTTCGACAACCGGAACGTCCTCGTCGTGGCGTTGCCGCTCGGGATCGCGCTCCTGCCGACCGTCGCACCGGCGATCTACGGGGCGTTCCCGACGTGGTTCACGCTCGTGTTCGACTCGGGCATCTCGGCGGGGGCCGTCGCCGCGATCCTGCTCAACCTGCTCCTGGGGTCGCGGAGCGTGCGCGAGCGGTACGGCGACGACCCGGCGGTGGGCTCGTACGACGGGGTGCGGTCGACGGCGCCGATCGCACTGCCGCCGCGGTAGGACCCGGCCGCCCGCTCAGACCTCGGCGACGAAGGACGCCGCGCGCAGCTGCAGGTCCTCGATCCGCCGGAGTCGCGCTGCCTCGACGTCGTAGCCCTCGTAGGCGGGCGGCGGCAGCTTCCGGACGTTGTGCGAGCACTGGAAGTCCTGGCAGACGAGCGTGCCGACGGTGTTCCCGTTCCGGCCCGACTTCCCGGACCGCTTGGCGCTCCAGAACACGACGTCGTTCGGCAGTTTCACGTCCTGGCACCACGAGCACTGCGCGCGGGAACGGGGCGAGGCGTCGGCCTGGCGGAACAGCACGCCGACCAGGTCGCCGTCGAGCGTGGGCACGACGACGTAGGCGCGGCGGCCGATCCTCGGGTCCCGCCAGCCGAGGAAGTCGAGGTCGTCCCAGACGATGCGGTCGAGGTCGGTGGGGAGCGTCAGGTCGCTCGTCTCCCGGCGGGAGGCGTTGACGAACGACGCGCGGATGGTCTTCTCGCTGATGGGCAGCACGGTGCGGTCTCTTCCGGATGGGCCCGGGCGCGGGTGTCGCGCCGCACGGGCGGGGTGGTGGTCAGGGCTCGACGACGGCGGCCGTGCCCGTGGGCACAGCCGGGGGCGTCACGCCCTGATGCCGGCGCTCTGCGCGCCGACCACCTCCTGCTGCTGCATGCGTCCCACCCTACGACGGCGTGTCAAGCCGGGCGTGTCGGGCGGGACCGGTCCGCACGGACGAGCACGACCGACCCGTCGTGTGCCGGCTGGCGGCGGAGCACGCCGTGCCGGTCGTCCCACGCCCCGCTCTCGAGCGCCGTGCGCAGGGCGGCCACCGCCCGTCGCGCGGCGAGGTCGTCGACGCGTGACCACGCCGGGTCGGCAGCGCGGACGCCCGGGTCGAGGAGCCGTTCCGGGCGGCCGGTGTACGCCTCCCAGAAGCCGTCGACACAGGTGAACGGGACCGGGAGCCGGGTGGTCTCGACCTCGCCGCCGAGTGCTGCGGCCACCTGGTCGAGCGTCGGCCACCGTCGGGCGTCGGCGGCCACCACCTCGGGCGCGTACTCGGCGAGCCAGTGTCCGGCGACGCGCTCCGGGTCCCGGACGAGCAGGACCACCGGCCCCCGGGTCACCCGTCGCACCTCGGCGAGGCCGCGCGCGGGGTCCGTCCACCCGGCGAGCACGAAGGCGGCGACCGCGGCGTCGAACGCGTCGTCGGCGTACGGCAGCCCGGAGCTCGGGTCGCCGGCGTCCGTGACGGCACGGCCCGAGGGCAGGTACGGCACCTGACCGGCGCCGAGGTCGAGCACGTCCCGGGCGTCGCCGAGGGCACGGGCCACCGCGCGGGCGAAGGTCGGCTCGGTCCGGCGGTAGCGCGCCCGGTCGACGACGACCCGCGGGCCGCCGTCCTCCGGGTGGCCCGGGTGCGGGCCCTGCACCGGTTCCGTCGCGTCCGTCACGCGCCCAGCCTACGAACGCCGGTCGGCGGACGCACGGCTGGCGTGCGGGCCCGTCGGTGCGGACCCGCGCTGCTGCTCCGTGCCCGCCGTCCGGTCAGTCCCCGGCCGCGGCTTCCTGGCGGAGCGCAGCGACCTGCTCGGACCGTTCCGTGGCCGCCCAGGAGCCGAGCAGTGCCAGGGACCGTTCCGACTCGCTGCCCGGCTCGGCCGAGTACGAGAACATCGTCAGGCCCGGGTCCGCGACGAGGTCGAGCGCCTCGAAGTCGAGCTCGAGCTCCCCGACGATCGGGTGTGCGATCCGCTTCTTGCCCCGTCGGTGCACCCGGACGTCGTGCGCGGCCCACCACGTGCGGAACTCCTCGCTGCGCGTCGAGAGTTCCCCCACGAGCGTCACGAGACCGGGTTCGCACGGGTTCGCGACCGCCGCGGCACGGAGCACCGAGACGGCGTCGCGTGCCGTCGTCGCCCAGTCCGGGAAGAACTCGCGGGCCGCCGGGTCGAGGAACGTGAAGCGCGCGGTGTTCACCGGGCGTCCGGGGCCGGCGAACATCGGCGCGTACAGCGCGCGACCGAGGTCGTTCGTGGCGACGACGTCACCGCGTTCGTTCCGCACCCACGCCGGCGCGCCGGTGATCGCGTCGAGCAGCCGCTGCACGCCGGGACGCACGCGGGTCGGCACGTTCCGGTGCATCACCTTGACGCCGGAGTTCGCGAGCCGGGCGAGGTCCCACAGGTGCACCCGCTCGTCCTCGTCGAGCTGCAGGGCCCCCGCGAGGCCCTCGAGCACGCTGTCGGAGACGCCCTTGAGCGATCCCCGTTCGAGCCGCGTGTAGTAGTCCACGCTGACGCCGGCGAGCATCGCGACCTCGTGCCGCCGCAGCCCCGGCACCCGTCGCACCCCGCCGCCGAACGACGGCATGCCGACCTGGTCGGGGGTGAGCCGTGCTCGTCGGGAGGACAGGAAGTCCCGGATCTCGTTGCGCACGTCGATGCCCATGCATCGAGCCTACGTCGCGCTCGCCGTCCCGAGACAGGTACGGGCAGCAGTGCCCGGGACGCCCGCCCGTCGCGGTCGCCGTGGGTCCGGACGCGGTCGGGGACGGACGGGAGGCGCGGTGCGGGCCCGCACCGCGCCTCCCGTCCGTCCCGTCCCGACTACCGGACCGCAGCCGGCCCCGGGACCGGCTCGCCGTCCGCGTGCGCGGCGGCGTCGCCGGTGCGCGCAGTGACGCGCAGCCGCGCCACGCGGTGCCCGTCCATCCGGGTCACCTCGAGGCGGTGGTCGCCGACCTCGACGACGTCGCCGACGCGCGGCACCCGGTCGAGGTGCACCTGGACGAGCCCGCCGACGGTCTCGTAGTCGCCGTCGGGCAGGACCGGGCCACCGTCCGCGGCGAGGTCCTCGAGCACGACCGCGCCGTCGACCTCGCCCGCGGTCGCCGTGGTGCCGTCGTGCTCGGGGTCCCACTCGTCGCGGATCCGGCCGACGAGGTCCTCGAGCAGGGCCTCGAGCGTCACCATGCCCGCGCTGCCGCCGTACTCGTCGACGACCAGCGCGATCTGGTGCCCGCCGACGCGCATGTCGGTGAGCGCACCGGACAGCGACTTCGTCTCGGGCAGGGCGAGGACGGGGCGGACCAGGGTGGACACGGGCGCGCCGGGGTCGGCCGGGCGGAGCAGGTCGCGCAGGTGGACGAACCCGGCCACGCCGTCGCGGGACCCCTCGGTGACGAGGTACCGCGAGTGGCCGGCGGCGATGGCGTGGTCGGTGGCGTCCGCGATCGTCGACGCGGCGTCGATGGTCGAGACGTCGTACCAGGGGCGCATCGACTCGCGCAGGGTGCGGTCACCGGCGTCGAGGGCGCTCCGGGCGATGCGGCGGCCCTGCGCGTCGATCGCGTCGTGCTCGTCGACCAGGCCGCGGAGCTCCTCGGTGCTCATCGACTCGCTGCGGGCGTGCGGGTCGCCACCGAACAGCCGCACGACGGCGTCGGTGGAGCGGGAGAGCACCCAGATCACCGGGCGCATGGCGGTCGCGAAGCGGTCGAGGGTCGGTGCGACCGCCATCGAGAAGCCCTCGGCGCGCTGCAGGGCGAGGCGCTTGGGCACGAGCTCGCCGAACACGAGCGACAGGTACGCGATCACGAGGGTCATCAGCACGAGGGCGACGGCCTCCGCGGCGCCCCGGTCGAGCCCGGTCCCGGACAGCAGCGGGGCGACGTCCGGGGCGATCGACGAGGCGCCGTACGCGGCCGAGAAGAACCCGGCGACGGTCACGCCGATCTGCACGGCGGACAGGAAGCGGTTCGGGTCGCGACCGAGTGCGGCGACCCGGGCACCGCGGGAGCCCCGGCGTTCGAGCTGCTGGAGCTGCGACTCACGGAGCGAGACGAGGGCGATCTCGGCGGCGGCGAACACCCCGCCGACGAGCACGAAGAGGATGACGAGCCCGAAGGCGATCCAGGTGTCGGTGCCCATCAGCGGGACGCCTCAGTGGATCGACGACGGGCGGGCGGTCTGTGGTGATCGTCCATGGCTGTGATCCTGCACAGGATCGCTGGACGAGCGCCGCACTCCTGCTCGGCAAGTGCTGTGCGCCGCGGGGCGCGCGGCCCGGGTGTGAGCGGCGTCCGAAGGGCTGCGGGCTCGGCTCAGGTGGTGAGCGAGCGACCGATGCGGGCTTCGAGCCACGCCTCGGGGTCGATCGGGGTCACGCCATCCAGGAGCACCTCGAGGTGCAGGTGCGCCCCCGTGGAGACCCCGGACGAGCCGACCTTGCCGATGAACTGCCCGGCCTCGACCCGGTCGCCGACCTTGAGCGGCGAGGACCCGGGGATCATGTGGCCGTAGAGCGTCGCGACCTTGCGGCCGTCGATCACGTGGTCGATGACCACGGCGGTGCCGTACGAGAAGTACGTCCCGGAGACGCGGACCTTGCCCGCGGCGACGGCACCGATCGGCGCGCCCATCCCGGGGTTGAAGTCGAGGCCCTGGTGCAGTGACGAGCACGCGCCGCACGGGGCGGACCGGTACCCGAAGCCCGAGCTCATCCGCACCGGACCGGGGAACGGCGAGCGGACGTCACCGCCGTACGACACCGCGGACCCGGCGGCCCCTGCGGCCCCTGCGGTGCCGTTCCCGGGGTTCACCGTGCCGCCACCGATCGTGAAGCCGTCACGGTCCGAGGCGCTCGCCGCGATCGCCTGCGTGACGGCGTAGTCCTGGGTGCGCACGACGGGCGCGATGGTGGAGGTCGCGAGCGACGTCCCGGCCGCCGCGTGGGCGGGCATCGCCGAGGCGGCGAACATCGCGAGCGCGGCCAGCGCGCTCGTCAGCGTGACGCGGCTGGCGCGGTGCCCGCGGGACGGACGGGAGGCGCGGCTCGCGGCCGGCACGGACGTCGCCCCGGCGGCGCGGCGGCGGACGACCTTCGTGATGCGGGTGTCGACGTGCTCGGTCGCCGCACGGGCGCGGGTGGCGCGACGGCCGGCGCGTGCGGGAGGGGTCGACGGTGCTGCGGTGGTCGCGGCGGTCGACGCGACCGGGGCCTGGACCGCGGGCGCCTGGGCTGCGGGCGCCTGGGC
>NZ_MCIG01000062.1 GCF_001705035.1 Curtobacterium sp. UCD-KPL2560 | reverse complement strand
CGGCACGCTCCTCCCCTGCCGCGCTGGTCCTGTCCAGTCCCGTCACCCGCCGCCCGTCACCCGYCACCCGCCACCCGCTGTCAGCGGTCCGCCGTCCGCTGGCGGGCCTCTCGCGAAAGCGACAGATCACAGCCGACTGTCGGCGGCGATCTGTCGCTTCGGCAGGGGTGACGGCCGACCCGACACGGGATCTGTCGCCCTCGCGGGGACGACGGCTGACCGACGTGGCCCGGCCCGGCCCGCGATCTGTCGCTTCGGCGACGGCAGGGGAGGAGCGTGCCGACCGCGACCCGTCAGCCGCCGGTGCTCGCGCGCCGCACCAGGCGCGTCGGCAGCGCGACGGGCTCGGGTGTGGTCCCGTCGATCGCGGCGAGGAGCCGGAGCGCGGCCGCCCGACCGAGCTCCGCCCCGGGCAGGGCGACGCTCGTCAGGGCCGGGGCAGTGACCGAGGACGACGGCAGGTCGTCGAAGCCCGCGACCGCGAGGTCCTCGGGGACCCGCAGCCCCATCGCGCCGGCGACCCGCAGCACTCCGTAGGCGAGCGTGTCCGCGGCGGCGACCACAGCGGTGACCCCGTCCTCGTGCCAGGCCTCGATCGCGTGCTCGGTCGCGGCGGCCGCGGCGTCGACGGTCAGGTCCGCCCGCGCGCCGAGCTCCGAGACGGTGATGCCGGCGGCCGCGCAGGCCTCGTCGAACAGCCGGTGCCGGACGCCGAACGTCGCGACGCGCGCGGTGCCGTCGAGGTACGCGACCCGCTCGTGTCCCCGTTCGCGCAGGTGGGCGACGAGCTCGTCGATGCCCAGGGTCAGGTCGTAGTCGACGGCGACCGCTCCCGCCGGGGCGTCCGGGGCGTCGAGCAGGACGACCGGGACGGCGGCGTCGAGGACCTCGCCCGCGGCCGGGGCGTCCACGAGGATGCCGGCCGGACGCAGCCGCTCGAACCGGCGCAGGTCCGCGGCGGACGGCTGGGCGCCGCGCTCGGTGACGGACAACACGAGCTGGTGGCGGTCGCCGAGCGTGTCCCGGACGCCGCGGATGACCTCGGCGAAGAACGGGTTCGACAGGTCGGGGGCGACGAGGACGACCAGGTCGCCGGTGCCGCGGGCCAGGGAGCTCGCCGCGTGGTCGACGACGTAGCCGAGGTCCTGCACGGCCTCGCGGACCCGGGCGGCGATCGGTGCCGAGACCCGTCCGCGCTCCTTGCCGTTCACCACGAGGGACACCGTCGCGATGCTCGTGCCGGCGCGCTCCGCCACCATCGCCGCGGTGACACGGCGGGCCGGGAGGGCGGAGGACGGCACCCGACGAGCCTAGCGACGCGACCGGCCGACCGAGGCGAGAACTGCTCGGCGAATTGACGTCAAGCGTTTGACGTGGTGTGATGTCAAACGCTTGACGCGCCGTGCCGGAGTTGGTTCCTCCACGTCACGGACCCCACCGCGTCAAGCACAGACATCCGTCCGCCCGAGCGCGGACACGCGGACACGAGCCGTCCGACCCCGATCCCCGACGAAGTGGAGCGCCCAAGGTGCCCGATGCAACGAAGCAGAAGATCATCCTCGACTGCGACCCCGGCCACGACGACGCCGTCGCCATGCTGCTCGCACACGGGAGCCCCGCGATCGAGCTCCTCGCCGTGACGACCGTCGTCGGCAACCAGACCCTGCCGAAGGTCACCCGCAACGCCCTCGCCGTCGCGCGCATCGCCGGGATCACCGGGGTGCCCTTCGCCGCCGGCAGCCCCCGACCGCTGCTCCGCGAGATCGAGGTCGCCCCCGAGATCCACGGCGAGAGCGGCCTCGACGGACCGATGCTCCCCGAGCCGTCCTTCGCGCTCGACGAGCGGCACGCGGTCGACCTCATCATCGACACCGTGATGGCGCACGAGCCGGGCACCGTCACCATCGTGCCGACCGCCGGCCTGACGAACATCGCGCTCGCCGTCCGCAAGGAGCCGCGCATCGTCGAGCGGGTCAAGCAGGTCGTGCTCATGGGCGGCGGCGTGCACGTCGGCAACTGGAGCGCGGTCGCCGAGTTCAACATCGTCATCGACCCCGAGGCCGCCGACATCGTGTTCCGCGCCGGCTGGGACGTCGTCATGGTCGGCCTCGACCTGACGCACCAGGCGCTCGCCACGCCGGAGGTCGCCGCGCGCATCGCCGCCGTCGGCACCGGGCCCGCGGCGTTCGTCGGGGAGCTGCTCGACTTCTTCGGCAAGGCCTACGAGGACGCGCAGGGCTTCGACTCGCCGCCCGTGCACGACCCCTGCGCCGTGGCGTACGTCATCGACCCGACGATCGTCCGCGCCGTGAAGGTCCCGATCACGATCGAGACCCACGGCACGCACACGCTCGGCATGACCGTCGCCGACTTCCGGTCCCCGGCGCCCGAGGACTGCCGCACGAGCGCCGCGATGGAGCTCGACCACGAGCGTTTCTGGGACCTCGTCGTCGACGCGCTCGAGCGCATCGGGGAGACGCCCGACACCGGGTGGACCCCGCGTGCGGCCGCCGAGGCGGTCGCCGACACCGACACCGACACCGACACCGACGTAACCGTCGTCGCGCAGGAGCGCTGAGCGCCGTGACCACCACCTCGACGACGAAGTCGACCGCCGCCCTCACCGCGGCACTGCTCGCGGCGTGCATCGCGTTCCAGCTGAACGCGAGCATGCTCAGCCCCGCGCTGGCGACGATGGCCGACGAACTCCGCACCGACGACGCCACCATCGGGCTGTCGCAGACGCTGTTCTTCACGATCGCGGCGCTGTTCTCGCTGTTCCTGCCCCGCCTGTCCGACATCGTCGGGCGCAAGCGGGTCCTGCTCGCCATGCTCCTCGTGATGCTCGTCGGCAGCGTCGTCGCCGCGCTCGCGGTGAACGTGCCGATGCTGTTCGTCGGCCGGATGATCCAGGGCGTCACCGGACCCGTCGTGCCGATCGGCCTGCTCGTCCTGCGCAACGAGATCGCGGACCCCAAGCGCTACGGCGCCGCCCTCGGCCTGCTCACCGCGGTCAACGGTGGCATCGCCGGCGTCGACGCCCTGGCCGGCGGCTGGATCGCGACGCACTTCGGGTTCCGCGGCATCTTCTGGGTGATCGTCGTCGTGACGGCGGTCGCGGCGCTCATGGTCGCGCGCTGGGGCGTCGAGTCCCGGCCGTCGGCGGGCACCCGGATGGACTGGGTCGGCGTCCTGCCGCTCGTTGTCAGCGTCGGCGCGCTGTTGACCGCGTGCAACGAGGCCGGCAAGCTCGGCGCGGCGAACTGGGCCCTCGTGGTCGGCGGGATCGTCGTCGCGCTCGTGGCGTTCGGGGTCTTCTGGGCGATCGAGTCGCGGGTCCGGGAGCCGCTCGTCGAGACCCGGTACCTGCGCCGTCGCGGCACGTGGGCGCTGCTCGTCACGACGCTGCTGACGATGACGGGCGTGTTCGCGGTGGTGAACGGCCTGGTCACGAGCCTCGCGCAGAACCCCGACGTCGGGTTCGGCATGGAGCCGGACCTCGCCTCGCTCGCGTTCCTCGTGCCGTACGCCCTGGTCGGGTGGATCGTCGGACCGTTCGCCGGCCGGCTCGCCCCGACCCTCGGGTACCGGGCGGTGCTCCGCGTCGGCCTGGTCGGCAGCATCGTCGCGACCGTCGTGATGGCGCTCGTCGGCGTGCACTCGCTGCCCGTCCTGGTCGCGGCCACCGTCCTGATCGGCATCACCTACGCCGGTGTCGCGAACATCATCCTCAACGGCCTCGGCATCGTGCTCTCGCCGGCGTCGAACCCCGGGTTCCTGCCCGGCCTGAACGCCGGTGCGTTCAACCTCGGTGCGGGCATCAGCTTCGCGGTCCTGCCGGCGCTGCAGACCGCGCTCGGCACCGGTGGGTCCGCGGGCACCGCGGGCTACTCGGGTGGCATGCTGCTCGGTGCCGTGATCACCTGCGCGGCCCTCGCCACGTCCTTCCTCATCCCGCGCCCGGCCTCGGCCGAGACAGGAGTCACCGCATGAGCGGCATCGTCGTCGTCGGCAGCCTCAACGCGGACCTCGTGGTCCGCACCGAGCGCTTCCCGCAGCCCGGGGAGACCCTGCACGGGTCCGACCTCGCGGTCCTGCCCGGGGGCAAGTCCGCCAACCAGGCGGTGGCAGCCGGGAGGCTCGGGGGAGCGGTGCGCATGATCGGTGCGGTCGGCGACGACGGGAACGGTCGACTGCTCCGCGACTCCGTCGCGGCTGCCGGGGTCGACACGACGCTGGTCGCGTCCCGCGAGGGCGTCGCCACGGGCACCGCCGTCATCACGGTCGACGCCGCGGGCGAGAACACCATCGTGATCTCGGGCGGCGCGAACGCCACGCTCACGCCGGACGACGTGCCCGCCGACGCGTTCGACGGCGCCGGGGTGCTCGGCCTCTGCCTCGAGGTCTCGATCGACGTCGTGCTCGCCGCCGCGCGGGCCGGTCGGGCGGCGGGCGCCACGGTGCTGACGAACCTGTCGCCGTTCGGGGCCGTGCCGCAGGAGCTGCTCGACCTGACCGACGTGCTCCTCGTCAACGAGCACGAGGCCGCCGAGCTCGGCGACCACGGCGTCGCGCGGTCGATCGTCACGCGCGGCGGTGCCGGGTGCGTCGTGCACGACGGCGACAGCGCACCCGTCGAGGTCGCGGCCGTCCGGGTCGACCCGGTCGACACCACGGGCTGCGGCGACGCGTTCATGGGTGCGGTGGCGCTCCGGCTCGACGCGGGGGACTCCCTGGTCGAGGCAGCGCGGTTCGCGGTCGGTGTCGGGGCGTACGCCGCGACGAAGCCGGGCGCACAGGCCTCGTACCCGACCACGTCGGAACTGGAGTCCTTCCTGCGGGGCTGAGCCGGGCCTCCCGTCCGTCCTTCCCGGCCTCCCGGCCATCCGGGGACAGCACGGCCGCTAGCGTTGTGCCATGCGCGTGGGAGTCCTCGACATCGGGTCCAACACCGGCCACCTGCTCGTGGTGGACGCCCACGGCGGGGCGGCGCCGCTGCCGGCGTCGTCGTTCAAGCAGCCGCTGCGGCTCGCCGAGCACCTCGACGACTCCGGCGCGGTGACCCCCGAAGGCGTCGACGCCCTGACGTCGTTCGTCGCCGAGTCCGTGCGCGTCGCCGAGGACCGCGGGTGCGAGGACATGCTCGCGTTCGCGACCTCGGCCGTCCGCGACGCGGTGAACTCGGACGCGGTGCTCGCGCACGTCGAACGGGAGACGGGCGTCGAGCTCGCCGTGCTCTCGGGCGGGGACGAGGCGCGCCTGACCTTCCTGGCGGTGCGGCGCTGGTTCGGGTGGTCCGCCGGACGCCTCGCGGTGTTCGACATCGGCGGCGGTTCGCTCGAGATCGCCGGCGGTGGCGACGAGGCGCCGGACGTCGCCTGGTCGATGCCGATCGGCGCCGCGCGGCTCGCTCGCACCTACTTCGCCGACGGCACACCGAGCGAGGACGACGTCCGCCGCATCCGACACGAGATCCGGGTCGCGATCGCCCGTGACGCCGGGCTGCTGCTGCGCTCCGGGCGACCGGACCGTGCCGTCGCGACGTCGAAGACCTTCCGGTCGATCGCGCGCATCTGCGGTGCGGCACCCTCGGCGGCCGGCCCGCTCGTCCCGCGCGCGCTCGACGGCGCCGAGCTGCGGCGCCTGCTGCCGTCACTGCTGACGAAGTCGGTCGCCGAGCTGGCCGCGCTGCCCGGTGTCTCGCCGAGCCGGGCGCACCAGGTCGTGCCGGGCGCGCTCGTCGCCGAGGCGTGCCTGGACATCTTCGACCTGCCGGCGCTCGAGATCTGCCCGTGGGCGTTGCGCGAGGGCGTCATCCTGGAGCGGCTCGACCAGCTGTCGGTGCTCGGCTGAGACGGTCCGGCGGCGTGAGCCGCTGCGGCTGGCGGTGGACCGGCGTCGGCCGCAGCGGCTGGTGCCCGGTCGGCGGGGTCAGCCGGCGCGCGGCGGGGCGAGCAGCCAGGGGCGGATGAGCTTCGTCACGAAGGGCAGCACCCAGAAGGTCATGATCGGCGTCAGCACGAGCGTGGTGACCAGTACTCGGGGCAGGACCGCGACGTGCGCGAACGCGGGGACGAGCCAGGCCATCAGGTAGGTGAAGGCGAGGTTCACCGGGAAGAAGCCGAGCCAGATGCTCACCGCCTGCTTCCACCGCGGCGGGGCGCTCGACTCCGGGGCGTCGGCCGGGGCGTCGAACCAGCCCTCGATGCCGGTGCGCTTCTCGACGCGGGACTCGACCACGAGGTCACGCCCGAGGTCGAGCCAGCGGAGGCGGTCGTCGGAGTTCTCCCACGTCGCGAGCTGCTCGTGGTCGGCGAAGCGGTAGAGCATGTGCCACTCGCGGCTGGTCGCGTGCGAGCGGACCCACCCGGAGCCGAGGAAGCCCGGGTAGCGGTTCGCCAGGTTCACGCCGGACTGCACCCAGGCGGTGGCCTCGGGGATGCGGTCGGGTTCGACGAGACGGGTGATGGACACGGTGACGGGCGGGCCGGCGGTCACGGATGACGACTGCAGGCTCCCAGGCTCTTGTGGAGTCATGGGGACAGTCTCCCGGACGCGTGTTTCGGGTTCGTGACGGCGGGGTCAGTCGTCCAGCGTCAGCCCGTGCAGGGTCATCGCGGCGACGACGTCGGGATGGTGGCTCGTGAGCGGCCCGACCTCGACGTCGCGGAGCAGGGCGCTCCGCTCGCCGTCCGTCGAACGTTCGAACACCGTCCAGAGCTCCAGGTCGGATCCGTGCCGCGAGAGGAACCGGACGCCGTCGAACGTCGGGTTCGCCGCTGCGTCCGTCTCCGTGTAGACGGCGAGGCCGACCTGCTGTGTGAGTGCACGGCGCTCCGCGATCTGCAGCGCGGCGGCATCGAAGTCCGGGAGTCCTGCGGACCGAGCAGCCCCGAGGAACCTCGGGCGCAGTTCCGCGATCGTCGCGGCGGCGGAGACGTCGCAGTAGACGCCGAGGAGTCGCGCTCGAGCGAGTCGCCTGGCATGGAACCAGGACGCCGGGATCGTGCCCGCGCTGACGGTCGGGTAGAGCGCGTCGACCTCGTCCTCATCGATGCCGGCCAACGCCTCGTGCAGCTCCGGGTCCGGACGGAACTGCGCGAGGACCTCGACCAGGGCCGCGTACGCCGAGGACGCCGCGTAGGTCGTCCGGTATGTCCGGTTCGGCGCGTCCCACCGTCCCGGGAAGGTCCCCCCGTCCGCCCACTTCCAGTCCACCCACGCCCACGGCGACGGCGCACGGCCGACTCGCCAGACCGGTGCAGCGGGAGTCTTCGTCGCGAACGCCCCCATGCGCGGCGGTCAGGCGTTCCCGACGAAGGAACGTGCGGCGGCGAGGACGCGGGGACCGGCCTCGTCGAGGTCTCCGTCGCGGAGCACGCGCGCTGGTGAGGTGTCCTCGAGTCGCGGGTTGAGGCCCTGGAACCAGGCCTGCGCCACCCGGTCGCCGTCGTTCGACGCGATGAGCTCGGCCACACGGAACGTGAGCTTGAGGCGCTGCTCGACCGTGCTCGACGGGCGTCGACCGCCCGCCTCGGCCCACTGGTGCACCGCGCGGGTCTCGTTCACCCCGGCGATGAAGGCGACGAGCTTCGAGCCGAGCACCGATCGGAGCTCGTCGACGATCTCGGGGAGGTCGGCGCGGACGGAGCGCTCGAACGCCTGGAGCTCTGAGGTTGCCATACCGTCCAAGATAGTCGTCACTGGTCGGATCACGACGAGATCCCCACCCCGATCACAGCTGCAGGGAGGTTCCGGGCATGAGCGGAACCAGCGGCGAGCGCGCTGCTCTTCTCGGGCAATGTGCTGTTCGTGTTCGTGTTCGACGTCGTGGTCGGGGACGTCGGCGGGGTCGTCGGGAGTGTGGTGGTGTTCGTGGGGACGGCGGCGCTGTGGGTGTCGATCCCGCTCGCACTCCGCGGACGAGCAAGGACGGCTAGCTGGCCTGCTTCTTCGCCGCTGGCTTCTTCGTGGCGGGCGCCTTCTTCGCGGCCGCCGTCGTCTTCTTCGGCGCTGCCGCCTTCTTCGCTGCCGTCGTCTTCTTCGTCGCCGTGGTCGTCTTCTTCGCGGGCGCCGCCTGCTCCGTGCTGCCGGCCTCCTCCGGAGCCTTCTCCTGGCCGGCCTTCCGTGCCGACCCGCCCTGCCCCCGTGAGCCGGACGACGGACGCGACCCCGATCCTCCAGACCGCTTCTTGTCGACGGACGCCCGCAGGGCGGCCATCAGGTCGATGACGTCCCCACCCGCGTCGTCGTCCTCGTCGTCCGAGCGCTCACCGAAGGTCTCCGCGGTGTCGACGTCGTCGCCGGCCTCGAGCTTCGCGTCGATGAGCTGCTGCAGCTCCTCCTGGTACGCGTCGGTGTAGCGGTCCGGGTCGAAGTCGGTGGACATGCTGTCGACGAGGGACGACGACATCTTCAGCTCGTTCGCGCTGACCTTGACCGACGCATCGAGGGACTTGAAGTCGGGCGCGCGGACCTCGTCGCCCCAGAGCAGCCCCTGGAGCAGGACGACGTCGTCGTGCACGCGGAGGACCCCGAGCCGGGTCTTCTGCCGCAGCGTGAACTGCACGATCGCGAGCCGGTCGGTCTTCGCCAGGGTCTCCCGCAGCAGGACGTACGCCTTGGGGGAGCGGGAGTCGGGCTCGAGGTAGTACGTCTTCTCGAACATCATCGGGTCGACCTGGTCGACGGGCACGAACTCCAGGACCTCGATCTCGTGCGACTGCTCCTGGGGGAGCTGCTCGAAGTCCTCCGGGGTCAGCACGACGGTCTTGTCGCCGTCGTCGTAGGCGCGCTGGATGTCGCCGTACTCGACCTCGTGGCCGAACTCGCACACGCGCTTGTACCGGATGCGGCCCTTGTCGTCGTCGTGGACCTGGTGGAGCGACACGTCGTGGGTCTCCGTCGCCGCGTACACCTTGATGGGCACGTTGACGAGCCCGAACGCGATGGAGCCCTTCCAGATCGACCTCATGCGCACATGATGCCCGCGCGGGTGCGGACGGGCGCTCAGTTGTCGGCGGATCGGCAGCTGTGGTCGGCGGAGGGCGTAGCCTCGCGCTCATGACGGGGGAGCAGGACGGCACTGGCGAGCAGGACCGCACGGGGGAGCAGGACCGCGTGGCCGACCGCATCGACGCCGCGGGGTGGTGGCAGCTCGTCGGGCTCGCGCTCGTCGGCGCGCTCGTCCCCCTGGTCTTCTTCGTGATGTTGGACGTCCCGACGCCCTGGACGGCCGTCGTCGTGCTCGGGCTCGTCCTCGCGGTCGTGCTCCCGGCGTCGCAGGTGTGGAACTGGTCGCGTCGGGGTGGCCGTGCCGCGGTCGTCGAGACCCGACGCTGGATCCGCGCGGGCAGCGTGCCGGCGGACGTACCCGAAGCCGTCTGGCGGCCCCGCGTGCAGCAGTGGACGAGCGACCTGGGACGGCGCCGCGTGAGCGGTTGGTTGTCCGCCGTGGTCGCTGCGCTCTGGACGCTGACGGCCGTGACCGGGTCGCCGCAGAACTGGGGCCTCGCCCTGGTGTGGGCGCTCATCGCCGCCGTCGGGCTCGTCGGGGACCCGGGCGGCCGGGCCGCGGCCGGACGGCTGCTCGCCGCGCCCGTCCGCTCGTCCGCCGGACACGTGTCCGCGAACGGGGGCCGCGACGCCGACACCACGCACCAGGCCGACCGCACCTCCGACCACCCCTGAGACCCGTCCCCGCCACCGCGAGCACCATGGGCCCATGAGCCAGCTCGACAAGCAGGACCCGCGCTCGCAGCACCCCCGTCCGCCGTTCCCGGCGCAGACGCAGCAGGGTGCCGGCCTCGCGAGCGCGATGGACCCCACGCCCGACCACGGCGAGTCGAGCTACCTCGGCACGGGCCGGATGCCCGGCTACCGGGTGCTCGTCACGGGCGCCGACTCCGGCATCGGGCGCGCCGCGGCGATCGCGATGGCGAAGGAGGGCGCGGACGTCGTCCTGAACGCCCTGCCCGACGAGCTCGAGGACCTCGAGCAGGTCCGCGACGTCGTCGGCGACCTCGGCCGCAGGGCGGTGCTGCTGCCGGGCGACCTGACCGACGAGGCGTTCTGCGCGACCCTGGTCCGGGACGCCGTGAGCGCGCTCGGCGGCCTCGACGCCCTGGTGCTCGTCGCCGGACACCAGCAGGTGCACGAGGACGTCACGCAGCAGTCCACCGAGGACTTCGACCGGACGATGAAGGTCAACCTGTACTCGCTGTTCTGGCTGGTGCGGGCGGCGGTGCCGCACATGGCGCCGGGCAGCGCGATCGTCACGACGAGCTCGGTCTCGGCGCACCAACCGCAGGACCGGATGATCGACTACGCGGCGACCAAGGCCGCGATCACCACGTACACGAACGGCCTGGCCCGGCAGCTCGCGGCGAAGGGGATCCGGGCGAACACGGTCGTCCCCGGCCCGGTGTGGACGCCGCTGCAGCCGACGAGCTACCCGGGCGACGAGATCGCCCACTACGGCGAGGACACGCCCTTCGGCCGTCCCGCGCAGCCGGTCGAGCTCGGCAGCGCGTACGTGTACCTGGCGGGACCGGAGTCGTCGTACACGTCCGGCAGCACCCTCACGGTGGCGGGAGCGACCGGGGTCGCGCTGTGAGCGCGACGAGCACCGCGCGGGTCCGCGCGGCCCGCCCCCGCCGGGCGGCCACCCCGTGAGCCCGGTCTCCCGCCGCACCACGGTCCTCGTCGGCGACCGTCGGCTCGCGCTGTCGAACACCGACAAGGTCCTCTACCCCGCGACCGGCACCACGAAGGGGCAGGTGATCGCCTACTACGAGCGGGTCGCCCCGTGGATGATCCCGCACGTCAAGGACCGTCCGGTCACCCGGAAGCGCTGGGCGAACGGCGTCGACGGCAAGGTCTTCTTCGAGAAGAACCTGCCCGACTCCGCCCCCGAGTGGGTACGGCACCACACGATCGCGCACAAGGAGCACGACACCGAGTACCCGGTCGTCGACGACCTGCCGACGCTCGTCTGGATGGCGCAGCAGGCCGCCCTCGAGCTGCACGTCCCGCAGTGGCGCTTCGGCCCGCGCGGAGCGCAGCAGCACCCGGACCGCCTCGTGCTCGACCTGGACCCCGGCGAGGGCGTCGGCCTCCCGGAGTGCGTCGAGGTCGCGGTCGCCGCCCGCGAGCTCCTGCGCGGCATGGGCCTGGACCCGTACCCGGTGACGTCCGGGTCGAAGGGCATCCACCTGTACGCCGCCCTGGACGGGCGGGCCAGCGCGCAGCACGTCTCGGACGTCGCGCACGAGCTCGCGCGGGCGCTCGAGCAGGACCTGCCCGACCTCGTGCTGTCGTCGATGAGCCGCGCCGAGCGCGCGGGCAAGGTGTTCGTCGACTGGTCGCAGAACAACGGCAACAAGACCACGATCGCGCCGTACTCGCTGCGCGGCCGTGACCGGCCGACGGTCGCGGCACCGCGCACCTGGGACGAGCTGACGACGAAGGGGCTCGCCCAGCTGGAGCTGGCCGAGGTCCTCGACCGCCTGGAGGCGCGTGGGGACCTCCTGCACCCGGTCGGGTCCGCCTCGCTGTCGGTCGGGAGGCCCGACTCCGGTCACTGGGACGGCGACCGGACCCAGCGTGCGAACGCCGCGGAGCAGCCGGGTCGCGACCGGCTGGCCGCCTACCGCGCGAAGCGCGACGCGTCGCGCACCCCGGAACCGGTGCCCGAGGAGGCACCGACGGTCCGGCGGGACGGGAAGCCGACGTTCGTCGTCCAGGAACACCACGCGACCCGGGACCACTACGACTTCCGGCTGGAGCACGAGGGCGTCCTCGTCAGCTGGGCGCTGCCGAAGGGTGAACCGACCGACCCGGGGAGGAACCACCTCGCGGTCCAGACCGAGGACCACCCGCTCGAGTACGGCGGCTTCGAGGGCACGATCCCGCACGCCGAGTACGGCGGCGGCACGGTGACGATCTGGGACGACGGCACGTACGAGCTCGAGAAGTGGCGCGAGGGCGAGGAGGTCATCGTCACGCTGCACGGCCGGACGAACGGCGTCCGTCGCCTCGCGTTGCTGCACACCCGCGGTCGTGGGCGGGACGGCGACGAGAAGAACTGGCTGATCCACCGCACCAAGGAGCAACCCGACCGCACGGCGGACGGTGGCGGCGGGGCGGACGCGAGCCGCGCCTCCCGTCCGTCCGCGCGACCGGACGCCGGACGCGAGCCGACCGAGCGCCGGGCCATGCTCGCGTCCCCGGCCACGGGCACGCCGACGTTCGACCCGGCGCACTGGGCGTTCGAGATGAAGTGGGACGGCGTGCGCGCCCTCGCGACCGTGCGCGACGGACGGGTGACCCTGCGCAGCCGCAACGACAACGACCTGACCGACCAGTACCCGGAGCTGCAGGAGCTCGCCGAGCGGGCCGGTGTCGACGGCGTGTTCGACGGCGAGGTCGTGGCCACCGACGACCGTGGCCGCCCGTCCTTCGGGCTGCTGCAGGGCCGGATGGGGCTCACCCGGCGGCGGGAGGTCGAAGCGGCCCGCGCGACCACACCCGTGCAGCTGCTGCTCTTCGACGTGCTCGAGGCCGACGGGCACGACCTCACCCGGCTCGGCTACGACGCACGACGTGACGCCCTGACGACCGTGGTGGAGCCGGGCGGTGCGATCGCCGTGCCGCCAGCCGCCGCGGGGGACTTCGCCGCCGCCGTCGCGGAGTCGGCGGCCCGCGGGCTGGAGGGCGTCGTCGCGAAGAAGCGGTCCTCGCGGTACGCCGAGGGCCGCCGGTCCGAGGCCTGGGTCAAGGTGAAGCACCACCGCACGCAGGAGGTCGTCGTCGGCGGGTGGAAGCCCGGGGCGGGTCGACGCGTCGGCGGGGTCGGGTCGCTGCTGCTCGGGGTGCCCGGTCCGGACGGGCTGGAGTACGTCGGCAAGGTCGGGACGGGGTTCCGCGACCGCGACCTCGACGCGATCGCCGCGGTGCTGCGGTCGCGGGAGCGGAAGACCCCACCGTTCGTCGACGTCCCGCGGGCGGACGCCCGTGACGCGCACTGGGTGCGTGCGGACCGGGTCGGCGAGGTCGTGTTCGCCGAGTGGACGGGTGACGGGCGGCTCCGGCAGCCGTCGTGGCGCGGGTGGCGGCCGGACAAGGCGCCGGGGGACGTGGTCCGCGAGTCGTGAAGACGGCCCGTGCGCCGGATCAGGGGACGCACGGGCCGTCGCCGAGGCGCCGTGGTCGACCGTCCAGGGGGGGAGCCGACCACGGCACGTCTCGTCGCCCGCAACGTCGTCGGTCCGGGCCGCCGGGATCCCCACGGTCCCGGAACTCACTGGTGTGACGAGTCGGACCGGGCTTTCGTCACACCCGGATCGGAGATTCCCGGCGACGGCACGACGGAGCGCCCGGGAGCTGGTGCTCCCGGGCGCTCTCGGCGTCCGTCCGGTGGGGTGCGGGTCAGGCCGCGGGGGCCGGACCGTCCGCCGGGGCTGCGTGGTCGGCGGCGGGCAGATCCTCGTCGATCAGGTCCTCCTGTTCGGGGAGGTCGACCTCGGCCGCCGCGGCCTTCGCCTCGTCGATGGACTCCTGCGAGCGGCGGAGGAGGGCGTCGTCTGCTGCGTGATCCGTCATGGGGCCGACGGTACGCCGGGGCGGCTGCGCCCGTGTCCGTGCCGGTGCGTGCTCGGCTCGAAGTCGACGGCGGACGTCGGGGCTGGGGTGGACGGCATGGCCGGGGCGGCCGGTTCGTCGGCGGCGTCGGCCGCGTCGAGCACCGCACGGGTCGCCGCGGCCGCGGTGCGCAGGGCGTCGGCGAGCGGCATGGCGCGGTGGGCGGCCGTCCGGACCTCGACGCCCCACGGTTCGTCGTGGCCGAGCCCGCGGAGGACCCGGACGAGACCGGGCAGGTCCCACGCCCCCGCGCCGGGCAGGTACCGGGCCGTGCGGGACTCCTCGGCGAGCGTCATGCCGGACGGGGTGTGCAGCAGGCCGTCGCTCAGCTCGACCGCCGCGAGGACCCCGGGGGCCACGCCCTGTGCGATCGACGCGAGCGTGGAGCCGCCGCGGAGCGCGTGGGCGGCGTCGAGCAGGAGCCCGGCGTCGGGGTGGTCGGCGGCGCGGACGAACCGCGACGCGCGCTCGACCGTCGGCAGGTTCGACCACGGTTCCGGTTCGAGCACGAGCTGTGCGCCGACGGTCGCCGTCCGGGTCGCGAGGTCGACGAAGTCGTCGAGCAGCGCGGTCGGGGAGAGCGGGCGGACCCGGCCGTCGGCGTGCGCGACGACCTGCCACGCACCCAGGGCCGCTGCCGCCTCGAGCACGACACCGCGGTCGGCCTCGTCGTCGGGTGTGCGGTCGGGGGAGGCCCACCAGCGGTCGAGCGGTCCGAGCTGCACCCAGACGATGCCGGCGCGGTCCAGCACCCGCCGCAGTGCCGCGAACCCGGTGGTGGCGCGGACCTCGTGCAGGTCGTCGAGCGAGAGGGACAGCCCGGCGAACCCGGCGTCCCCGACGGCACGGACCCGGTCGGCGACGGGGGCGTCACCGGCCCAGGTCCAGGACGTCGCGAGCAGGTCGTGTTCCCGCACGGCGCACCTCCTGGCTCCGGACGGGCTCCGTCGCACGTGCCACGGCTGGTCGTCCTGGTGGATCGGCGTCACCGGTCCCCGACGCCTGGGTCCGTGGTACGCCGTCGGTCTGCGGGGGTTCCCAGCCGGGCGTTTCGCGGGCGCGGTCCGGCCGGGCCGGTGTCGTGCCGTGCCGGTCCGGCCCGGTCAGGTGATCGTCGTGCCGACGCTCCCCACGCCCGCGATGCGCCCCACCAGGACGTCGCCCCGTCGCAGCGGTCCGACGCCCTCCGGGGTACCGGTCAACAGGAGGTCCCCTGGTGCCAGCGCGACCGACCGGGAGAGCTCGGCGAGCGTCTCGGCGACCGACCAGAGCTGGTCGCCGAGGTCACCCGACTGGCGCAGCTCGCCGTCCACGTGCAGCGTCACCGCGCCGGAGGTCGGGTCGACGCCCGCGGCCGGGACGAGCGTGCCGACCGGGGCCGACGCGTCGAACCCCTTCGCCAGGTCCCACGGCCGCCCCAGTCGCTTCGCCTCGGCCTGGAGGTCGCGGCGGGTCAGGTCGAGGCCGACGCCGTAGCCCCAGACGAGGTCGAGCGCGCGGTCGACCGGGACGTCACGCCCACCGGCGCCGAGGGCCACGACGAGCTCGACCTCGTGCTCGAGCTGCGCGGTCTGCGGCGGGTACGGGGTGTCCGCACCGTCCGTCACGACGGCGCTCGCCGGCTTGGTGAAGAAGAACGGCGGCTCGCGGTCGGGGTCGTGCCCCATCTCGCGTGCGTGCGCCGCGTAGTTCCGGCCGACGCAGAACACGCGCCCGACCGGGAACCGGCCGCCCGTGGTGGTCGGCAGGGTCGGGCGCTCGGGTGGAGGGATCACGGAGTCGTGCACCCCTCCACCCTGGCACCGGGTCAGGCGCCCGGTGCGGCGTCCTCGGTCTCGCCGGCCCCGGGGTCGCCGCCGGTCCCGCCGGAGGTCGGTTCGTCCTGCGGCCAGCCGGCGAACTCCCACCCGGCGAGCGAGGGGTGGTCCTCGCCGCGGGTGTACGCGAAGGTCCGCGCCGCCTCCCGCGCCTCGGTCAGCTTCGCGAGGAGGTCGGCGTGCGCCTCGGCGTCGACGCGGGACAGCGCGTCGTGCGCCAGGGCGAAGCGGTCCATCTCGCTGAGCATGAGCATGTCGAACGGGGAGGTCGTGGTGCCCTGCTCGAGGAACCCGTGCACGTGCAGGTCGTCGTGCCCGTGCCGGCGGTACGTCAGCTGGTGCACGAGCGACGGGTAGCCGTGGAAGGCGAACACGACGGGGGTGCCCGGCAGGAACACCTCGTCGTACCGCTCGTCGCTCACCGGGTGCTCGTGCTTGCGCGGGTCGCCGAGGGACAGCAGGTCGACGACGTTCACGAAGCGGACGCCGACCCCGGGGGCGTGGTGCCGGATGATGTCGGCCGCGGCCATCGCCTCGACCGTCGGCACGTCACCGGCGCTCGCGAGCACGACGTCGGCACGGCCCACCTGCTGCTCGGTCCCGGCCCACTCCCACACGCCGAGGCCCGCGTCGGCGTGCGCGACGGCGTCCTCGAGCGACAGGAACACCGGCTCCGGGTGCTTGCCCGCGACGATGACCTCGATCCGGTCGGTCGTCTCGAAGGCGTGCGCGGCGACGGCGAGCAGCGTGTTCGCGTCGGCGGGCAGCTTGATCCGGACGAGGTCCTGCTGCTTCGAGGCGACGACGTCGAGGAACCCCGGGTCCTGGTGCGAGAACCCGTTGTGGTCCTGCCGCCACACGTGCGACGACAGCAGGATCGACAGGTTCGACACCGGTGCGCGCCAGTCGATGTCGGTCGACGACTCGAGCCACTTGGCGTACTGGCCGACCATCGAGTCGATGATGTGGGCGAACGCCTCGTACGTGTTGAGCAGCCCGTGCCGGCCGGTGAGCACGTAGCCCTCGAGCATGCCCTCGAGCAGGTGCTCGGACAGGACCTCGACGACCCGGCCCTGTGCGCCGAGGTGCTCGTCACCGGGGCCACGGCGCGCACGCCAGACCCGGGAGGTGACGTCGAACACCGCGTCGAGCTTGTTCGAGATCGTCTCGTCCGGCCCGAACAGCCGGAAGGACGACCCGTTGCGCTCGACGAGCTCGGCGAGCCACGGTCCGAGCGTCGCCGTCGAGCTGGCAGTCGTCCCGGCCTCGACGCCGTACGGCTCGAGTGCCGGACGGTCGAGCGGCGTGCGGATGCGGCCGCCGTTGGCGTGCGGTGTCGCGCTCATGCGGTGCTCGCCGGTCGGACGGATGGTCGTCATGATGCCGATCGGCTGCCCGTCGGCGTCGAAGAGCTCGTCGGGGCGGTAGGACCGCATCCACTCCTCGAGCTGCTCGCGGTGTCCGGCGTCCTCGCGGACCGCGGGCAGCGGGACCTGGTGGGCGCGGAAGGTGCCCTCGACACGCTCGCCGTCGACCTCCTGCGGACCGGTCCAGCCCTTCGGGGTGCGGAGCACGATCATCGGCCAGCGCGGGCGCAGGTCGGCGGCACCGGCCGGCTGCCCCGCGGCGGCACGGGCCGCCTGGGCGCGCGCGGCGGCCTGGATGTCGTCGATGGACGCCAGGGCGCGGCGGAGGGCACCGTCGAACAGGGCGTGCACCGCGAACGGGTCGTGGTCGACCCGCGCCGAGTCCACGACGATCGGGTCGTAGCCGAGGCCGCGGAAGTAGGCGGTCAGGTCCTCGTCGGGGATGCGCGCGAGGACCGTCGGGTTCGCGATCTTCCACCCGTTGAGGTTGAGGATCGGGAGCACGGCACCGTCGGACACCGGGTCGAGGAACGTGTGCGCCTGCCAGGAGCCGGACAGCGGACCGGTCTCGGCCTCGCCGTCGCCGACGACGCACGCCACCACGAGGTCAGGGTTGTCGAGCGCGGCGCCGTACGCGTGCGCGAGGGAGTAGCCGAGCTCACCGCCCTCGTTGATCGAACCGGGCGTCTCCGGCGCCGCGTGCGAGGGGATGCCGCCCGGGAACGAGAACTGCCGGAAGAACTTCCGCAGCCCCTCGGGGTCGGGGGTGATGTCGGGGTACAGCTCGCCCCACGTGCCCTCGAGCCACGCGTTCGCGTTCATCGCCGGTCCACCGTGCCCCGGGCCGCACACGTAGAGCAGGTCGCGGTCGGTCTCGGCGATGAGGGCGTTGCAGTGCGCGTAGACGAGGTTGAGCGCCGGGGACGTGCCCCAGTGCCCGAGGAGTCGTGGCTTCACGTCGTCCGGGTCGATCGGGCGCGTCAGGAGCGGGTTGTCGAGCAGGTAGATCTGCCCGACCGTCAGGTAGTTCGCGGCGCGCCACCAGGCGTCGATCGCACGGATGCGGTCCGTGCTCGCGATGTGTGCAGGAGCCATGGCACCACGGTACGGAACGGGGGACAGCCACTGCCCAGGAAGTCGGACCAAACCGTTCGGTGGGGGGTGTCGAATCACCTGCACAAGCCGGGAAACACCCGGAGCGCTCACCAGCCGCAGGTAGCTGGTTCTCCACCCCTGTTCGGGGTGTGTTCGGCGCGCATCCAGGGATTCGCGCCGAGCGCGACAACGAAAGGAACGCAGACATGCGCAAGAGCCTCAAGACCTCCATCACCCTCGCCACCACGGGTGCGCTCGTGCTGGGCGGTGCCGCGTTCGGTGTCTCCGCCGCGCAGGCCGACGGCAGCATCCACACGGTCTCGTCCTCGTCGTCGAAGATCCCCG
>NZ_MCIG01000061.1 GCF_001705035.1 Curtobacterium sp. UCD-KPL2560 | reverse complement strand
GGCGCCGCGCCCGACCCGCCGCGCCGCCCGTGCGTCCCGCCCGCCGACCCGGCATGATCGTGAGCGACGGCCGGACGAAGGAGCACCCATGGCGACGTTCACCCGCGGCTTCGGTCGGCGACGGGACGACCGCGACGACGCGCGGATCCCTCCGGGGCAGACCCTGGTCGGCGACTGGCCCGTCCTCTCGGCGGGTGCCACCCCCGACGTCGCGCCGGCCGACTGGACCTTCTCGATCCGCACGGAGTCCGGCCTGCGCACCTGGACGTGGGACGAGGTCCGGGCGCTCGGCGTCGAGGACGTCACCGTCGACATCCACTGCGTGACGCACTGGACGAAGCTCGACATGGCGTGGCGGGGTGTCCCGCTCGACCGGCTCTTCGCCGAGGTCGACACCGCCCTCGGGTACTGCATGGTCCACAGCACCGGCGGCTACACGACGAACGTCCCGCTCGACGACCTGCTGCACGGCAAGGCGTGGATCGCGTTCGAGGCCGACGGCGCTCCCCTGACGCCCGAGCACGGCGGTCCCGCCCGTCTGCTGGTCCCCCACCTGTACTTCTGGAAGAGCGCGAAGTGGGTCAGCGGGATCGTCATGCAGGCCGACGACCAGCCCGGCTTCTGGGAGGACGCCGGCTACCACATGCACGGTGACCCGTGGAAGGAAGAGCGGTACTGGTGAGCGCGGCCGTTCCGTCCGACGCGCCGGCACCCGGTCTGGAGGCCCGCCCCGCCGCCGCCCCGTCGGCGACGGCCCGCAGGCGCCCGGCCTGGCACGCCGCGACCGTCGCGTCCGTCGCGCCGGAGACCCCGAACGCCCGCCGACTCGTCCTCGACGTACCGACGTGGCCCGGCAACGAACCCGGTCAGCACCTCGACCTCCGCCTCACGGCCGAGGACGGCTACCAGGCCTCGCGGTCGTACTCGATCGCGTCCTCCGGCGACGGCACGCGCGTGACGCTCGCGGTGGACCGGGTCGACGACGGCGAGGTCTCCCCGTTCCTCGTCGACGCGATCGAGGTCGGCGACGGCCTCGACGTACACGGTCCGCTCGGTGGCTGGTTCGTCTGGCGTCCCACGGGTTCGGCGCGCCCGGTGCAGCTCGTCGCGGGCGGGTCGGGGTTCGTCCCGCTGCTGCCGATGATCGTCGCGCACGCCGAGGCCGACGACCCGCAGCCGTTCCGCCTGCTGTACGCGACCCGCACGCCGGAGGACGTCTTCTTCCGCACCGAGCTCGACGACGCCCGCCGTGCCGACGCTCCGCTCGAGGTGACGCACGTGTACAGCCGCCGCGGTCCCGACGGGTCGGACGAGCCCGTGGGACGCCTGACCCGGGACCGCCTGGAGCGGTCGGTGCTCCCGCCCGAGGCCGGCGCCCTGGTCTACGTCTGCGGGTCGACCCCGTTCGTGGAGCAGGTGCTGCGGTGGCTCGGGGAGCTCGGCCACGACACGTCGGACGTCCGCGCGGAACGGTTCGGCGGGGCCTGATCCGGGCCGGGGACCGGATCTGCACCGGGACCCGATCGGTGCCGGGGCCCGGCACCCCGGACCTGATCCGCGCCGGCAACGACGAAGGCCCCGGTCGGTGACCGGGGCCTTCTGTCCGAGCGGATGACGAGATTCGAACTCGCGACCCTCACCTTGGCAAGGTGATGCGCTACCACTGCGCCACATCCGCGTACGACACCACTCTAGCGCGCCCGGCCGCAGACCCCGGCATCCCCGCGGTGCCGGGCGCGTCGCGCGTCCGGCTCGCACCCTGGGTGCCGTGGACCGCCGGACGGACGAGCGCCTCCCGGGGTCCCGTGGCCGCTGACCACCGGCCCGAGCAGGATCGTGCGCGATCCCGGGCCACGGGACTGCGGGACTGCGGGAAACCGCACGGCGCGGACCGGGACCAATCCGGACGGCCTCCGGCTCCGGATGTCTCCTCGGTGCCCGTCGTCGGCCAGACCCGCGCAGCACCCGGGGCCACCCACCCCGCCGTCCGGCCGATCGCGGCGACCCGAACGCTGCGAGCGGCCGGACGCACCCGGCCGGGCCGGTCGCGGCAGCCCGAACGCTGCGAACGGCCCGACCGGCCCCCGCTCCCAGGGCCCGCGGGTTCACTGGTGCCATGAGCTACGTGCACGACAACCCGGGCGGCACCGAGGCCCACGGCGTCGACCTGATCGACGGCGACGCGCCAGCGGTCCGCATCCTGGTCCACGGCGACCTGCCGACGACGATCGAGCACGAGGGGACGACCTGGCTCGCCACCGGCGACGCGCACGACGACGGCGACCCGTCCGCACCGCCCATCGCGATCTACCACCCCGTCCGGCACCCCTGAGCGCGCCCCGGCCGAGGTCGGGTCCGGACGACTGCCCGTCGCACGTTCCGCCCTCCGGATGATGCGGCTGGCCGACCGGTTGCAGCACCCTGGTCGAGGTGGGGAACCCGCCTGGTCGCGGTCGCAGCTGTGGGGGCAGCGGCCGCGACCACCCGGGCGGTACGGTCGTGGCACCGACGGAGGGACGGCGATGACGGAGACGGCAGGCACGGGCGAGACGGGACCCCGCGGGGACGGCTCGGCCGCACGCGCGACCGCGGTGAGCATGACCGCCGCCCTGCTCGCGACCGCGGTGGCGCCCGTCGTGGAACTCGCCGGCGGAGACGTCTCCGCGACCGCCGTCCGCCTGCTCGGTCTGCTCGGCGCCGTGCTGGCCGTGGTGTCGGTCGTGCTCGGGCAGCGCCGCAAGGACCTGCCGACGATGGTCCTCGGTGCGGGCATCGCGCTCGGCACGCTCAGCGGGGAGCTCCCGAACCCGAGCGGTGTCGTCCTCGTCTCCCCCGCCGGGGTCCTGTTCCTCGTCGCCGTGGCGCTCGTCGCCGTCGCCGGGGTCCTCGTCGCTGCTCGGACCGTCCGCTGGCCACGGGCGGTCGGCATCCTGCTCGCCGTCCTCGGGGCGCTCCGACTCGGCTACCTGGTGTGCATCGGGTACACCCCGGCCCTGCTCGCGCTGCCCCAGGACAGCCTCGGCGTCGCCCTCGCACTCCCGGCGCCGCTCGCACTGCTCGTGTTGCTCGTCGCCGCGCTGCTGTTCGCCCCCGTGGTGTTCGCGCCGGTCGGCCGTGGCGTTCGCTGGCTCTGGCGCACCGCCGACGTACGCTGACCGCTGGCCGGACCGACACGACCGGCCGCACACCACCGGGGGAACATGACCACGCTCACCAGGCGCGAGCGCGAGCGCCGCACCGCGCAGCTCTTCAACGGGGCCTTCGCCGTCCTCCTCGCCGTCGCGACGGTCGTCCTGCACCGCGAGATCATCGCCGCGCACCCGCTCGACTTCTGGCTGCCCACGGTCGCCGGGCTCGCCTACGGCGCGGTCGCCTGGCGTCTCGGACGCGACAGCACGTCGGCGTGGTTCCCGCTCCTGCCGGTGCTCGGATGGGTCGCCGGGGTCGTCCTGCTCGCACGCGTGCACGTCGCCGCCGCCCCGGCGTGGGGCTTCGCGGTCATGATCGGTGCGTTCGCGGTCACCGCGGCGTTCCCGAAGCGACCGGCTCCGCGTCCCGCCCGCAAGGTCGCGTCGACGGAGGTCCGGCCGTGGACCGGCTCTGGGGTGACCGCCGTCCCGACCGAGCACGACCTCGTTCGTCGGTCCGCGCACGCGGTCTCCGTCCGGACCGGCAGCGCGACCTCGACGTTCCTGGTGTCCGACCTGGCCGCCTTCGTCGACGCCGAGCGGCAGATCGCCGACTCGGCTCCGGGAGCCCCGCTGATGTTCCTGGCCCGCGCCGGCGTCGCCTCGTCCGACTCGATCATCGGCGAGGTCACGACGGACCTGCCGGACGGCACGGTGTTCCTCCACGCCGGCGGCGAGGGCGTCCCGCCCGCGGCCGTCCTCTCCGAGGACGACGCGCGGACGTTCGAGGACTGGGTCCGGTCGCTGCCCGAGGACTGACGGCCCGCTGCTGGCGGCGTCCGGCTCAGTGTGCGTCGGAGAGCCCGCTCGCGACGTACTCGGACGTCACCGAGTCGTCCGTGAGCGTGCAGTTGTAGACGGCCCAGGGGTCCTCGTGCCCGTCGAGGAACGTGAACGGGTAGATCACCTGGTACCTGCCGTCGTCGTCCCGGTACCCCGTCGGGTGCTCGGTGAAGCTCAGCCGGACACCTGCCTCAGGCGCCCCGCGGGAGCACTCGTCGAAGACGTGCTGGGCGAGCGCCGACCTGGCGGGCTGCCCGGCAGAAGTGCCCGGAGCGGGAGCGGCCCCGCCCTCCGGGGCGGGGCCGGACGTCTGCGTACCCGACGGCGCCGACGTCGTCGGGGTCGGGGTCGCGCTCGCGGTCGGCCGCGCCGTCGTCCGGTCGGGGACCGGCCCGGAAGTGTCGGTGGTGCACCCGGAGAGGACCGCGACGGCGGCGAGTGCGGTGGTGACGGTGATGATCGGACGGCGCATGGTGTTCCCCCTGGGGTCGTCGTGGCCTGTACCCAGGAATGTCCCCGTCCGCCCCGATCCTGACAGATCGTCCCGCTGCGGCGCGTCGCTTCCGGCGACGAGGAGTGGTCGGTGGTCGCCTCGGCCTCGTCGGAGGCGCGACACCGTCGGTCACGGCGCCGCCGCACGCTCCCAGTCGGTGTTCGCGTCGGCGAGGTGCGGGTACACCTCGAGCATCCGGTCGGGATCCACCTGCCACGTGTCGTGGTCCCAGTCACGTGGCTGGTCGGCGCCGATGTACCCGACGCCGTCCCGTCGGCGCTCCTCGAGGTTCGACGCCGCGATGTCGTCCCGGATCCGTTCCGACAGCGGTTGCAGCGCACCGGCGTCGGCGAGCCAGGTGACGACGGCGTCCATGACCGGTCGACGGGGCCCGGAGCCGCGGGTGTCGTCCATCAGCGCCGAGTACACCCGCCCCGGCATGACGAGCCAGCCGTTCGTCGGGAACGGCACACCGCGAGCATCCACCTGCCGACCCCAGGAGCGGGCATCGACGACCTCGCGGAGCAGGTACGTCTCGCACCGGTGGAAGCGCGCGAGCTCACTGCGGTCGAGGGGCGGGTACGGGATGGTCGCCCGTCCGGCGTCGTAGACGCTCGGTCGGGGCTGCTCGTCCACCGACCGCCACCAGGCACGGAGCCGGCTCACGACGGGACGCCCGACACTGCGACGTCGGCGCGGCGATCCCCACCCGGACGCACTACTCGGCCGGCCCCTGCGCAGCCGGCTGCGCCGTGAGCAGGGTCACCAGCTCGCCGATGTGGTGTTCCTGGTCCATCGGGTGCCGCATCCGCGCGTCCGGGTTCAGCGTGTACCGGTTCCGCCGACCGTCGCGCGCCTTCGTGAGGTAGCCGGCGTCCTCGAGCTCGGTGAGGATCCGCTGCGTCGCCCGCTCGGTGACGCCCACGGTCTGCGCGATCTCCCGCACGCGCGCGTCCGGGTTCGCCGCCACGCACAACAGCACGTGTGCGTGGTTGGTGAGGAAGGTCCACTGCGTCACGGGCCCAGCGTAGACCTCGACGCCCTCTCAGGTGATCTGCGTTACACGACATCGAAGTCCGGTTATGGTTAGCACGTAATCCGAATCCGGAAAGGCGGGACGCTCATGGTCCTCGAGTTCGTGGCAGCCCTGGTGTGGCTGGTCGGTGCCGCAGCGGCGGCACACCCCGGGATCCCCCCAGCACGAGCGGCATCACTCGCAGTCGGAGTCGGCTCGGTCGGCATCGCGGCCGCCGTGGGCTCGGTCGTCCTCCGGTGGACGACCGGTGCCGGGCCGGCCTGGTTCGCCGTCCTCGCGGCCGTCTTCGTCGCTGGTCTCAGCGTGTGGATCCAGCGGTTCGCGGTGGCGCACCTGCGCGGAGACACCGGGCAGCGCCGGTTCGTGGTGTGGGTGAACGTGCTCACCGCCGCGGCCGTCGGTCTGGTGCTCGCGCCGTCGGTGCTGTGGTTCGCCGTCGCGTGGACCGTCGCGGGCGCTGCGCTGATCGTCCTGCTCGCGACCTACCGACGGTCCCGCCAGGCACGCGACGGCGTCGCGCGAGCCCTGCGGCAGCTCGCCGTCGGCGACCTGGCGCTCTGGGCGGCCGTCGTGACCGTCAGCGGGACGGCGCGGGGCGACGTCGAGTGGGCGCGCCTGGCGGCGGTGACCGAGCGCCTCCCGGCCTGGTCGGCGGCTGTGGTCGCCCTGCTCCTGGTCGTCGCGTGCGTCTCGCGGTCCGCGCAGTTCCCGCTGGACGGCTGGCTCCGGACCACGCTCGCCGCGCCGACGCCCGTCTCGGCGGTGATGCACGCCGGACTGGTGAACGCCGCCGCGTTCCTCGTGATCCGCTTCGCCCCGATGGTCACCGCCCACCCGGCCGCGCTCGCCCTGCTCGGGGCGTGCGGGGCGGCGAGCATGGTCGTCGGCTCCGCCGGGTACCTGGTGCGCGCCGACCTGAAGGGACGGCTCGTCGCCTCGACCACCGCGCAGATGGGCGTGATGCTCGTGACGCTGAGCGTCGGCGCCTGGGGTGCGGCGGTCTTCCACCTGGTCGGCCACGGCATGTACAAGGCGCGGCTGTTCCTGCGGGCCGGCGAGCAGGTGGACGACAAGCGCCGCGCGCTCGCCACCCCGGTGACCGATCCCGCCCCGGCCGCGCAGCGCCGGGCCGCCGCGGTCGTGGCCACCGTCCTGCCGGGCCTCGGCATCGTCCCCGCGGCGTGGCTGTCCACCGGGCCGGCGACCCTGTCGAGCACCGTGCTCGCCGCCTCCGGGTGGGTCGCCGCCGCGCTCGTGCTCCACAGCGTGCTGACGAACCGCGGGGTGCACGTCGGCGTGCGGGTGCTCGCGGTCCCGCTCGTGATCGTGGCGAGCGCGGTGTACACGGCCGCCGTCCACGCCCTCGACGCCCTGGTGTCGTCCGACGTGCCCGCCGCCGTCGATCCGCTGCCGGGCTGGGTGCTCGTCGTCCCGCTGCTCGTCGTCGGCGCCCTGTCGCTCCTGCCGCACCTGCCGATCGCCCGCGACCCCGTGCTCTACGGCTGGGTCGCCCGGGTCGCCGGCACGCCCGTCCCGCGCCTGCGGCTCACGCGTCGCAGCACCCTCGCCCGCCCGACGTCCACGAGCCCCGTCCAGGAGACCGCATGACCCAGCCATCCGCACCCCAGGTCCGCGCCGCCGTCGCCGGTGCCGCGCGGACGATCACCCCGACCTGGCCGCTCACCTCGTTCATCGCGGTCAACCCCGCCTCGGGACACCTGCGCCGACCGATGCAGGCGCTGCACACCGTGCCCGGCGAGACCCCGACCCGTCCGGAGCACGAGTACCTGCAGGGCGACGTCGACCTCGGCGTGCTGCGGACCGCCGTCGCCGAGGTGTTGCCGGCGCTGACGACCGCCGACGACCTCGAACTCGCCGGACGCCGGTCCACCGCACTCGACGTCGCGGTCGCCGCGCTGCTGCACCCGCCGGTCGACGCCGCGTCGGCCTCGGACCCCGAGCGGGACGACGCCCTCGATCCGGTCGACCAGTACCTGTCGCAGTCCCTCGCGCGGTTCTCGGCCGACCCGGTCTGGGCACCGGCACCCGGTACCGGGCTCTTCGACCGCTTCCGGCAACTGGCCGGGCACGACCGGACCGTGCCGAAGCGCGCCCGGACCACCCTGCTCGCACTGCCGACCACCGCCGAGGCCGCGATCGCCGAGGTCCTGCGGGCGAACGGGATCGGGGCGGCGTCACGGGCCGCGGTGGTCGGCGCCCAGCTCCACGCACTGCCCGGGTGGGCAAGCCACCTGGCGTGGCGGGCCCAGCACACCGGAGACGCCACGTTGACCGACCTGGTCGCGTGCCGGTTGGCCCTCACGCACGCCCTCGGTGCGGTGGTGGACGTCCCCGCGGTCGATGCCGCTGCTCCGGCGTCGGACAGGGTGTCGGTCGCCGCGCCGGACGCCGGCTGGGTCGAGCGGACCCTCCGGCTCTGCGTGGGCGACACGACGCACGAACCTGCGCCGGCCGAACGCATCGCCGTGTCCCGGGTGCTGCGGCTGCTCGACCCCGCGACGCGCACGACGGTGTGGCAGACCGCGACGGAGACGGCCTACCGCGACGGACTGATGGCGACCATCGCGCGGGGCGGGCCGGCCGACACGGTGGCACCGGAGGCGCGCCTCGACGTGCAGATGGTGTTCTGCATCGACACCCGGTCCGAGGGCCTCCGCAGGCACCTCGAGCTGACCGCCGGCGTCCGGACGTTCGGCCTCGCCGGGTTCTTCGGCGTCCCGCTGCGGTACACGTCGCTGTTCGGGCAGCAGCCGCGGGAGCAGTACCCCGCCCTGCTCAGCACCGGGTACGAGGTGACGGACCAGGCGGTCGACGCCGCGGCAGCCCGTCGCGCCCGCGACCGCCGGGCCCTCGCCGGTGCCGTCCGGTCGACGACCAAGCGGGTGGCCAGCACCCCCGCGTCGGCCTTCGGGTGGGCGGAGCTGTCCGGGTGGGGCACGCTCGTGGCGGACCTCGTGCGCCCGGTCACCGGGAACCGTGACGGAGGTCGGATCCCGACGCCGGACACCGTCCTGGACGTCTACGAGCAGATCCCCCTGGACGACCGGGTCGTCGCCGCCGAGGCCGCCCTGCGGATGACCGGCCTGACCCGCTTCGCGCCGCTGGTCGTGCTCACCGGGCACCGGACCGAGACCGTCAACAACCCCTACCGGGCCGCGCTCGACTGCGGTGCCTGCGGCGGCAACCCCGGCGGTGCGAACGCCCGTGCGGCCGCCGCGATCTGCAACGACCCCGCCGTCCGCCGTCGCCTGGCCCAGCGTGGTCTGTCGATCCCGGACACGACGTGGTTCGTGGCCGCCGAGCACGAGACCACGACCGACCGGCTCACCGTGCTCGACCGGCACCTGGTCCCCGACACGCACCGCGAGACGGTCGACCGGCTGCTCGCCGCCGCCGCCGTGGCCGGCGACGCGCTGACGGCCGAGCGTGCCCGCGACCTGCCGGGTGCGGGCGAGCGGACGTCGCTGCGCCGGGTCCGCCGTCGCGCGACCGACGGGTCCGAGATGTACCCGGAGCTGGGCCTCGCGAACAACGCGGCGATCATCATCGCGCCGCGGGCGATCACCCGCGGCGTCGACCTGGAGCGCCGGACGTTCCTGCACGACTACGACCCCGCCGCCGACCCGGACGGCAGTGCCCTGACGAACATCATGACGGCGCCGCTCATCGTCGCGCAGTGGATCAACGCGCAGTACTACTTCTCGACCATCAACCCCGAGCGGCACGGAGCCGGCAACAAGACCGTGCACAACCCGCTCGGTGACCTCGGGGTGCTCGCCGGGCACACCGGGGACCTGCGGGCCGGCCTGCCCTGGCAGTCCGTCGCGGTCGGCGGTCGACTGCTGCACGAGCCCCTCCGGCTCAGCGTGCTCATCCAGGCACCGCTCGACCGGATCGCGCAGATCGTCGCGGCCACCGACGCGCTCCGCGCCCTGCTCGACGGGGGCTGGATCTCCCTCCACGCCCGTCAGGACCCCCACCAGCCGTGGCAGCGGTACCGCGCCGCCGGCTTCACCACCGACGAGAGGAACCCCTCATGAACCACCTCATCACGATGATCCGCATCGAGGTGATCGCGCCCTCGGACGTGAGCACCGCGGTCCACGAGCTCATCACCTCGGCCGGCGCGACCGGCTACACCAGCGTCGCCGGCGTCTCCGGCGTCGGCCACTCCGGAGCGCACAACGGGCGGCACCTGTTCAACGACCACGACGCGCTGGGGATGACCATCACGGTCCTGCCGGCCGAGCGGGCCGAGCCGTTGATCGAGGCGCTCCGCGAACTGCTCGAGGGCGGGAGCGGTGTGATGTTCATCACCGACACCTGGGTGTCCCGCTCCCAGTACTTCCAGTGACCGACGCGGACCGTCACCGTGGCGCCACCGTCGTCTTCGCGACCCGGCACGGCAAGCAGGACCAGGCCGCCGAGGTCTTCCGCGAGCTCCTCGACGCGCGCGTGGTGGCACCGGAGGACATCGACACCGACCAGTTCGGCACGTTCACGGGCGAGACCGCCAGGGTGCGCACGCCTCGGCAGGCGGCACTCGACAAGGCACGACTCGGCATCGCGCTGACGGGGCACCGGTTCGCGCTCGCGTCCGAGGCCACGTACACGAGCGCGTGGCCGACCGGCAGCCACCACGAGCTGCTGGTGTTCCTCGACGACGATCGCGAGGTGGTCCTCACCGAGGAAGCCGTCGTCCCCGCACCCGGGCAGGGTGCGGTCACACTCCGCGACCCCGGGGACGCGCTCGCCGTCGCCGCCCGGTTCGGCTTCCCCGACACCCGCGCCGTCGTCGTCTGGCGGCGGGACGGGATGACCGTCGCCCGCAAGGGTCTGACCTCGGCTGCCGCGGTCACGGCGGCGGTCGCCGAAGCGGTCGCCGACGTGACGCCCGACGACGGCACCGTGCTCATCGGTCCGGACCTGCGGGCCCACGCGAACCCGGCCCGTCGACGGGTGATCGCCGACCTGTCCCGTCGCATGGCCGAGCGGCTGGCGCGGCCGTGCCCGGCGTGCCGCTCGGCGGGCTGGGGGCGCATCGGGGTCGAGCGCGGCATGCGGTGCTCGGGGTGCGGGACCGCGTCGGCGGGGGTGGCTGCCGACGTGCTCGGGTGCGCGGTGTGCGACGCGACGGAGGTGGTGCCGCGCTCCCCCGGGACGATCGAGCCGGAGTGGTGCAAGGTCTGCAACCCGTGAGGCTGGGCCGTCCGTCCCGCGGCCCGGCCCGGCCCGGCTCGTCCGGCTCGTCCGGCTCGTCCGGCTCGTCCGGCTCGTCCGGCTCGGCGGTCGGCGGTCGGCGGTCGGCGGTCGACGGTCGGCCGTGCGGCGCCGTCCCGCGGCGCGCGCTCGGCCGCGGGACGCGTGACGGATCGCCGAGACACCGGGAGCCCGGGCATTCAGCCGGAACAACACCCGGGAACCGGAACAACACCCGGGAACACGAAAACCCCCGGATCGGATGATCCGGGGGTTTCCTGCTGTGGGCGATACTGGGATCGAACCAGTGACCTCTTCCGTGTCAGGGAAGCGCGCTACCGCTGCGCCAATCGCCCAGAGACCTGCTGACCGAAGTCGTGCATGGTCTTGGAGGGTGTTGCTGGAGGTGGGGACGGGATTCGAACCCGCGTGGACGGCTTTGCAGGCCGCTGCCTAGCCTCTCGGCCACCCCACCATCGAGGTTCACGTCTCCGTGAGTACCCGAACGGTGGGATACCCTCTGGTGAGTCGTGGTCGTCCGGGGACTCCCACACTCGAGCGGATGACGAGATTCGAACTCGCGACCCTCACCTTGGCAAGGTGATGCGCTACCACTGCGCCACATCCGCAATCCGGCTCGACCGAGGCGTTGCTCCGAAGAGCGTGTCTCGTTCAGTCCGTGTCTCTCCGCTGTCGCGGCGACGAGAAGAACTCTATACGAACCCGGGCGCTTCCGCCAAAATCCTCGCCGTTCACCGGGCGTGTCCCCCGAGTTCACGCGGATCGCAGCCCTCCCGACCCCTTCCCCGGGCGCCCCGCCGGGCCGCACGCGGCCGGGATGGAGCAGCAAGTGTCGGGTCGGGAGCGCGGACCCGACASTTGCTGCTCCATCCCGGACGGGCACGCGGACACGCAGACGGACGGGAACCCGCCCCCGAGACCCGCGCCACACCCGGGCTGCGCGCCGTGTTCGGAGGAGCCCCGGACTTCCGCTACTATCGACTGGCACGCAAGTGCAGGGGGCGATTGGCGCAGTTGGTAGCGCGCTTCGTTCACACCGAAGAGGTCATCAGTTCGAGTCTGGTATCGCCCACCCCCGCCGGCCACCACCGGCACCGAGAAGCCCGGCGCCACACCGCGCCGGGCTTTTCGTTTCCCCTGGCGGCCCTCCGTCAGGACCGGACAGCGCCCGGGCCCGCACACGCGCGAACCACGAGCCACCACGACCCGACGACCGACGACCCGAGAGGCAGCATGACCGACGTCGACCTCGAGTTCGCACGCGTCCGCGCCGTGCTCGACCGCCCGACGCTCCGGCTCGTCTCCCGCCCCACCAGCGCCGCGGTGCTCGCGGTCTTCCGCACGGTGTTCGACCGCGACGTGCAGTACGTCCCCGCCGACCGGATGCACCTGCAGGTCGAGGAACACGTCGCGCGCCTGCGGGCGACCGGCGCACGCGTGCCGGCGGGCGACCAGGGCGAGGGCGACCAAGCGGACGCACGACCGAACGGCCGCGCGCTCTGCCGGGACTGGGTCGCGGCGCAGTGGCTCGTCCGCTCGAACTCCCCCGACGGCGACGAGCAGTACTCGCTGACGAGCCACGCGCTCGAGGCCCTGAGCCTGGTGGACGCCCTCTCGGCCGACCGCGCCCTGATCAGCGAGAGCCGCCTCGCCATGATCGTCGACGCCGTGCACCGCTGGGCCGCCCGCGCCGAGCCGGACCCCGAGGAACAGGTCCGCCGGCTCGACGCCCAGATCGCCGAACTGCAGGCGCAGCGGGAACGCCTGCTGTCCGGCGAGGAGGCCACGACGGTCGACGACGACCGGATGCGCGACGGCTACACGAACATCTCGGACCTCATCCGCCAGCTCCCGAGCGACTTCAAGCGCGTCGAGGAGGCCGTGGCGGCGATGCACCGCGAGATCGTCGAGGACTTCCGGCAGGAGGTCCGCCCGATCGGCGAGATCCTCGACGACTACCTCGCGCGCACCGACAACCTCATGCAGGCCACCCCCGAGGGCCGCGCGTTCGAGGGCGCCTTCGAACTGCTCCGCGACGACGGCCTGCTCCTCCGGCTGCGCGACGACATCGGCACGATCCTCGCCCACCCCTTCGCCGAGTCGCTCGGCGCCGGGGAGCGACGCGCCTTCCGCAACACGGTCGCGATCCTCCGCCAGGGCATCGAGGACGTCCTCGCCCAGCGCCGGCAGCTCACCGCCACGCTCCGCGACCAGATCGTGGCGCACGACGTCGTCCGCGACCGCGAGCTCGACGCCGTCCTGCGTTCGGTGAACCGCGGGCTCGCCGCCTGGATCGAGCGCGGGACCGCCCGCGACCGCGTCCCCCTCCGCCTGCTGCCCGCGACCGCCGAGGTCGGCACGCTCCGCGAGCGCTTCCACGACCCCGACGACGACGCCGTCCCGCCGCCCATCGAGGAACCGGACGACGACGTCTTCGAGGAACTCGACGTGGAGAGCCTCCGCCGCCACGGCGGTCCGCTCCTCACCGAGCTGCGCGCCGTGCTCCGCTCCGCCGCGCCGGACAGCGCCGACGCGTTCCACGCCCTGCCGCCCGAGCAACGGCGCCCGGTCGAGCTCTTCGGTCTCGCCCACCTGCTCACCGGGCGCGAGGACTTCGAATCCGCCGCGCACGTGGTCGCCCACCACACGGTGCGTCCCGACGGCGAGACGGTCACCTTCCACATGCCGACCGCGGCCCTCCCCGGCACGTCGGCCCACGACCCGCACGACGACAACGGCCAGGAGGCACGGTGAGCGACACGACGCCGGCACCCGTCGACCAGGTGGTCACCGACCACGACGACACCCACCACCGCGACGCGGCGCACGTCCCCGACGCGGTCCCCGCCGACCCGGCGGACCGGTCCGGTCCCGCCGACGGCCTCGACCCGTCCGGCGCGGACGACACCGTCGACGAGGAGCGCGACGAGACGACCTTCGCCCTGTTCGAGGGCGACGAGGGCCGGCTCGACGAACCGCAGCGACGCGCGCTCGTGGCACTGCTCCGCAACACCTACGTCAGTGCCCGGACGCACGCCGACGAGTGGCGCGCGATCACCGACGGCGAGCACCAGCTGCGCTCGCGGTGCAACGACCTGTTCCTCGAGCTGCACGTGGACCGCGTGCGCGAGGTCGCGTGGAAGCGCCAGGCCCGCTCGGAGAGCCAGCGCCGCACCTTCCCGACCCTGCTGCGCGACGTCCCGTACACGCGCGAGGAGACGATCGTCCTCGTCTACCTGCGCATGCGGCTCCGCGCCGACACCCGCCCCGGCCTCGACCAGGTGGTCGTCGACCGGTCCGAGATCCTCGGCCACGTCGCCGGCTTCCTCCCGCCGACCACCGACCGCACCCGTGACGAGTCCCGCGTCGCGAAGGCGATCGACCGCCTCGTGACCTCGCGCATCCTGGTGAAGACCACCGACCCGGACCGCTTCCGCGTCGCGAGCGTCGTCGAGGTCCTGCTCCCCCTCGACCAGCTCCGCGACCTCGACCGCTGGCTGCAGGGCGCGACCACCGACGGTGGTGCGCCGACCGACGGCGGCGACCCGGGCCTCCCGGCCGACCCGACCGACACCGACGACGAAGGCGAGCCGAGCGCATGACCGACACCGCCACCGGCCTGTCCGGCCTCGACCTCGGGACGCCCGCGCTCTTCGACACGGTCGCGCAGTGGCGCGCCGAGTCGATGCAGGTCGTGAACTGGGGCGGCTTCCACGGCCACCGCCACGTGGAGCTGTCCGGCACGGCGACGCTCATCTCCGGTGCCTCCGGGACCGGCAAGTCGACGCTCATGGACGCGTACCTCGCGGTGATGATGCCGTCCGACGTGCCGTTCAACGGCGCGTCGAACGACGCGACCACGGGGCGGGCGCGCAGTGCCGACCAGCGCAACCTGCTGACGTACCTGCGCGGCAAGGTCGACACCCGCCGGGACCCCGAGACCGGCGCGCTGCGCGACGTGAACCTGCGCGGCGACGACCAGACCACGTGGGGCGCGGTCGCGGTGACGTTCCGGAACGACGACGAGCGGCGCTTCACGGTGCTGCGGGCGTACGTGGTGCCGAAGCGGGCGCGCGGCGTCGGCGACATCCAGATGACGATGGCGACCGTCGACGACACCTTCGACCTGCGGCGGCTCGAGGAGTTCGTGCCGTCGCGCTTCCACCACCTCGAGCTGACCGGCCGCGTGCCGGGACTCGTCGTGCGGGACACCTACCAGGAGCTCGCGTACACGCTGCAGACGCGTCTGGGCATCGGCGACTCGGGTGGCGGGAATCGGGCGATGCGCCTGCTCGCCCGGATCCAGGCCGGCCAGCACCTGCCGACCGTCGACGCGCTGTACAAGTCGCTCGTGCTCGAGACCCCCGGGACGTACGAGGCGGCCGACCGCGCGCTCGCGCACTTCTCGGCGCTCGACGAGGCGTACGAGGCGATGGACACCGAGGAGCGCAAGGTCCGCATCCTCGCGCCCATCGTCGAGCTGCACGACGAGATCGACCGTGCGACGACCGCCGCCCGTGCCCTCGACGGGATCGCCACGGGAGCCGAGGTCTCACCCTTCGCGCACTGGACGGCGTCGCGGAAGCGCGCGCTGCTCGACGCCGAGGTCGCCCGCAACCGTCGCGAGGCCACCGCCGCGCGTGCCGACGTCGCCGCGACCGAGGCCCGCCACGGTGCGGTCGAGATCGAGCTCCGCGAGGCCGAGGGCCGTCTGCGCGACCAGGGCGGCAACGCGCTCGCCCAGCTCGAGGACCGCATCGAGCGGCGAACCCGGGAACGCGACGCGGTCGCCCGCACCCGCACGACCTTCGAGGAGCGCACCGCCCCGCTCGGACTCACACTCGACGACGAGTCCGCGTTCGCCGCGGCGCAGCGCTCGTCCCGGGAGTTCCTCGGAGCGGTCGCCGACCGGCGCGCCGAGCTCGACGCCCGACGGGACGCCCTGACCCGCGAGGAGTACCCGCTCCTCGACCGCGAGCGGACCCTCCGCCAGGAGCGGCAGTCGCTCGAGCACCGCCAGGGTGCGATGCCGCTGCCGATGCACGAGGCACGGCTCGCGATGGCCCGCGCCGCCGGGATCGACCCCGCGTCGCTGCCCTTCGTGGCCGAGCTGCTCGACGTGCTCCCCGGTGAGGAGCAGTGGCGCACCGCGATCGAGTCCGTCCTGGCCCCGCTCGCCCGCACCCTGCTCGTCGACCAGGACCGGCTCTCCGACTTCAGCGAGGCCATCGACGCGCTCCGCCTGCCCGTCCGTGTGCAGTTCGAGGGCGTCCCGACCGGCCCGCACCTCGACCTCGACGGCGACCCCGCGATGGTGTCCGGCAAGCTCACGATCAAGGACTCCCCCTTCAGCACCTGGGTGCGGGAGCGGATCGAGTCGGACCGCATCGACGCGCGCTGCGTCGACACGGCCGCCGAGCTCGGTGGCGGCGGACGACGGGTCACGCCCTCCGGTCAGCTGCGCGACGGCCGACGCGGCGCCCACGGCGACCGCCGGCAGTCGAACGTCATCGGCTTCACGAACGAGGCGCGGAAGGCGTCCGTCGAGCAGGAGCTGACGGCGATCGCGCAGGACCTCACGACTCTCGAGGCCCGCCGCACCGACGTCGCGCAGGACCTCACCGCGCTCGACGTGCTCCGTGCCGCCCACCAGCACCTCGTCGACACCACCTGGGACGCGATCGACGTCGCCGGGGTCGAGGCGTCGCTCGAGCGGCTCGACGCGGAACGCCAGGCGCTGCTCGCCGCCGACGACGGGCTCCGCACGCTGCGCGAGTCCGTCGCCCGGCTGCGTCGCTCGCTCGACGAGGCCGCGGACCGTCGGTCCGCCGCGCGGCTCAGCGTGACCCGGCTCGACGAGCGCCACGCCGTGCTCGTCGACGGCCAGGACGCCGCGGCCGAGATCCTCGAGCGCTTCGAGGAGGCCCCGACGCAGGTGCCCGACGAGGAGCAGGACCGGCTGCTCGCCGAGGCGTTCGACGAGGTCGGCGCCCCCGACGGCATCGACGGCTTCGACGACGCCACCCGACGCCTGCGCCGACGGCTCGAGGAGCGGCTGTCCCAGGCGCTCGACGGGGCGGCCGCCGCGTCGACCGCCCTCACGCTGACCTTCCAGCGGTACCAGGACGCCTGGCCCGACCCGAACCTCGGCACCGGGGTCGCGTCGTACCCGGACTACCACGCGATCCTCGACCAGATCCTCGCGACCGGCCTGCACGCCCGCCGCACCGAGTGGCGTCGGCGGCTGTCGCAGTGGAGCGGCGAGGACCTCGTGCCGCTCGCGGGCGCCTTCGACCGGGCCGTCGTCGAGATCGAGGAGCGGCTCGAACCGGTCAACGAGATCCTGCGGGAGCTGCCGTTCGGTGCGAACCGGGACCGGCTGAAGATCCAGATCCGCCGGGTCACCCGCGAGGACGTCACCGCGTTCCGCCGGGAACTCCGTGCCCTGTCCGCCTCGGTCGACACCGAGCTGACCGACGACGTGCTCGAGACCCGCTTCCGCCGACTCCGGCGCTTCATGGCGGTCATCCGCCCCGAGCCCGGTGCCCCTCGCGGTCGGACGACGCAGCGCGACGCCGTGCTCGACGTCCGTCGGCACATGGAGATCACGGCGGTCCGGTACGACACCGACGGCAACGACCTGGGCGTGTACTCGTCGCTCGGCGACAAGTCCGGCGGCGAGACGCAGGAGCTCGTGGCGTTCATCGTCGGCGCCGCCCTGCGCTACCAGCTCGGCGACGAGACCCGGCCCCGGCCGCGGTTCGCCCCGGTGTTCCTCGACGAGGCGTTCATCAAGGCGGACTCCGAGTTCGCCGGGCGTGCGGTGACGGCCTGGCTCCGGTTGGGCTTCCAGCTCGTCGTGAGTGCGCCGCTCGACAAGGTGACGGCGCTCGAGCCCTCGATGGAGCGACTGCTGTCGATGCGGAAGCACCCGGACACCGGGCACTCGTCGATCACGGAGATCGCGCGGGGGTAGGGCGCCCGGGGGCCCCGAGGTGGGCGTCCGGCGCGCTCAGGTTCCAGAATTCTGGAACCTGGGCGCCCCCGCACCCCGGCACGTGACACCTCGGCGATCCGTCGACGGCGCGTCGCGGAACCTCGACGTCGGGCTGTCCGGCGCGTCGGAGGTGGACGCGACGGTCGTGACGCTGCCTCCGTACCGACCGCGGTACGGTGGGCGGGTGTTCGGCCGCCGCTCCCCCACCTCCCGTCCCGACGAGCCCGGTGTCGGTATCGGCGCGCTCGTGCAGGTGGTGAACGGTGACCGCGGCGGGGAGCGTTGGGCGGGCGACCCGGTCGGTGTCGTCGTCGCACCGGGCGGGAACCAGATCGGCGGACTCCAACGTGCGTGGGTCGTCGCGTTCGACGAACCGGTCTACACCGAGGACGGGCGCGGCCCCTACGAGCGGGCGACGGTCCTGACCCGGCAGCTCGTGCCGCTCACGCCCGACGCCTGACGCCTGACGCCTGACGGCCGACCCCCGACCGCCGACCCCGGACCCCGGACTCTGGACGCCCGACGCGGAGTCCCTGACCCCGCCGGCCGACGGCGGGTCCGTCGGCCGCTGACCGACCGGTCGTCGTGTGTGCTGCGAACGCGACACATCTCGGAGCCGTGCAGCCGTCGCACCCGTGAGAGCGACAGATCGTGGCGGATGGTCCACGCGGATCTGTCGCTTTCGCGAGATGCCAGCCGGGCAACGGTGCAACGGGGCGGACGGGGCGGGCTGGGAC
>NZ_MCIG01000007.1 GCF_001705035.1 Curtobacterium sp. UCD-KPL2560 | reverse complement strand
CCCGTCCCCGTCCCCGTACCAGGTCAGCCGGGATCGACCCCTGATCCGGCATAAAGGACACCGCGATCGTCGGATCGCGAGTCATTCGTCCGCCTGCTGCTCCTCGATCTCGTCTGCGTTGCCGGCGAAACACGTCGAGAGCGCTTGGATGCTGTAGTTGTCGGGGAAGGCGAAGAACCGGATCGTCTCGACGCGATCGCCGCCGCGCGCGACCATCGCTGGCCCCTTGGTGTCGGCGAGTCGGTCCACGGTCATACCGGCGGACCTCCAGATGTCGGAGGCTGCAGCAGCATCCGCCTCCGCGTCACCGGACTCTGATCGAGCAGCTCGGTACACCCACCGGGCGCCTTCTTCGTCGCTCGACAGCTGGCAGCTCTCGACGTAGTCGGGAGACGTCCGCGTTTCCCACTCGCCGCCGAGCGCGGCGGTCGTCTGATCGACGATGTCGATCATGGTGCGCTTCGCAGTGTCCGCGTCCATGGAAGACGTCCTTTCGGTCGGTCGGGGTGCACCACGCTGTTGCCCGGCACATCCGGCGGTTGCGACGACGAGTGCCAGGAGCACTGCCGTCGTCGCCATGGTGCGACAGGCAGAGTGTCGTGCGTTCATGTGCCTCCTCGTTCGTCGGACCGGGTCACTGAGACCGCGTCCCGGTGAGCAACTCGTCCTGACCTGTGGTGGCGAGTGCGACGTTGTGGAGTGACTCGGTACCACGGTCCAGGTAGCCCCGGTGGTCCTTGAACACCGGAGCGTGGTGCAAGACCGACGAGAGGGTCTGCCCCTCGCTTCCTGTCCCGCCGTCGGCGCCGAACAGGGTCGCTCCGAAACTCTGCGCGGTCGGGTCCACGTGATGGCCGAAGCTCTTCTCCCGGCCGAACGTTGCCCATTCGTCACCCTCCCCGGTATTGCCGGTGGGGCCGTCCTTCGCCTGAGCCGCGAAGACGTGGTCCGCGTGCAGCTGCTCCGCACCGTCGAGACCATCGGGTAGCCCAGCAGAACCGAGCGCGACGAATCGATCGATGTGGACACCCCGCTCGGCCAGGGCCACCGCGCCGGTGGTCGTGCCGTAGGAATGCGCCACCACGTTCGTCTCGACGTGATCAGTTCCACGGACGACTGAGAACCCGCGAATCGAGTCGGCGAGCCGCTGGCCGCCCTTCTTCGCCTTGTCCATGAGGAGCACGTCCTCGGGCCCCGGTGTGGCGTAACCGACCCAGGCGACCACTGCTCGATCCGGAGCGCCTGCGACATCGGTCTGCTCGTCTGCGATGTTCTGAGCCGCCCTCGCCCACGTTGTCATGTCCGCTGTCGTGGTGTCCATCCCCGGGACAGCCCAGGTCACCGACTGTGCACGGTCGAGATCCCCGATCGAAACGGCAGCCAGCGGCGGGTGATGATCGGTGAGCGAGATGAGGAAGCGCTTGCCGTCGGAGCCCTTCTTCGTCAGCGCAGCGTTGATGTTCCGCAGGGCCTTGCGGTCCGCGTACAGCGCCGTGAGCTCCTGCGCCAACGCCCGTGAGCCGGTTCGGGTTCGGTCGACGGCTCGGGGTCGGTGAAGCTCTCCCAGGCGTCGACGACCGATCGCCCCGCGGCACCGGCGAAGGCCTCGGCCCCGGATGCCGCCCGCTTCCGGTCGGCATCACGTGCCTTCCACTCGGCGTGGTCACGCAGCCGCTGCCGTTCACGCTCAGCAGCATTGACGGCGGCGTCGATCTGGTCGGCGAGGTCGACCAGCACCCCCGCCAACCGTGCTCGGTCCTCGGCCTCGATCGCCGCGGCGCTTCCGAACCGCTCGGCGTATGCGCCCTCGAAGTCATCGAGTGCCCCTCCGACCGCCCCGGAGCGACGGCCAGCCTGCCCGCGGAGCGTCTCGGCCGCCCGACGCGCCACCCGCGCCGCCGACCTCGCCTCGTGCACGTCGAACGCGATGTCCCCCACGATCACTCCCCCGCATCGTTCCCCTCGGCTGACACATTACCGGACGCGGCGACGCGCGGCACCCATGGACCGGAGGCGTGAAAAACGACGGCACCGACCGGTGCTGCCGCTCAGAGCACGTCGCCCCGACCGCTGAGCTTCAGCGCGTCGACGACGCCCTTGACGCGCTGCGCGTGCTCGCTCGTCGTGACGAGCAGGGCGTCGGGGGTGTCCACGACGACGATGTCGTCCACACCGATGAGCGAGATGAGCCGCTGGCTGTGCGCGACGACGATGCCGCTCGACGAGTCGGCCAGGATCCGGGCCCCGTCACCGAGCACGGCGAGGTTGTTCGCCCGTCCACCGGACTGCAGCTTCGCGAGCGAGGCGAAGTCGCCGACGTCGTCCCAGTCGAAGTCACCGGGGACGACGGCCATCCGACCGGCGGCCGCGGCGGGCTCGGCGACGGTGTAGTCGATCGCGATCTTCTCGAGGGCGGGCCACACCGCGTCGACGACCGCACCGCGCGACGAGGTGTCCCACGCGGCGGCGAGCTCCTCGATGCCGGCGAGGAGCTCGGGCTTCGTCCGGCCGAGCTCGGCGAGGAGGACGTCGGCGCGCGCGATGAACATGCCCGCGTTCCAGAGGTAGTTACCCTCCTCCAGGTAGCCGCGTGCCGTGTCGAGGTCGGGCTTCTCGACGAAGGAGCGCACGCCGTGCACCGTGGTGGCGCCGTCGACGTCGAGGGTCCCCTCGGTCGCGTGGATGTACCCGAAGCCGACCGCGGGCTCGGTCGGGGTGATCCCGATCGTGGTGACGTACCCGGCGCGGGCTGCGGCGACGGCCTCGCGGACCGAGCGACGGAAGCCGCGTGCGTCGCCGATGACGTGGTCGGCGGCGAACGAGCCGATGACGACGTCCGGCTCGCGACGGTGCAGGATCGCCGCTGCCAGGCCGATCGCGGCGGTGGAGTCCTTGGGCTCGCTCTCGAGCACGACGTTGTGGTCGGCGACCCCGGGCAGCTGCGCCTCGACCGCGGCGCGGTGCGCGCGCCCGGTGACGACCATGATCCGCTGGTCACCGGCGAGCGGGGCGAGCCGGTCCCACGTCTGCCGCAGCAGCGACGTGCCCGACCCGGTCAGGTCGTGCAGGAACTTGGGCGCGTCGGCGCGCGACAACGGCCACAGCCGGGAGCCGATGCCGCCGGCGGGGATGATCGCGTAGAAGTCCTCGAGTTCGTGTTCCACCCGCCCACCGTACCGGTGTCGCCGGGCACCCATCGGTCGCTTCCCGCACGCTCCGTGCGGGAGACCGCACCACCCGCCACCGCCTCCGCCGCCGCGCGCCACCGGCGCCCACCGCGCCACCGCGCCACCGCGCCACCGCGCGCCACCGGCGTCCACCGCACCACCTGCCCGACCGCGCCCCGCCCACCGGGACCGCACCGCGCCTCCCGGCCGCTGTTCACCTCCTGCCTGCCGCGCGTTCACGCGCGCCGCCCCGCCCGGTCACGGACGCGCCGCAGCATGGGCCGTGCCATGAACGCACGCAGCGTGGAGCGCGACACGGTCCAGCGGACCGTCGCCGTCGTGACCGAGAGCTTCCTGCCCACCCTCAACGGCGTGACCACCAGCGTCCTCGCGGTCCTCGACCACCTGGAACGCCGCGGACACCGCGCGGTCGTCATCGCGCCGGACACCCCCGGACTCGCGCAGTTCCGCTCGAGGACGCAGCTCGAGCGGTACCGCTCCTTCGACGTGCACCGCGTCCCGGCGGTGGCGTACCGCCAGTTCCCGGTCGCCCTCCCCCACCCCGTGCTCGACACGATCCTCGCCGCCTCCGGCGCCGACGTGCTCCACGCCGCGAGTCCGTTCCTGTTGGGTGGGCGCGCCATCACGGCGGCCGGGAGGCTCGGCATCCCCTCCGTCGCCGTCTTCCAGACCGACGTGGCCGGGTTCGCCCGCCGCAACGGCCTGACCGCGACCGTCCCGCTGGTGCGCAGGATCCTCGGCCGCATCCACGCCGGGGCCTCGCTGACGCTCGCCCCGTCGAGCGCGACCGCGGCGATGCTCGCCGAGGACGGCGTGCCGCGGGTCGCGCGGTGGGGCCGCGGCGTCGACACGACGCTGTTCCACCCGGACCGCCGCCGGTCGGACGCCGTGCGGGCGGCGCGACGCCGCATCGCCCCGGGCGGCGAGACGATCGTCGGCTACGTCGGGCGGCTCGCGCCGGAGAAGGAGGTCGAGCGGCTCGCCGAGCTCGGCGGGGTGCCCGGCATCCGGGTGGTGGTGGCGGGCGGCGGGCCCTCGCGCGCGTCCCTCGAGCGGCGGCTCCGGCACCTCGACGTCACGTTCACGGGGCCGCTCCGCGGGGAGGCGCTGGCCGACGCGTACGCGATGCTCGACGTGTTCGTGCACACCGGTCCGGCGGAGACGTTCGGCCAGACCCTGCAGGAGGCGCACGCGACCGGGCTCCCGGTGGTGGCCCCGGCTGCGGGCGGCCCGCTCGACCTCGTGGCACCCGGGCTCGACGGGGAGCTCTACGACCCGGTCGTCCCGCAGGCGCTCCGACGCGCCGTGCTCGGGCTCGTGGGCGACCCCGCGACCGCCGCGCGGATGGGCTCGGCCGGACGCCTCCGCGTCGAGGGCACGACCTGGGAGGCGGTCGGCGACCAGCTCCTCGCGCACCACGACAGCGCCCGCACGATCGGCGCGCCGCCCGCGGTCTCGCGCACCGCGCGGGCCGGATGGGACGAGAAGGTCAGCGCACGCGCATAGGATGGGTCGTGTTCCACACGAACACGAACGGCAAGGGCTCGCCGATCGCCGAGCCCGTCCTATGGGAGGACTTGCTCATGGCCGAGCAGACCGCGAGCGGGACGGCGACCGCCGAACCGCGGGTGACGATCGAGGCGCCTCGCGCATCTCGGAAGCTCGAAGGAACGCTGTACCGCGGGTCCACGGGGATGTGGTCGTGGGTGCTCCACCGGATCACCGGTGTCGCGATCTACTTCTTCCTGCTCGTGCACATCCTCGACACCGCACTGGTGCGCCTGTCGCCCGAGGCATACAACGCGGTCATCGGCACGTACAAGACACCGATCATGAACATCGGTGAGATCGCCCTCGTCATGGCGATCGTCTTCCACGCCCTCAACGGTCTCCGGATCATCGCGATCGACTTCTGGTCGAAGGGCCCGAAGTACCAGCGCACCATGTTCTGGGTCGTCCTGGTCGTGTGGGCGATCCTCATCGCGGGCTTCCTCCCGCGCCAGCTCATGAACCTCGTCGCGGACTTCCAGTAGGCGAAGGGACGGACCAGAAGATGACCACGCAGACCGTCGAGCCACCGCGCTCCGCCGCCGCAGCACGCCGCACCACCAACTGGGAGAAGTGGGGGTGGATCTACATGCGCGCGTCGGGTGTCTTGCTCGTCGTGCTCATCTTCGGCCACCTCTTCGTGAACATGGTCGCGGGCGAGGGCGTCAAGCAGATCGACTTCGCCTTCGTCGCCGGCAAGTGGGCGAGCCCGTTCTGGCAGGTGTGGGACTCCCTGATGCTCGTCCTGGCGCTCGTCCACGGCTCGAACGGCATGCGGACGATCATCAACGACTACGTCGCCAAGCCGGGCATCCGGAAGACCCTCCTGCTCGCGGTCGCCATCGCCTGCGTCGCGCTGGTCGTCCTCGGCCTGCTCGTCTGCTGGACGTTCGACCCGTGCCCCGCGGGCGCCGCCGCAGCGGACCTGCCCTCGTTCTGCCCCGCGCAGTAGCCCTCCCGCCGCGGCCCGACGCAGCACGTCCCACGAGCACGAACGCCGCGCGACGCACCCCGACGCGCGACATCTCCACCCCGGAAAGGCCCCAGTGACCGAGACCACCGTTCACCACCACCAGCACGACATCGTCATCATCGGCGCGGGCGGCGCGGGCATGCGTGCCGCGATCGAGGCGGGCCCGAAGGCGAAGACGGCCGTCATCTCGAAGCTGTACCCGACCCGGTCCCACACCGGTGCGGCGCAGGGCGGCATGGCCGCGGCGCTCGCCAACGTGGAAGAGGACTCGTGGGAGTGGCACACCTTCGACACGGTCAAGGGCGGCGACTACCTCGTCGACCAGGACGCCGCCGAGATCCTGGCGAAGGAGGCGATCGACGCCGTCATCGACCTCGAGAACATGGGCCTGCCGTTCAACCGCACGCCCGAGGGCAAGATCGACCAGCGCCGTTTCGGCGGCCACACCCGCGACCACGGCAAGGCCCCGGTCCGCCGGGCCTGCTACGCCGCTGACCGCACCGGCCACATGATCCTGCAGACGCTGTTCCAGAACTGCGTGAAGCTCGGCGTCGAGTTCCACAACGAGTTCTACGCGCTCGACCTCGTCATGGTCGAGGTCACGGGCGACGACGGCGTGACCCGCGAGCAGCCGGCCGGCGTCGTGGCGTACGAGCTCGCGACCGGTGAACTGCACGTGTTCCACGCCAAGGCCGTCGTCTTCGCGACCGGCGGCTTCGGCAAGATGTACAAGACGACCTCGAACGCGCACACGCTGACCGGCGACGGCGTCGGCATCGTCTGGCGCAAGGGCCTGCCGCTCGAGGACATGGAGTTCTTCCAGTTCCACCCGACCGGCCTGGCCGGCCTCGGCATCCTCCTCACCGAGGGCGCCCGTGGCGAGGGCGCCATCCTCCGCAACGCCTCGGGCGAGCGCTTCATGGAGCGCTACGCCCCGACCATCAAGGACCTCGCGCCGCGCGACATCGTGGCGCGCTGCATGGTCCAGGAGGTCGCCGAGGGCCGCGGCGCCGGACCGAACAAGGACTACGTGCTGCTCGACTGCACGCACCTCGGTGCCGAGGTGCTCGAGACGAAGCTGCCGGACATCACCGAGTTCGCGCGGACGTACCTCGGTGTCGACCCGGTGGTCGAGCCGGTGCCCGTGATGCCGACCGCCCACTACGCGATGGGCGGCATCCCGACCAACACCAACGCCGAGGTCCTGTACGACAACACGACCGTCGTGCCCGGCCTGTACGCCGCCGGCGAGTGCGCGTGCGTCTCGGTGCACGGCTCGAACCGTCTCGGCACGAACTCGCTGCTCGACATCAACGTGTTCGGCAAGCGCTCCGGCAACAACGCCGCCGCCTACGTGCAGACCGCCGACTTCCTCCCCCTCCCCGAGGACCCGGCCGCCGGCGTCCGCGACATGCTCGACCAGCTCCGTGCTTCGACCGGCACCGAGCGCATCGCCGTCCTGCGCAAGGAACTGCAGGAGGAGATGGACAAGAACGCCCAGGTGTTCCGCACCGACGAGTCGCTCGGCAAGATGACCGAGACGATCCACACCCTGCGCGAGCGCTTCCGCAACGTCGCCGTCCAGGACAAGGGCAAGCGCTTCAACACCGACCTGCTCGAGGCCGTCGAGCTCGGCTTCCTGCTCGACCTCGCCGAGGTCGTCGTGTTCTCCGCCCGGAACCGCAAGGAGAGCCGCGGGGGCCACATGCGCGACGACTTCCCGAAGCGCGACGACGAGAACTACATGCAGCACACCATGGCGTACCTGACGGGCGACCCGCACTCGTCCCTCGCCGACGACCACATCACGCTCGACTGGAAGCCCGTCGTCATGACGCGCTACGAGCCGATGGAGAGGAAGTACTGATGACCGACACCCTGGTCTCCGACGCGCCCCGCACCGACACCGTGCAGGACGCCCCTCCCGGATCGTTCCCCGTCACGGTCATCGTGCGGCGGTTCGACCCGGACGTCGACGACGAGCCGCGCTGGCAGGACTTCGACGTCATGATGCTCCCGACGGACCGCATCCTCGACGCGCTGCACAAGATCAAGTGGGAGCAGGACGGGTCGCTGACCTTCCGCCGCTCCTGCGCGCACGGCGTGTGCGGTTCGGACGCCATGCGCATCAACGGCCGCAACCGCCTGGCGTGCAAGACGCTGATCAAGGACCTCGACGTGTCGAAGCCGATCTACGTCGAGGCGATCAAGGGCCTGCCGCTCGAGAAGGATCTGGTCGTGGACATGGAGCCGTTCTTCCAGTCCTTCCGCGAGGTCCAGCCGTTCCTGCAGGCGAACAGCAAGCCGGAGAAGGGCAAGGAGCGCGTGCAGTCCGTCGCCGACCGCGCCCGCTTCGACGACACCACCAAGTGCATCCTCTGCGCCGCGTGCACCTCGTCGTGCCCGGTGTTCTGGACCGACGGCCAGTACTTCGGGCCGGCCGCGATCGTGAACGCGCACCGCTTCATCTTCGACTCGCGCGACGACGCCGCGAACGTCCGCCTCGACATCCTCAACGACAAGGAGGGCGTGTGGCGCTGCCGCACGACCTTCAACTGCACCGACGCCTGCCCCCGTGGCATCCAGGTGACGAAGGCGATCTCCGAGGTCAAGCAGGCGATCATGCGCGGCGGCGCGTGACCGTGGCAGCGCACGCGGCACGGTCTCGGCGGACGGCCGGGACCCGACCGGTAGGCTCGCGCGCATGACGTTCGCGGAGACCCGCCCCATCCTCGACCAGCTCGGCTACACCGTGCGCTACGTGCAGCTCCCCGGTGAGCAACTGCACGAGCCGCCGGTGGAGGGCGCGCTGCGGATCACCCCGGCGCAGGACGACGCGGGGGCCGCGGGGTCCGGCGACTTCGCGCTCGAGGTCGTGGACTACGGCACCGCCCGACGCCTCGCGACCGCGCGGGGAGAGGCCGACGCGGTCGAGATGCTGCGTCGCTTCCTGAACCGGCCGTTCCCCGCACCGCGGGACATCCCCCGGCACGAGCTCGACGGCCTCCGCGACCGCGCGGCGACGACCTACCCGCAGCTCGCGCAGCAGGTCGCCCAGGCCGGCGACGAGGGCCTCCGCATCCAGGTGCCGGCCGGCGTCCCGGTCGACCGCGTGGGCGGCCCGGACGGGTACCTCCTGCACCCGCTCGACACCCCGCTCCCCCAGCGTTCCCTGCCGCCGCACGTCGCGGCGGCGCCCGAGGTGCACCGCTACGTCGTCGAGCGGCCCTTCCTGGTCGAGGTGCGCTTCGTGCAGCCCTGGTTCGACCAGCCGGGAGGCGCGCTCCGGTTCGCGACGGCGGACCCGTCGGTCACGGTGCGCGACCTGGTCGTGGACGGCTCCCTGGTCCGGCTGCGGGTGGTCTGACCGCCCGACGTCCCACCGCACCACGACGAAGCGGCCCGCCCCCTGAGGGCGGGCCGCTTCGTCGTGCGGGAACGGTCGGGCTCAGTAGCCGGTCGTGCCCTGCATCGACGCCGCTGCCGAGAAGAGCACGATCATCGAGATGATCGAGATGACCAACGACAGGGCGCTGATGATGATGCCGGCGAGCGCGAGGCCACGGCCACGCTCACCCGTGCGCTTGATCTGCGTGAGCGCGATGATGCTCACGACGAGCCCGGCGATGTTCACGAGGAACGCCAGGATGAACCCGACGATCGCGAGGACGCTGTAACGGTCGGATGCCGGTGCGGCGGGCTTGTACGGCTGGGCGGTGGTCATGGGGTTCCCCCTCGGGAGCTGTGTGTGTGCTGCAGGCCGGTCCGGGTGGCCGGTCGCCATCACCATAGCGGCAGCGGGGCGCGGCGTCCGGCCGACCACTCCGGTCGGTCTCGGGCACCGCGCCCCGCTGTGTCGCTGGTCGTGGTCCGGGTCAGGCCTTCGGGAGCCCCGCAGCGTCGTGGCCGCCGTCGTACGCGCCCGGGGGCGGTCCGTCGGGACGGTCGTACTGCGCCCCGGCCGGGTTCGACTCGAGCGCACCGAAGACGATGCCCGCGATGCCGGTCACGAGCGAGATGAGCCAGAACGGCCCGGCGAGGTTCGCGTCGTGCACCCGTCGCCAGCCGAGCGCGAAGGTGGGCACGATCGTCGCGAGCCACCACAGGCCGTACAGCGCGAGGAACAGGAGGGCGACGACCGGGACCGACCCGTTCGTCGTCGTGTTGCCGTACTCGTCGACCGTCGTCGCCGAGGATGCGGCCCACGCGATGACGCCGGCGATGTAGCCGCCGAGCAGGATCGTCGAGACGATCGCGTTCGCCAGGACCCAGTACCAGAACTCACTGCGGCTGGCGCGACCGTCGAACCGGGCGTACTTCTTGAAGAAGCGGGTCACGGCGTCGAGGAAACCGATGCCGTACCAGGGGGCCCAGAGGGGCGGGGCGCCGCTCGCGTCGCGCGGGATCGGGCCGGACGGGACGAACTGCGGGTACGGCTGCTGTCCGTACGGCTGCTGCCCGTACTGCGGGGCCTGGCCGTACGGCTGCTGGCCGTACGGCTGCTGCCCGTACGGCTGCTGGCCGGGCTGCGGGGCCTGGCCGTACGGCTGCTGCCCGTACTGCGGAGCCTGGCCGTTCGGCTGCGGCGGCTGCTGCGGCTGGCCGGACTGCGGGGTCTGGCCGTCCGGCTGCTGGCCGTCCGGCTGCTGGCCCTCCGGCTGCTGGCCCTCCGGCTGCTGGCCGTCCGGCTGCCCCCACCGCGGCGTGCGGTCGTCGGTCATCGTGCGGCCCCCGGGCGGTCGTACCGCGCACCCTCGGGGTTCGACGGCAGCAGACCGAACACGATGCCGACGATGCCGACGAACACCGCGATGAGGTACAGCGCGCCGGGCAGGTTGGCGTCGTGCAGGCGCCGCCAGCCGAGCGCCAGCGTGGGCACGATCGTCGCGAGCCACCACAGGGCCGGGAGGGCCATGAGCACGAAGAAGAGCGGCCCCGGCGCGTTCGGGCTGCGGTAGACCTGGCCGTCACCGAAGTCGACGGTGTCGTACTGGATGGTCGAGAAGCGGTAGACCAGTGCGATCGTCACGAGGATCGTCGGCACGGCTGCCACGACCAGGTACGCCCACCAGAACTCGCTGCGGCTCGCGCGACCGCTGAACGTGGCGTACTTGCGGAAGAACCGGCCGACCGCCTGCCCGAACGAGGCACCGTAGCGCGGCGCCCAGAGCGGCGGCTCCCCGCCGGCACCGGTCACGTTGCCGGCGCCGAACTGGCCGTGGCCGCCGGCCGGCTGCTGCGCGGTCCCGTACGGCGGATCGGGTTGCTGGTAGGTCATGTGGTCCCCCTCGTGGTGTGGTCCTGTGTACCCCACGAGTCAACCAGATCCGCCGATCCGGGCGTCACATGCGGTCGGGCCGGTCGAACCGCTGTCCCTGCGGGTCGGTCGCGAGGAAGCCGACGATGAGCGCGAAGAGCACCCCGATCGGCGGGATGATGAAGAACAGGGTGAAGTACCCGGAGAGGTTGACGTCGTGCAGGCGTCGCATGGTCAGCGCGATGAACCCCACGGCGCAGGCGAGCGCCCAGAGGGTCGTCAGGCCGTCGTTGACGTTCGACAGGCCCGGCGCCGCGTCGAAGATCCCGCCCACGAACCCGGTCGCGAACGAGCCGATCGCGTACCAGAGCGCCCAGAACCAGAACTCGCTGCGGCTGGCTCGCCCGTCGAACCGCGCGTACTTCTTCCAGAACCGGCGGAACGCCTGCGGGAACGGGATGCCGTACCAGGGCGCCCAGATCGGCGGCTCGGTCGCGGTGGCACCGCGGGGCACGGCGGCCTGCCCGTACTGCGGTGCCTGGCCGTACGGGGCCTGGCCGTACGGTGCCTGCCCGCCAGAGGGCTGCTGCCCGTACGGTGCCTGCCCGTACGGCTGCTGCGGCTGGCCGTAGGGCGCCTGCCCGGACGGTGCCTGCCCGTACGGCTGCTGCGGCTGGCCGTACGGCGCCTGGCCGTACGGCTGCTGCCCGGCCTGCGGCTTCGCGTACGGGTCCGGCGCGGAGCCCTGCTGTCCGTACGGCTGCTGCCCGTACGGCTGCTGCCCGTCCGGCCGCTGCGCCCCCGCGCCCGAGTGGTCCTGTCCTCCGGGCTGCTGCCCGCCGTACGGATCCTGGTTGCTCACTGCTGTCCCTCCCGAGTGGTGACTGTCCCCCGCAGTCTGGCAGGCTCTGGGCTCCGCGGGCGTCCCTCGCACGGAGGACGCGCGGCGGACGCGCGAGCGCCGGGGATCTCGGGGTCCCGGAGTCCCCGGCCTCAGGGCAGCAGCGCGAGCTTCCCGCCCGGGTGCTGCGACTCGAGCAGGTGCACCGCGGCGAGGGCCTCGGCGAGCGGGAAGGTCCGTGCCACCGGGACCTCGAGCTCCCCGGCCCCGGCGAGGTCGATCAGGCGCTGGCGCACCGAGTCCCGGAACGCAGCGCTCTCGGGCTGCGCACCGCCGACGGCACGGATACCGTCGGACTGCGCGCGGCCGGGGGCCGCGATCGTGACGATGCGGCTGCGGTCCGCGACCAGGGCGAGCGAGACGTCGACGGCCTCGTCGGTCCCGACGCAGTCCAGTGCCACGTCGACACCGTCGGGTGCGCGGTCACGGATGCGTGCCTCCAGTCCGTCGCCGTACGCGACCCACTCGCCACCGAAGCGTCGGACGGTGTCGGCGTTGCGCTCGGAGGCGGTGCCGATCACGCGCGTGCCGAGCGGGCGGAGCAGCTGCAGCAGGCTCACGCCGACCGCACCGGACGCGCCGTGCACGACCACCGTGTCGCGTCCCTCCGCACGCGTGACGCGGATCATGTCGGCGGCGGTGGTCGCGGCGAGGAGCAGGTTGGCCGCCTCGGCGAAGCCGAGCGCGGCGGGCTTGGCGAAGACGTCGGCGGCGGGCACGGTGATGCGTTCCGCCCAGCCACCCGAGACGCGGAACGCCAGGACCTCGTCGCCGACCGCTCCCCCGCCGGAGGCGATCTCCGTGTCGGGTCCGACGGTGCTGAGCACGCCGGCGACCTCGTAGCCGATCGGCACCGGCAGGTCCGCCGGGTCGCCCTGCCGGACGTGCTTCGTGTCCGCGGGGTTCACGCCGGCGGCGCGGACGTCGATCGTGACCTCGCCGGGCCCGGGTTCCGGGACCTCGGTGTCGACCAGTTCCAGGACCTCGCTGCCGCCGAACCGCGGTGCCACCCAGTGCTTCGCCATGCCGTCGACGCTACGCCGGACCCCCACGCGGCCGCCGAGCGCGGCCACGGGTATCCGGTGGCCTCCGCCGGCCTCGCAGACATCCCGCGTCCCGACTGCGGGTCGCGACGGGCGCGACCACGGACGAACGGGAGGCGCGGTGCCAGCCGGCACCGCGCCTCCCGTCTCGTGGGGTGGTCGCGTCTCAGGCGCGCGCGGCGCGCACCCGCTCGGCGAACGCGGCGTGCAGCGGGTGCTGCGCGTCGAGTCCGGTGATCTCGCTCGCGACGTCGGCGTCCGCGCGGTCCGAGTGCAGCAGCTGCTGCAGCTCGACGCTCTGCTCGTCGTCGGCGACGTCGAAGCGGAGGGCGGCGCCCATCGCGTCCAGCAGCGCCGTGGGCTCGGTGCCGTCCTCGGCGAGGGCGGCCGCGGGCGAGACGAAGCGCTCGTCGCGCGACAGCTTGCGGAGCGGCTGACGCCCGACGCGGGTCACGGTGTCCGGCAGGTGCGGGTTCTCGAACCGGCCGATGATCGCCTGGACGTAGGAGCGGTGCACCTCGGGGTCGAGCTCGTGGCGGCGGACGAGCAGGTCGCTCGTCTCGGCGAGCACCGACTCGAGCGCCGAGCGCACCGCCGGGATCGCGATCGCGTCGGAGATCTTGTCGGCCCCGGCGAGGAAGCCGTGGTACGCCACCGTGGCGTGGCCGGTGTTGACCGTGAACAGCTTGCGCTCGATCGACGCGGCGAGGCCGTCGACGTAGTGCGCACCCGGGATCGTCGGCTCGTGGCCGTCGAACGGGGTGCGGTCGATCGCCCACTCGAAGTAGGTCTCGACCGTGACGTCGAGGCCGCCGCCCTCGGGCTGGGCCGGGACGATCCGGTCGACCGCGGTGTTCGCGAACACGGCCTTGGCGAGTGCCTCGTCGCGCGACTCGGCGGGGAGCGCGTCGACGATGAACTCGCGGAGCCGGTCGGTCGCGTTGATCGCGTTCTCGCACGCCATCACGGCGAGCGGCGCGGCGTCGGCCGGGCGCTGCACGAGGGCACGGGCGATGACCGGGGCGATGAACTTCAGGACCGTCGGACCGACGGCGCACGTGACGACGTCGGCCGCTGCGACCTCGGCCACCACGCCGTCCTCGTCCTGCGCGCTGTTCACGGCACGGAAGCCCGTGACGACGTGGTCCTGCGCACCCTGGCCGACCTCGTGCACGGTGTACGAGTCGGCGGCGGCGAGGGCGTCGATGAGCGGGGCGGCGACGTCGGCGAAGACGACCTCGTAGCCGGCCTCGTGGAGCAGGAGCCCGACGAAACCGCGGCCGATGTTGCCGGCGCCGAAGTGGACCGCGGTACCGGTGGTCACTCGTTGACCTCGCCGAGGATCGCGAGGATCGCCGCGGTGTCGGGGGCGTCGGTGAGCTTCTGGACCTCGTCCTCGTCCGAGAACACGATCGCGATCTTGGACAGGATGTCGAGGTGCTCGTTGTTCACGCCCGCGATGCCGACGACGAAGCGCACGGGGTTGCCGTCCCAGTCGATCGGGGTGGCGTAGCGGATGAACGACAGCGCGGACGACTTGATGGCGTCCTTCGCGTCGTTCGTGCCGTGCGGGATCGCGAGGAAGTTGCCCATGTACGTCGAGACGCTCTTCTCGCGCTCGAGCATGGCCGGGTAGTAGTCGGCCGTGACCGCGCCCGCCGCCTCGAGGATCTCGGCCGCCTCCTTCATCGCCTCCGACTTGGTCGGGGCGGTGTCCTCGGTGTGGATGCGGATCTGGCTCTCCTGCAGGACGGGCATCGGGGGTTCTCCTTCTTCTGGCGGAACGTGATGGAGGGGACGGGTCTGCACCCGTCCCCTCCGATACTGCACTGTGTTACTGGTTCTTGAGCTGGTCGACGACCTGGTCGTACTGCGGCGCGTTCATGAAGTTGCCGACCGACACGTGCTGTGCGTTCGGGACCTTCTGCTTCGCCCGGTCGGTCAGCTCCTCCTGGGTGATGACGAGGTCCTCGGTGCCGTCGAGGTTCGCGATCGCCTTGTTGACGACCGTGACCCCTTCGATGCCGGCCTTCTTCACCTTGTTGCGGAGGACGCTGGCGCCCATCGCGCTCGACCCCATGCCGGCGTCGCAGGCGAACACGACGTTCTGCACGCGGGTCGCCGTGGTCGTCGCCGACCCGACGCCGCCGAGCGTGGCCTCGGCCTCCTCGTCGGTGGCCGGCGCGTTGGTGCCGAGCAGGCCCGAGGTCGCGGCGTTCACGTCGCGGCCCTTGTTCGCCTGGAGCTTCGCCATCGCGGCGGACATGTCGCCGCCACCGTTCGCCAGGTCGCGCTTGCGGCTGGCGAGCAGGAAGAACGACGCGACCGCGAACGAGACCGCTGCGGACAGCACGACCGACAGGATGACGCCGACGAAACTGTCCTTCGCCGTCGCGGTGAGGACCGCGAAGATCGAGCCGGGCGACGCGGGGGCGACGAGGCCGGACTGGAACGCGACGTTCGTGGCGACGCCCGTGGCACCACCGAGGATCACGGCGATGAACAGCACCGGCTTCTGCAGCACGTACGGGAAGTAGATCTCGTGGATGCCGCCGAAGAACTGGATGAGGATCGCGCCGGGGGCGGTCGAGCGGGCGATGCCGACACCGAAGAAGGTGAAGGCGAGCAGGATGCCGAGGCCGGGGCCGGGGTTCGCCTCGAGCAGGAACAGGATGCTCTTGCCGGACTGCTGCACCTGCTGCGCGCCGAGCTGGTCGAGCACGCCGTGGTTGATGGCGTTGTTGAGGAAGAAGACCTTGGCGGGCTCGATGATGACGCTCGCGAGCGGCAGGAGCGAGCTGTCGACGAGGAACTTCACGGCGGCGCCGAGGCCCTCCGCGATGAGCTTGAACAGGGGCGCCAGCCAGAAGAAGCCGATGAGCGCGAGCACGAAGCCGAGGATGCCGGCCGCGTAGTTGTTCACGAGCATCTCGAAGCCGGGCTTGATCTTGCCGTCCCAGATCTTGTCGATCTGCTTGATGAGCCACGCGCCGAGGGGCCCGCAGATCATCGCGCCGAGGATCATGATCGTGCCGTTGGCGCCGATGATGACGCCCATGGCCATGATCGACCCGACGACGGCGCCGCGGGTCTCGTAGATCATGCGGCCGCCCTGGAAGGCGATCGCGAGCGGGATGAGGTACGTCAGGATCGGGCTGACGAGGCCGATGTTCGCGACCCCGTTCGTCTCCCCGAAGCCACCGAGGACGCCCACGGGCGTCCAGCCGGTCTCGATGAAGAACGCGGTGATGAGGCCCCACGCGATGAAGATCGCGATGTTCGGCATCACCATGCCGGAGAGGAACGTGCCGAACTTCTGCACGGCGACGCGTGCGCCACCCCGCGACTTCGCGGGAGCGTCGGGCGCTGCAACGGACGACGTTGTCATGTGCCTGGCTTTCTGTGATGGGTGCTGCAGTGGTGGAGGGAGGTGGTGCGGTGCTGCTGGTGGGTCGGGTGCTGCGGTGGTGCTGCGGCTAGGCGGCGTGCGCGGCAGCCGCGGCGGTCTTGGCCGCCGCCGCGGTGCTCGCGGCGAGTGCCGCCGTCGCCATCTCGCGGGCCTGGTCGAGCGTGTGCTTGCCGAGTTCGGCGCGCACGTCGGCCAGGGCCGCGGGGGTCATGGAGAGGGTGGTGGCGCCGAGGCCGACGAGGACGACGGCGAGCAGCGGGTCGGCCGCGGCCTCGCCGCAGATGCCCACGGGCTTGCCGGCGTCGCGGCCGGCCTGGCCGAGCTGCGCGACGAGGCGCAGGACGGCCGGGTGCCACGGGTCCTGGTAGCTCGCGACGGTGCCGAGCATGCGGTCGGCGGCCATCGTGTACTGGGTCAGGTCGTTCGTGCCGATGGACACGAAGTCAGCGGACGTGAAGACCTGCTCGGCCATGAGCGCGAGCGAGGGCACCTCGGCCATGACACCCGCGGTGCGGATGCCGAGCTCACGGGCCAGGTCGACGAAGTACTCGGTCTCCTCGGCGTCGGCGACCATCGGGGCCATCACCCAGAGGTCGGCCTCGGTCTGGGCGTCGGCCTGCGCGAGGGCGGTGAGCTGGTCACGCAGCACCTCCTCGTGGTTGCGGAGGGCCCGCAGCCCGCGACGGCCGAGCGCCGGGTTCTCCTCGTCCTTGTCGGTGAGGAACGGCAGGGGCTTGTCGGCGCCGGCGTCGAGCGCGCGCACGACGACCTTCTTGCCGGGGAACGCCTCGAGCAGCTGTCGGTACGACTCGGTCTGCTGCGCGACGGTCGGTGCGGTCGGCGCGTCGAGGAAGAGGAACTCGGTGCGGAAGAGCCCCACGCCCTCCGCACCGAGAGCGACGGCTCCCGCGGCGTCGGCGGGGCTGCCGAGGTTCGCGAGGAGGGGGACGGTGTGGCCGTCGGCGAGGGCACCGGCGGTGAGCGGTGCGGCCGCGGCGGCCAGGCGGTCGGCGATGCGCTGGTCGACGTCGGCGACGAGCGCGTCCGACGGGTCGGTGACGACGGTGCCGGCCGCGGCGTCGACGACCACGTGCGTGCCGTCGGCGAGGGCGTCCGCGCCGGTGACGCCGACGATGGCCGTGATGCCCTTCGCCCGGGCGAGGATCGCCGTGTGCGAGGTCGGGCCGCCGTCGCGGGTGACGAGTGCGAGCACCTTGTCCAGGTCGAGCAGGGCGGTGTCGGCCGGTGCGAGGTCGCGGGCGACGAGCACGAAGGGGGTGTCGGACTCGGGGACGCCGGGGGCCGGGACGCCGCGGAGCTTGGCGACGATGCGCTGGGCGACGTCGTCGAGGTCGGCCGCGCGCTCCCCCATGTAGCCGCCCATGCCGACGAGCAGGTCGCGGAACTGACCGAAGGCCTCGAACACGGCGCGCTCGGGGTTGGTGCCTCCGTCGATGCGGGCGTGCACGTCGTCGAGCAGGGTCGGGTCCTGCGCCATGAGCGCCTGCGCCTCGAGCACGGCCTGGGCGTCGCCACCGGCGAGCGCCCCGCGCTTGTTGAGGTCGTCCGCGACGACGGCGAGTGCGTCGTGGACCGCCTGCTTCGCATCCGCGGCCGAACCCTCGAGCGGTGCCGTCGACGGTTCGCCGAGCGGGTCCGCCATGCGGAGCACGGGGCCGTGGGCGACGCCACGGCCGACGCCGGTGCCGAGCAGTTCGGTCATTCGAGACTCCTTCATCTCACACGGAGGTGCGGTGGTGGGTGCGCGTCGCAGCGCATCAGAAGGAACCCGACCGCGGCGGCGTGGACGCAACCCTACCCCGATCCACGTTGACAAACAAACACATCCGGGGATAAAAATGCAGAAACAGATGCCCGTTTGCGTCTGCCGGACGATCATCCGACGGGCGATCCGACGCGATCGTGCCCGGTCGTGTCCGTTCCGTTCCGAGCACGCCGGGAACGCACCGCACCCCGAGCGTCCGGAGCACCGCCAGCGCCACCAGCACCCCAGCACCCCAGCACCCCAGCACCCCAGCCCCGACCGAGACGACGAGGTCCATGTACGCACCAGAGCGCCACCAGCGCATCGTCGAGCAGGCACGCGCGCACGGCCGTGTCGACGTGAAGGACCTGGCCGAACTGCTCGCCGTCACCCCGGAGACGATCCGGCGCGACCTCACGAGCCTCGAGCGCCGCGGGCTGGTCCGTCGGGCGCACGGCGGGGCGATCCCGGTCGAGCGCATCACGCTGCACCCCGGCGTCGGCGACCGCGGCGGCATCAACCAGGCCGAGAAGATGGTCATCGCCGAGGCCGCGCTCGAGGAGCTGCCCGAGAACGGGTCGGTGATGATCGACGCCGGCACGTCGACGATCTGCCTCGCCGAGATGCTGCCCACCGACCGCGGCCTCACGGTCGTCACGCACTCGTTGCCCGTCGCGATGGCGGTCGCGAACCGGGCCGGCATCGACCTGCACCTGCTCGGCGGGAACATCCGCAGCGACTCGCTCGCCGGTGTCGGCACCTGGACGCACCAGCTCATCGGCATGGTGAGCGTCGACGTCGCCTTCATCAGCATCAACGGCATCACGCCCGAGCGCGGCCTGACCACGCACAACGTCGCCGAGGCCGCCGTGAAGAGCGCGATGATCAAGGCCGCCCGTCGGAGCATCCTGCTCGCCGACCACACGAAGTTCGGTCGCGAGGAGTTCGGCCGTGTCGCACCGCTCGCCGCGATCGACACGATCATCACCGACCCCGCGGTCAACGCCGACCTCGTGCGCGAGGTCGAGGCCGCCGGCACCGAGGTCCTCTGGCCCGGCCGCGACTGACCGTCCGGGCACGCCCGGAACCCCCACCGCGCGCTCGCTAGCATGAGCGCACCACCCGTCGACAGGAGCACATCGATGTCCGAAGCCACCCGTACCGTCACCGTCGCGAGCGCCTCCGGCCTGCACGCCCGCCCGGCCTCCCTCTTCGTCCAGACCGTCACCGCGTCCGGCCACCAGGTGACGATCGCCAAGGGCGACAAGTCCGGCAACGCCGGCAGCATCCTCGCCCTGCTCGGCCTGGGCATCGAGAACGGCGACGAGGTCGTCCTCACGGTGACCGGCGACGACGCCGAGGCGACCGCGGACAGCCTGGTCGAGTTCCTGCAGACGGACCACGACGCCGCCTGAGCGCGCAGGTCGCGTCCTCGACGCGACCACCGGACGGACGGGAGGCGCGGTGCCAGCTGGCACCGCGCCTCCCGTCCGTCGTCCGGCCGGTCCACCGCGCCGACCGCGTCCGTCGTCCCGCTGACCCGCCGGCCCGCTGCCGCGTCCGCGGTCCGGACCGGGCCGTCGGCGCCCGCCGATAAGGTGGTCGGCATGACACGCCTGCGCCTCGCATCCGTCAACGTGAACGGCGTCCGCGCCGCGTTCCGGAAGGGCATGGGCGACTGGCTCGCCACCCGTGACGTCGACGTGCTCGCCCTGCAGGAGGTCCGCGCCTCGACCGACGACCTGACCGGACTGCTCGGCGACGAGTGGGACGTCGTGCACGACCCGGCGACGGCGAAGGGCCGCGCCGGCGTCGCGATCGCCTCCCGCAAGCGCGCGCACCTGCACCGGGTCGAGCTCGGTCCCGCCGAGTTCGACTCCGCCGGACGCTGGATCGAAGCCGACTACGAGGTCGGCGACAGCACCGTCACGGTCGTCTCGGCGTACGTGCACTCGGGCGAGGTCGGCACCGAGAAGCAGGACGAGAAGTGGAAGTTCCTCGACGCGATGACGGAGCGGCTGCCCGCCCTCCGCGCGCACAACCCGCTCGCGGTCGTCGTCGGTGACCTCAACGTCGGTCACGACGAGCGCGACATCAAGAACTGGAAGGGCAACGTCAAGCGCGCCGGGTTCCTCCCCCGCGAGCGTGCCTACTTCTCGCGGTTCTTCGGGGCCGAGGGCGAAGCGGTCGAGGGCGCCGACGGCTCCACCGGCCCGGGCCTCGGCTGGGTGGACGTCGGACGCGCACAGGCCGGCGACGTCCCCGGCCCCTACACGTGGTGGTCGTGGCGCGGACAGGCCTTCGACAACGACTCCGGCTGGCGCATCGACTACCAGGTCGCCACCCCCGAGCTCGCCGAGAAGGTCCGCACCTACACGGTCGACCGGGCCGACGCGTACGACCAGCGATGGTCCGACCACGCCCCCGTGGTCGTCGACTACGAGCTCTGACCCTCCTCCCACCCAGCACCACGCACCACCAGGACACCGCCATGACCAAGACGCGCATCTTCTCCGGGATCCAGCCCTCTGCCGGGTCCCTCCACCTCGGCAACTACGTCGGGGCGCTCATGCAGTGGCGCGACCTGCAGGACGACCACGACGCCATCTACTGCGTGGTCGACATGCACGCGATCACCTCGCCGCAGGACCCGGCCGAGCTCCGCGCGAGCACCCGGGCGACGGCCGCGCAGTACATCGCCTCGGGCATCGACCCGGCGAAGTCGACGCTGTTCGTGCAGTCGCACGTCCCGGCGCACGCCGAGCTGGCCTGGGTGCTCAACACCCTCACCGGCTTCGGCGAGGCGAGCCGGATGACCCAGTTCAAGGACAAGTCCGCGCGCCAGGGCGCCGAGGCCGCCTCGGTGGGCCTGTTCACGTACCCGATCCTGATGGCCGCGGACATCCTGCTGTACGACACCGCCGTGGTGCCCGTGGGCGACGACCAGCGGCAGCACGTCGAGCTCACGCGCGACCTCGCGACCCGGTTCAACTCCCGGTTCGGCGACACCTTCGTCGTGCCGAAGGCGCAGATCGGGACCGAGACGGCCCGCATCTACGACCTGCAGGACCCGACCAGCAAGATGAGCAAGTCGGCCGCGTCCGACAACGGCCTCGTCCGGCTGCTCGACGACCCGAAGCGCACGGCCAAGAAGATCCGCTCGGCCGTCACCGACACCGAACGCGAGATCCGCGCCGACCGCCAGGCGAAGCCGGGTGTGACGAACCTGCTCGCGATCCTGTCGGCGTTCACCCGCACGCCGGTGGCCGAGCTCGAGGCGTCCTTCGTCGGCAAGGGCTACGGCGACCTGAAGGGCGAGGTCGCCGACGCGGTCGTCGCCGAGCTCGAGCCGGTGCGTGCACGCACCCTCGAACTCCTGGACGACCCGGCCGAGCTCGACCGGCTGCTCGCCCTCGGAGCCGAGCGTGCCGAGTCGATCGCCGAGTCGACGCTCGCGCGGGTGTACGACCGCATCGGCTTCGTGCCCCGCACCCGGCGCTGACGTGCTGCCCGTCACGCTGTCGTCGGCCCGGGTGCGCCTCGACGTGCCCACCCGGGCCGACACCGCGGCGATCACGGCGGGCTGCCAGGACCCCGACGTCGTCCGCTGGACCACGGTGCCGACGCCGTACACGGAGCACCACGCGCGGTCCTTCGTCGACGCCCTGGTCGGCCCCGGGTGGGCGTCCGACCAGGAGTACACGTGGGCGATCCGCCGCACCGGGTCGACCTGGCTCGAGGGGGTCGTCAGCTACCGCACGTCGTACCGGGGTCTCGGCTTCTGGCTGGCCCCGTCCGCGCGCGGTGCCGGACTGGTGCACGAGGCGGTCGAGCTCGTGGTCGCGTGGGCGTTCTCCCAGGGAGCACCCGACGTGTACTGGGAGTGCTGGGAGGGCAACACCGGCTCCGCCCGGGTCGCCCGCCGCGCCGGGTTCTCGTACACCGGGACCGCGCCGGCCCGCGTCCCCGACCGCGACGGCGGCCCGACGACCGCCTGGACCGGGCTCCGTCGTGCCGACGGCGCACCGGCCTCCGACCGTCCGTGGCCCGCAGCGGTGGTCGGACGCCCCGGCGACGTTCGCTGACAGGGGACAGCACGGTGACGCGTCACCGAACGGCGGTGGGTAGTGTCGGAGCGTGACCACCACCACCGCTCCGTCGGCTCGTCCGGCCGAGGTCCGAGCCATGCGGCGTGCGCTCCAGCTCGCCGCGCTCGGGCCGGCGGTCGGCGACCACGCCCGGGTGGGTGCGGTGATCCTCTCCCCCGCCGGTGACGTCCTCGCCGAGGGCTGGCACAAGGGCGCCGGGACCCCGCACGCCGAGGTCGACGCGATGGCGAAGGTGCCCGCCGAGCAGCTGCGCGGTGCGACCGCGGTCGTGACCCTCGAACCCTGCAACCACACCGGCCGCACCGGCCCGTGCGCCGTGGCCCTCGTCGAGGCCGGCATCGGCCGCGTCGTCTACGCCGTCGACGACCCCGGGGTGCAGGCCCGCGGTGGTGCCGACCGCCTCCGCGCCGCCGGCGTCGAGGTCGTGTCCGGGGTCCTCGCCGACGAGGCCGAGGCGTTCCTCGAGCGCTGGCTCCTGTCGGTGCGCCAGGGCCGGCCCTGGGTGACCGTGAAGTGGGCGTCGAGCCTGGACGGCCGCGCTGCCGCCGCCGACGGTACGAGCAAGTGGATCACCGGGACCGCCGCACGGCAGCACGTGCACGAGCAGCGGGCCGCCCACGACGCCATCCTCGTCGGCACGGGCACGGTCCTCGCCGACGACCCGAGCCTCACCGCGCGCGGCGACGGCGGCGAACTGCTCGCCGACCAGCCGCTCCCCGTCGTGCTCGGCGACCGCCCGGTCCCCGCCGACGCCGCCGTCCGCCGCCACCCGCGCGGACTGCTCGTCCTGCCGGGCCACGACCTGTCCGCGGCGCTGCACGGCCTGCGGGACCACGGCGTCCACTCCGTCCTCGTCGAGGGCGGCCCGACCATCGCGTCCGCCCTCGTCGCCGCGGGCCTCGTCGACGAGGTCCTCGTGTACCTCGCGCCCGTGCTGCTCGGCGGTCCCCGCACCGCCCTCGGCGACGTCGGCGTGGGAAGCATCGGCGAGCGCCACCAGTTGGACGTGACATCGACCACCAGCCTCGGCCCCGACCTGCTGGTCCGTGCCCGACCGCACCGCGTTCGACCCCGTGTCGAGCAGCCCGCGGTCGGACAGCACGGTGACGGCGGGGCCCGTACCGACCGGAGCACCCCATGACCGACCCCCGCACCTCCCCCAGCCCCGGCAGCCCGGTCCGCTTCGAGGTCGCCACGACCGTCCCGACGACGCACGGCACCTTCGAGATGCGCGCCTACCGTGACCTCGTCACCGGCGCCGAGCACGTCGCGATCATCGGCCGCGGGGCCGACGGGTCCATGCCGACCGACGGCGCGCTCGTCCGCGTGCACTCGGAGTGCCTGACCGGCGAGGCCTTCGGGTCGCTGAAGTGCGAGTGCGGGCCGCAGCTCGACGCCGCCCTGGACACGATCGCCGTCGAGGGCGGGATCGTCGTGTACCTGCGCGGGCAGGAGGGGCGCGGCATCGGCCTCATCAACAAGCTCAAGGCGTACCGCCTGCAGGAGGACGGCCTGGACACCCTCGACGCGAACCTCGCGCTCGGGCTGCCCGCCGACTCCCGCGAGTACGGCGGTGCGGCCGGCATCCTCGCCGACATGGGCATCACGAGCGTCCGCCTGCTGTCGAACAACCCCGAGAAGCGCCGCCAGCTCGAGGAGCACGGCATCACGGTCGAGGCGCTCGTGCCCCTGGTCGTGGGCGTCGTCGCGCAGAACGCCGGTTACCTCGACACCAAGCGCGACCGGATGGGCCACCAGCTCCCCGCGCACCTGCAGACCGGCGCCGCGAGCTGAGCGGCACCGGCACCAGCACCGCGAGCTGACCGGCAGCAGCAGCAGCAGCAGCAGCAGCAGCAGCGACGGTCCGCCCTGCGCGGACCCACACGGCGGTTCCTCGGCGGATTCGCAGGTGGCCGACATGTGTCGTAGCCTGGGTGCTCCGTCACGAGCGGTCCTCCCCAACCGAACGCACCCGACCGGTGCCCGCGCCACCCCGCGCGAGCCGATCGGTGTCCGCAGCTTCGGGACACCGCCGCGCTCGCCCGAGCGCTCCCCGCGAAAGTCCGTGCCCCATGTCCGCCGCACCGGCCACCCCGTCCACCACCGACACCGCTCCGGCGACGAACCCGCGCTCGCGGGTCGTCATCGCCAGCCTCGTCGGCACGTCGATCGAGTTCTACGACTTCTACGTCTACGCGACCGCCGCCGTCCTCGTCTTCCCGACGCTGTTCTTCCCGAACGAGGACCCGACGGCCTCGCAGCTGTCCTCGTTCGTCACGTTCGCGCTCGCGTTCTTCGCCCGGCCCGTCGGGTCGGTCCTGTTCGGGCACTTCGGTGACCGCATCGGCCGCAAGGCCACGCTCGTCGCGTCCCTGCTCGTGATGGGCGCCGCCACGTTCCTGATCGGCTGCCTGCCGACCTTCGGCAGCGTGGGGGTCCTGGCGCCCGTGCTGCTCGCCGTGCTCCGCTTCGCGCAGGGCGTCGGGCTCGGCGGTGAGTGGTCCGGCGCGGCCCTGCTCGCGACCGAGAACGCCCCCGAGGGCAAGCGCGGCGTGTTCGGCTCGATGCCGCAGCTCGGCGCGCCGATCGGCTTCCTGCTCGCCAACGGCCTGTTCATCGCGATCAACGCCGCGATGCCCGCCGGTGCGGACGGCACCCCGAACGCCGACTTCCAGGCGTGGGGCTGGCGCATCCCGTTCCTGCTCTCCGCCGTCCTCGTGCTCGTCGGCCTCTACGTACGGTTCAAGCTCGTCGAGTCCCCGGTGTTCCGCGACGTGCAGGAGACCGGCTCGGTCGCCAAGGTCCCCCTCGGCCGGGTGTTCCGCACCTCGTGGAAGGCCGTCATCGTCGGCACCTTCGGCATGGTCGCGACGTACGTCCTCTTCTACTTCATGACCACGTTCACGCTCAACTACGGCACGAACCCCGCCGAGCCGACCCCGCTCGTGAAGCTCGGGCTCGGCTACAGCCGCGGCGAGTTCCTCACGCTGCTCATGATCGGCGTCGTGTTCTTCGGCATCTGCACGCCCATCGCGGGCTGGCTGGCCGACAAGTACGGCCGTCGCCGCACGCTCATCCCGACCACGGTCGGCATCGCCCTGTTCGGCCTGACGTTCCAGTTCTGGTTCGCCGCCGCCACCGGACCGATCACCGTCGTCACGTTCCTCGTCGTCGGGCTGTCGCTCATGGGCCTGACCTTCGGCCCGATGGGTGCGCTCCTGCCCGAGCTCTTCCCGACGAACGTCCGCTACACCGGTTCCGCGTTGGCGTACAACATCGCATCGATCATCGGCGCCTCGCTCGCACCCACGATCGCGCTGAAGCTGTGGCAGCCGGACGGGAACATCTTCCTGGTCGGGCTCTACCTGACGGCCGCCGCGGTGGTGACGTTCGTCGCCCTGCTCTTCGTGCGCGAGACGAAGCACGCGCGGCTCGGCGACGCCGACGTGACCGCGCAGGACGGCGCGACCACGGGTCGCTGACGCGACCCCCTGCGGACGGGAGGCGCGGTGCGGGCCGGCACCGCGCCTCCCGTCCGACGTCGGGTCGCGTCCACCGCACGCCACCCGCCGTCCGACGTCGGGTCGCGTCCACCGCACGCCACCCGCCGTCCGACGTCGGGTCGCGTCCACCGCACGCCACCCGCCGTCCGCGCCGGTCCACCCACTCGACGACGCGTGGTCGGGAGGGCCCCCGACCGACGTGAGCGGCCCGCGCGCAGCGCGCACCCACCGGTCGGTGCGAGGATGGTCGGCGGCCGCCACACCCCGCCCGGGCGGCAGGAACCAGGAACGATGAGCCTCCCCTTCACACGCCGGAAGCAGTCCGACGGGCCCCGTGCCAGCTTCGGCCGTCTGCTGACCTACCTGTTCGAGAACAAGCCCGCGATGGTCGTCATCATCGTGCTGAGCGTCCTCGGCGCCGGGGCGTCCCTCGCGCAGCCGCTGCTCGTGAACCAGGTCGTCACCGCGGTGCAGCACGGGCACACGCTCTCGGTGCTCGTCTGGGCGCTCGTGGCCCTGGTGCTCGTGTCCGGACTGCTGAACGGCGTCCAGCACTTCCTGCTCCAGCGCGCGGGCGAGGGCGTCGTGCTCTCGACGCGCCGCAAGCTCATCGCGCGCATCCTCAACCTGCCGATCTCGGAGTTCGACACCCGCCGCACCGGCGACCTCGTGTCCCGCGTCGGCAGCGACACCACACTGCTGCGGGCCGTGCTCACCCAGGGCCTGATCGAGTCGATCGGCGGCGCGCTCACCTTCGTCGGCGCGATCATCGCGATGGCGGTCATCGACCCGCTGCTGCTCGGCATCACCGTCGTCATCGTCCTCGTCGCGATCGTCGTCGTCGGCGGGCTCAGCCGGCGCATCCGGATCGCCTCGAAGCGCGCGCAGGAGAAGGTCGGCGACCTCACCGCCGCGGTCGAGCGCGGCATCGGCGCCGTCCGGACCATCCGTGCCGCGGGTGCCACCGCGCGCGAGGTCGCCGAGGTCGACGGCCACGCCACCGAGGCCTACCGCCGCGGGCTCGACATCGCGAAGATGTCGGCCTTCGTCGTCCCGGTCGCGAGCATCGTCATGCAGGTCGCGTTCATCGCCGTCCTCGGGGTCGGCGGCGCGCAGGTCGCCGCCGGGCAGATCACCATCGCCACGCTCATCACGTTCATCCTGCTGCTGTTCATGATGGTGATGCCGCTCGGACAGGCGCTCGGCGCGGCCGTCGCCGTCGCGCAGGCACTCGGGGCGCTCGGCCGGATCGAGGAGATCCTGCACCTGCCGACCGAGGACCAGGACGACGCCGCGGTCCGCACCGCACCGGCGATCGAGACCGACGACGCGATCGCCTTCGAGCACGTCACCTTCCGGTACGCGCGGACGTCGGGTGCGGACGGTGCAGCCGGTGCGGGTGGCGGATCCGAGGCCGCCGGCGGTGCCGGCGGGACGGGCCGGCCTGGAGGCGCGGTGCCGGTCACCGACGCCGGCGCCGACGACGACGTGGTGCTGGACGACGTCTCCTTCCGGGTGCCCCGCGGCGCCCGGGTCGCGCTCGTGGGTCCCTCGGGTGCCGGCAAGTCGACCACCCTGGCGCTCATCGAGCGCTTCTACGACCCGACCTCGGGGGTGATCCGGCTCGGGGGCGTGGACGTCCGCGGGCTCGACCGCGCGGAGCTGCGCGCCCAGATCGGCTACGTCGAGCAGGACGCCCCGGTGCTCGCGGGCACGATCCGGGCGAACCTGCTGCTCGGCTCCCCCGACGCCTCGGAGCAGGAGTGCGTGCGCGTCCTCGAGGCGGTGAACCTCGGCGACGTCCTGCACCGCGACCCGCGCGGCCTCGACGCACAGGTCGGCGAGGACGGCGTGATGCTGTCCGGTGGCGAACGCCAGCGGCTCGCGATCGCCCGGGCGCTCCTCGCCGCTCCCCCGATCCTGCTGCTCGACGAGTCGACGTCCTCGCTCGACGGCGTGAACGAGCAGAAGATGCGGCTCGCGATCGACGCCGTGGCCACCGACCGCACGCTGCTCGTGATCGCGCACCGGCTGTCCACGGTCGTCGACTCGGACGTCATCGTCGTGCTCGAGCACGGCCGGGTCGTCGGGACCGGGACGCACTCCGAGCTCGTGCAGTCCACGCCGCTGTACCGCGACCTGGCGAAGCACCAGCTCCTGGTCTGAGGCGCCGGGGGCGGTCCCGGCCGGTCCGGCCCCGGGGGTCGCGAGACCCGGGGACGGGTCAGGCGGCGAAGGGGTCGGGCGTCAGGACGTAGACCGACTCCAGGTACTCCTCGATGCCCTCGTGCGAGCCCTCACGGCCGAGCCCCGAGGACTTCACGCCGCCGAACGGGAACGCGGCGTTCGACACCACGCCCGTGTTCAGGCCGAGCATGCCGGTCTCGAGCCGCTCGGCCAGGCGCTGCCCACGACGGAGGTCCGACGTGAAGGCGTAGGCGACCAGGCCGTACTCGGTGTCGTTCGCGAGGCGGACACCCTCCTCCTCGGTCGCGAAGCGGGTGATCGACACCACGGGCCCGAAGATCTCGGTCGTCAGGACGTCGGACCCCGGCTGGACGTCGTCGAGCACGGTCGGTGCGAAGTACGTGCCCGGGCGGTCGACCCGCTCCCCGCCCGTGACGAGCCGGGCGCCGCGCGCGACGGCGTCGTCGACGAGCCGGGCGGCCTTGTCCACCGCACGGTCGTCGATGAGCGGACCGAGGGTCGTGCCGTCCTCGGTGCCACGACCGACGCGCAGCTCCTCGACCTTCGCGGTGAGGGCAGCGGTGAACGCGTCCGCGATGCCCTCCTGCACGAAGAAGCGGTTCGCGGCCGTGCACGCCTCGCCCGTGTTCCGGAACTTGGCCTGCATCGCCGCGGCGACCGCCTCGTCGAGGTCGGCGTCGTCGAACACGAGCAGCGGCGCGTTGCCGCCGAGCTCCATGCTCGTCCTGAGCACGGTGTCGGCAGCCTGCTTGAGGAGTGCCGAACCGACCGGTGTCGACCCCGTGAAGGTGAGCTTGCGCAGGCGGCGGTCGGCCAGGAGCGGTGCCGAGAGCCCCTTCGCGTCGAGCGACGGGACGACGTTGAGGACCCCGTCCGGGAGCCCGGCGCGACGGAACAGCTCGACCAGGAACAGCGTCGTCAGCGGGGTGAGCTCGGCGGGCTTGAGGACCACCGTGCAGCCGGCGGCCAGCGCCGGGCCGATCTTGCGCGTGGCCATCGCGAGCGGGAAGTTCCACGGGGTGATCGCGTAGACCGGGCCGACCGGCCGGCGGAGCACGATGCCGCGTCCGGTGCCCTCCGGGTTCGTGCGGTAGTCGCCGTGGATGCGCACGGCCTCCTCGGAGAACCAGCGGAGGAACTCCGCACCGTACGCGACCTCGCCGCGCGACTCGGCGAGCGGCTTGCCCATCTCGAGCGTCATGAGGGCCGCGAGGTCGTCCTCGTGTTCGTGCGCCAGCTCGAACGCGCGGCGCAGGACGTCGGAGCGCGTGCGCGGCGGCGTCGCAGCCCATCCCGCCTGCGCTGCGGCCGCGGCGTCGAGGGCCGCCGTGCCGTCCTCGGGCGTCGCGTCGGCGACCTCGGCGAGGACCGTACCGGTGGAGGGGTCGCGGACCGGGAAGGTCGCACCGCCGGACGCCGCCCGCCACCGGCCGCCGATGAACAGGCCGGTCGGGACGCCGTCGACCGAGACGTGCTCGTCGGCGACGGTCGTCGTGGTGCCGGGGGCGGCCGCGTCCGCGGTCGTCGTGTCCGTGTCGGTGGTGTCGGTCACAGTACTGCTCCTCCGGGGCTCGCGAGCCCCTCGTCCGTGTCGCTGCGGTCGACGTGCCCGCCGACCGCCCTGATGTCGTCGAGCGCGGCGGCGCTCCGGTCCGGGTCGACGCCCGCGACGAGGTCCTCGTACACGGCGACGTCGAACCCTGCGGCGCGCGCGTCGAGCGCCGACGCGAGGACGCAGTGGTCGGTCGCGATGCCGACGATGTCGACCGTGGTCACCCGCCGCTCGGCCAGGAGCTCCGGCAGCGGCGTGCCGTCCTCGGTGACCGCCTGGAACGCCGAGTAGTCCGGCCGTCCCTGGCCCTTGTACACGTCGACGTCGACGACGCTCGTGTCGAGGTCGGGGTGGTACGCCGCGCCCTCGGTACCGCCGACGCAGTGCACGGGCCACGTGTCGACGAAGTCCGGACCCGCCGGCCCGGCGAAGTGCCCGCCGTTGTCGTCGTCGCCGTGGTGCCAGTCACGCGATCCGACGACCAGGTCGTACTCGTCGGCGTGTCGACCGAGGAAGACGCTGATGCGCTTCGCGAGTGCGGCGCCACCGGTCACCCCGAGTGCACCGCCCTCGGTGAAGTCGTTCTGGACGTCGACGACGAGCAGTGCCCTGGCCATGCGTCCATCCTGCACCCGCCGGCTCCGCGTCCGTGGGGCCCGGCCACGACCTGCCGTCGACTCCGCGGACGGCGAACGCGGATCAGGAGCCGGTGAGCTGCCCGCCGCACCGGAAGGCGGCCGTGGTGACCGCGTCGAGGGCCGGGAGCGCCGCCGCCCGCGACGACCCGATGGCGTAGAACGCGAACGTCAGCCGGGTGCCGTCCGCGGCGTCGATGTACCCGCCGAGGGTGTTCGCGCTGTCGATCCACCCGGTCTTGGCGTGCACCTTGCCCCGCGCCACCGCGTTCGCTCCCGTGAAGCGGCTCGCGAGCGTCCCGGACTGGCCCGCCACCGGCAGCGACTGCGCCAGCGTGCCGAGGCCCTTCGACCCGGCCGCGACCTGGACCATGAGGTGCGCGACGAAGTCCGGCGAGACGGCGTTCGACGCGCTCTCCCCCGAACCGTCCTTGATGACGATGCCCGCGGGGTCGACGCCGTAGGACGCGAGGGCCTTCTGGTACACGCCGGTCAGGGACGCCGCCGAACCGTCCGAGCCGGACTCCTTCGAGGAGACACGGGCGAGCATCTCGGCGAGCGTGTTGTCGGAGTTCGGGATCATCTGCCCGACGAGCGTCGAGACGGGCTGCGAGGACACCGTCGCGATGGTGTCCGAGCTCGTCGTCGCGCGCTGCACGATCTGCGCGTTCCCGGCACCCACCACGCCGGCGTTCGCGAGTGCCGTGCGGAACGCGGCGCCCGCACGGCCGACCGGGTCGGTGGACCGCGGCGAGGTGGCGGCCGCGGGGTTCGCCCGGTCGCCGTCGACCATCAGGGCGGTGACCTCGGGCTGGTACCCGATCGTCCGCTCACTGACCGGCCAGGTCGGATCCCAGGCGTCGCTGTCGTTCCAGTACGTGTCGTCGGTGACGATGGTCGACACCGGGGCGTCGCCGAGCGAGGCCTTCACCTGCTGCGCGAGCTGGGCGAGGGTCGGCGCACCCGGGTACACGGTGCCGCCGCCGACCGAGAGGGTGGCGTCGCCGTGTCCGACGATCGCGATCGTGCCGTCCGACTCCTTCGTCACGGTGGTCGGGATGCGGTGGTCGCCCCCGAGGACCGACAGGGCGGTCGCCGTCGTCAGCGTCTTCATCACGCTGCCGGTCTGCGCCGGCTGGTCGCCCTTGCGCGAGAACAGCACCTGGCCCGTCGCCGCGTTCATGACGTACCCCTCGAAGGCACCGAGACCGGGCGCGGACGCCTCTGCGTCGATCGTGCACGTCCGCAGCGGGTCCGGTCCGCCCACGGTGGCGGGGAGGGCACGCGTGTCCGCGGTCGGCGTCGGCGTGGGTGTCGGGGTCGCCGAGGCCGGACGCGTCGCGCGCGGTCCGGCCGCCGCGGTGGAGCGACCGTCCGTCCGGTCCCCCGGCATCGTCGCCGACGCCACGGCCACCGCGCCGCCCGAGCCGAGAACGAGGACGCCCGCGAGCGCACCGGCGATCCACGGGACGGGGCGCCGGGCCACGGAGGCCCGCAGGGCGGCGACCGTCGCGCGGACGCGGTCGGGGACGGACTGCGGCGAGGGCTGCTGGTCGGACATCGTGACCGATCCTACGGAACAGCGGGAGGAGCCTCCAGACCCGGTTCCGCATCGGCCGCGTAGCGGACGCCGACCTGCCGACGGGCCTCGTCCATCACGGCCATCACGGCGACGGTCTCCTCGGGGTCCATCGGACCGCCCTCGTGCGTCCCGGAGGTGACCATCTCCTCGAACGCACGTGCCTCGTGGGCGTAGCCCGCGAGCTCCTCGCGACCGTCGAACTCCTCGACCACCGCACCGTCCCGGTCCCGGATCCGCCACGTCGTCGGCGTGTACCAGGTGGCGTCGACGTCGATGCGGCCGTCCTCGCCGATGACCGACGCCGTGTTCGGGCTGCGGACGTCGAGGGCGAAGTGGAGCACGGACTGCGCGCCGCCCTCGTGGGTGAGCACGACGCCCATCTGCGTGTCGACCCCCTGCTCGCTCAGGGTGCCGGACGCGCTGACGGCCGTCGGGACGCCGAGCACGTCGACCGCGAACGAGATCGGGTAGACGCCGAGGTCGAGCATCGCGCCACCGCCGAGCGCGGGGTCGTTGAGCCGGTGTGCCGGATCGCTCGGCAGCGCCTGGTGGTGGGTGGCCTCGACGACCCGCGGGCGGCCGATGCGACCCTCGGCCAGGACCTGCCGGATCATCCGGGACTGCGGGAGGAAGCGGGTCCACATCGCCTCCATCACGGCGACGTCCGCGCGGCGGGCCGCGTCGACCACGCGTCGGGCCTCGGCCGCGGTGATGGTGAACGCCTTCTCGACGAGCACGTGCTTGCCCGCGCCGATCGCGAGCAGGGCGTCCTCGGCGTGCCGGGAGTGCGGGGTGGCGACGTAGACCGCGTCGACCTCGTCGTCGGCGACGAGCGCTTCGTACGACCCGTGTGCGTGCGGGATGCCGTGCTCGGCCGCGAAGGCATCGGACCGCTCCTGGCTGCGGCTGCCGACCGCGACGAAGGTGATGCCCGCGGCGGTGCAGTCCGCCACGAAGGAGTGGGCGATGCCACCCGTGCCGATGACTCCCCAGCGAACCGTCATGGGTCCTGTCTACCAGGACGGTGGTGGATGGCCGTGGGGACGTGGGGCCGTGGGGACGACGCCCGCGGAGGCGCCCACGCCGGGACGACGCCTTCCGGGACGCCCCCGCCGGTTCCGGGACGCCCCCGCCGGGACGACGCTGCTGAGACGACTCCTGCTGAGACGACTCCTGCTGAGACGACGGAAGCCCCGGCCGCTCCGGTGGTGACCGGTGCGGACGGGGCTTCGTGGCGGAGCCGCCTGTCGGAATCGAACCGACGACCTATTCATTACGAGTGAATCGCTCTACCGACTGAGCTAAGGCGGCGGACACTCCGTTGCCGGAGTGGCACGGGAGACGACTATACAGGCCGGGGCGGGTGAACGCGAAACGGGCGGGAGCCCGTGCGTGGCGGACCGTTCCCGGCCGGTGCGGACGGCTCAGCGGGTCGCGCGGGCGACCGTGACGAGGAGTGCCTCGAGGGCCAGCAGCGCCGCGACGTTCGCCGCGATCCGGTTCCGCGCGAGGGACACCGCGTCGAGGACCTCGAGTGCCGAAGCGGGCGGCACGGCGTCGAGCGCGCGGTCGAGCTCGGCGCGCATCGACTCGTTGACGGGCTCCGTCGGGACGCCGAGGCCGAGCAGCAGGAGATCGCGGTAGAGCGAGGACACGTCGACCAGGATGCGGTCGAGCCCGTCGCGCAGGCTCCGGGTCGCACGACGCTTCTGGTCCTCCTCCATCGCGCGCAACTGCGATCGGAGTGCCGGCGGCACGGTCCCGCCGGGTTCGACGCCGAGCGAGCGGAGGGCGGCGTCGCGTTCCTCGGCATCGCGCTGCTGGGTGATGGCCTTCGCGTCCTCGTCGGCGACCGCGAGGAGTTCCGCGGCCGCGAGGACCGCGTCGCCCACGGACCGGACGCGCAGCACGGTGGTGAGCGTCCGGCGACGCCGGTCACGGGCGTCCGCGCTCGTCGCGAGGCGCTGCGCCATGCCGATGTGGCTCTGTGCCTGCCGCGCGGCGTCGGTGGCGAGTTCCCGGTCGACCCCGGTCCGCGCGACGATGAGGTCGGCGACCGAGTCGATGCCGGGGACCCGCAGCCGGACCGAGCGGACGCGGGACCGGATCGTCGGGAGGAGGTCGGCCTCGCTCGGCGCACAGAGGATCCAGACCGTGCGCTCGGGCGGTTCCTCGAGCGCCTTGAGCAGGAGGTTCGACGTGCGCTCCGTCATGCGGTCTGCGTCCTCGACGATGACGACGCGGTAGCGCCCGACGGACGGCGAGTAGTACGACGACGTGACGAGCTTGCGGATCTCCTCGATGGTGATGATGACCCGTTGGGTGGTCAGCACCGACACGTCGGGGTGTGTCCCGGCGGTGATGAGGCGCAGCGTGTGGTCGTCGTCCGGGCCGGAACCGACCAGTGCGGCGGCGAACGCGGCGGCGACGTTCGAGCGACCCGACCCGGGCGGACCGGTGATCAGCCACGAGTGGGTCATGCCGCCGGTGTCCTCGGGACCCTCGGCGGCGCTGCGGAGCGCAGCGACCGCGTCGTCCTGCCCGGTCAGGCCGTCCCACACACTCACGACGCCATCCTGCCGCCGACCACCGTCACGACGGGTCCTCCTCGGCGATCCCGACGAGCGGAGCGACGGCCTCCCGGATGCGCTGCTGCACGACGTCCGGGTCGGCGGCGGCGTCGACGACGAGGAACCGCGCGGGTTCCGCGGCGGCCATGTCGAGGAAGGCGCGACGGACCCGCTCGTGGAACACGGCCGCCTCGGACTCGAGACGGTCGAAGGTGTCTCCCCGTGCCGCGGACACGCGCGCTCGTCCGACCGTGACGTCGAGGTCGAGCAGGACGGTCAGGTCCGGGACCAGCCCGTCCGCGGCCCAGTCGGACACCGAACGGATCTGCTCGGCGCCGAGGTCGCGCGCGACGCCCTGGTAGGCCACCGAGGAATCGACGTAGCGGTCCTGCAGCACGACCTCGCCGCGGGCCAACGCCGGACGGACGACGGTCTCGACGTGTTGCGCCCGGTCGGCCGCGTACAGCAGGGCCTCGGCACGCGGGGCGACGTGACCGCGCTCGTGGAGGACGATCTCGCGGATCCGCTGCCCGAGGTCCGTGCCGCCCGGCTCCCGGGTGCGCACGACGGTCCGGCCGTGTGCCTCGAGCCAGTCGGTCAGGAGGGCGGCCTGCGTCGTCTTGCCGGCGCCGTCGCCGCCCTCGAGGGTGATGAAGCTGCCGGTCACTTCTTCTTGGCCGTCTTGGCGGCCGGCTTGCGGGCCGGCGCCTTCTTCTTCACCGGACCCTTGGCACGCTTGTCCGCGAGCAGCTGGATCGCACGCTCGTGGTCGACGGTCTCGACGTCCTCGCCACGCGGGATGGTCGCGTTCGTCTCGCCGTCGGTCACGTACGGACCGAAGCGGCCGTCCTTGACCTTGATCGGCTTGCCGGACACGGGGTCGGCGTCGAACTCCTTGAGGGCTGCCGTCGCGGCCTTGCGTCCGCCGTACTTCGGCTGCGCGAACAGCTCGAGCGCGCCCGGCAGGTCGACGTCGAAGATCGCGTCCTCGCTCGGGAGGGTCCGGGTGTCCGTCCCCTTCTTGATGTACGGGCCGTAGCGACCGTTCTGCGCGGTGATGTCCTCACCCGACTCCGGGTCCTTGCCCACCACGCGAGGCAGGTCGAGGAGCTTGAGCGCGGTCTCGAGGTCGACCGTCTGCGGGTCCATCGACTTGAAGAGGGACGCCGTGCGCTCCTTCGGCGCGGCGGGCTTCTTCGTGGTCTTCTTCGCCGGGGCCTTCTTCGCGGTCGTCTTCGCCGCGGTCGTGCCGTCCGTCGCCGCTGCGGCGTCGGCCGTCGCAGCCGGGGTCTCGACGACCTCGCCCGTGGCCTGGTCGACGACCGGCTCGGGCTCGGGGGTGCGCTCGGTGACGTACGGGCCGAACCGGCCGTCCTTCGCGAGGACCTCCTTGCCGGTCTCCGGGTTCACACCGACCACGCGGTCCCCGAGCACGGGCGCGTCGACGAGTTCCTTGGCCTTGTCGACCGTCAGTTCGTCGGGCGCGAGGTCCTCCGGGACGTTCACCCGTCGGGGCTTCTCCGGGTCGTCGCTCGGCACCTCGATGTAGGGGCCGTAGCGACCGATGCGCAGGGTCAGGCCGGGGGCGAGCTCGACCGAGTTGATGTCGCGCGCGTCGATCTCACCGAGGTTGTCGATGACGGTCCGGAGCCCGCGGTGGTCGCCGCCGCCGAAGTAGAACTCCTTGAGCCAGTCGGACCGGTCCTCCTCACCGCTCGCGATGCGGTCGAGGTCCTCTTCCATGCTCGCGGTGAAGTCGTACTGCACGAGGTCGGAGAAGTGGTCCTCGAGGAGCCGGACGACGCTGAACGCGATCCAGTTCGGGACGAGAGCGCTGCCCCGCTGCGTGACGTAGCCGCGGTCCATGATCGTCGAGATGATCGCCGCGTACGTGGACGGACGACCGATCCCGAGCTCTTCGAGCGTCTTGACGAGGCTCGCCTCGGTGTAGCGCGGGGGTGCGGAGGTGTCGTGCCCCTTCGCCTCGACCTCGCTCACGCCGAGGTGGTCGCCCTGCGCCATCTGCGGCAGCTTGGCGTCCGCGCCGTCGGCCCCGCCGGCGTGGCGGTCCTCGTCGCGGCCTTCCTCGTAGGCGTTGAGGAAGCCGCGGAAGGTGATCACGGTGCCCGACGCGGTGAACTCCGCGTCGGTGCCGTTCGCCGTGGCGGCGACCCCGGCGACCGGGTCGGACGACGTGATCCCGAGGACCACCGACGCCGTGGACCCCTTGGCGTCCGCCATCTGGGACGCGACGGTGCGCTTCCAGATCAGGTCGTAGAGCTTCCAGTCGTTGCCGCGGAGGACGCCGTTCATCTCGGACGGTGTCCGGAAGGTGTCGCCGGCGGGGCGGATCGCCTCGTGCGCCTCCTGCGCGTTCTTGCTCTTGCCGCTGTAGCTGCGCGGCTTGTCCGGGATCGTCTCCGGGCCGTACAGCGCCGAGGCCTGCTTGCGGGCGGCGGTCACGGCCTGCTGCGACAGCGAGGACGAGTCCGTACGCATGTAGGTGATGTGGCCGTTCTCGTACAGCCCCTGCGCGACGCTCATCGTCTGACGGGCGGAGAAGCGGAGCTTGCGCGCCGCCTCCTGCTGCAGGGTCGAGGTCGTGAACGGCGCTGCGGGACGGCGCGTGTAGGGCTTCGACTCCACGCTGCGGACGACGGCGTCGCCGGCCTGCTCGAGGACGGTCGTCAGCGCGGCGGCCGACGCCTCGTCGAGCCGGACGGCCTCGCCCTTGAGCGTGCCGCGGTCGTCGAAGTCGCGGCCCGAGGCGACGCGGGTCCCCTGGAGCCGGGCGAGCCGCGCGGTGAACGCGGTGTCCCCGACCTTCTCGAACCGAGCGGTCAGGTCCCAGTAGTTCGCCGAGACGAACGCGAGGCGCTCGCGCTCGCGGTCCACGACGAGACGGGTCGCGGCCGACTGCACGCGGCCGGCGGACAGGCCGGGACCGACCTTGCGCCAGAGCACGGGCGAGACCTCGTAGCCGTAGAGCCGGTCGAGGATGCGCCGGGTCTCCTGCGCGTCGACGAGCGCCGTGTCGAGCTCCCGGGTGGCCTCCTGCGCACGCTGGATGGCCTCCTTGGTGATCTCGTGGAACACCATGCGCTTCACGGGGACCTTGGGCTTGAGCACCTGGAGGAGGTGCCACGCGATGGCTTCGCCCTCGCGGTCCTCATCAGTCGCGAGGAAGAGCTCGTCGGCGTCCTTCAACGCCCGCTTCAGCTCGGAGACCGTCTTCTTCTTCGCGTCAGACACCACGTAGTAGGGCTCGAAGCCGTTGTCCACGTCGACGGAGAACTTGCCGAGCGAGCCCTTCTTGAGCTCCGCCGGGAGGTTCTTGGGCTCGACGAGGTCGCGGATGTGTCCGACTGACGCCTGGACCTCGTATCCGTCACCGAGGTATTGCGCGATCGTCTTCGCCTTCGCGGGGCTCTCGACGATCACGAGCTTCTTCGTGCCTGGCACGTGACTCCTTGATCGATGGTGCGCGCCGGCCCTGGACCGCAACGAGGTCCGGGTCGACCGGGACGACGGTGACCGGGGGCCGACGTGCACACCATACACACTGTGTTCGGGCGACCCGGCGGCGGGACCGGCGACGGCGACCGCGTCGGCGACGAACGGTCCGGATCCGGTCTCGACGGCGACACGCGCGGTCGCGCCCGCAGTCTCGCAGGAGGTCGACCGCGCACCGCCGGCCGCGACGACACGGTCGGCGACGACGCACGGACGCCCCGGCACCCGACCGACCGCGACAGCGGCGGCCGCGGTCGCCCCGGCGTCCGCGGCCACCTGGGCCTGCACGCCGAGCACCCGGGAACGGGCGCCGAGGACGGTTGCCGAGCCGACCAGCAACGCCAGTGCGACCGCGGCGACGAGCACGACCGTGGCCGAACCGCGCTCGGACCGCGCGAGCCCGCGGTTCACCGGCCGCCGTCCGCCGCGCAGCCGGTGGCGCGCAGGGGCACCGCGGCGAACAGGCCGCCGGCGCTCCCGTGCACGTCGACGCAGACGATGCCGTCGACCCGGCGGACCGTGGTGCTCGCACCGGGGGCGATGGTGCTGACCGCCCGGGTCGCGGCCGCCTCGTCGGCACGGCCGAGCGCGCGCGCCGCCGCCCCCGCGGCGGCCTGCATCCGGCCCACGCGGTCGACCAGGACGACCGCGGTGACGAGACCGAGCACCACGAGGGTGACGACGGGCAGTGCGACCGCGAACTCCACGGTCGCACTCCCCCGGTCCCCGGGACGCCGGTCCCGTCGCGGGCGGGCTCCGCGCGGACGCCGACCGGCCGGAGCAGTCGTGCCGCTCACGGCGTGAGGGCCCCGCGGACCAGGTCCGTGAGGATCTGCTGGACCTCGCCCGAACGCATCACCGCGACGAGCACCCCGGCGAAGGCGACCGCCGCGAGGATCACGACCGCGTACTCCGCCGTCGCCGACCCGCGGTCGTCGCCGAGGTCGACCACCGAGACGCCCCGGCGACGACGCTCGTGTCCGATGGTGTCCTCCTGGTTGATGGTCTGTTGCACGTCCTGCTCCTTCCGCTCGGTGTCTGGTCCTCCGACGATCGCCGATCTCCGCCTGCCGCAGAGCGCCGATCCCGCTTCCTGTGGACAGGTCAGCCGAGGCCGCCGACGGTGGAGGAGAGGACGCCGACGACGACCGGCACCACCCCGACGAGCACGAAGGCGGGCAGCACGCACACCCCCAGGGGCAGGACGAGCCGGACGCCGAGGCGTTCCGCGGCTGCGAGACCCGCGGCGGCTGCGTCGTCGCGGACGTCCTCGGCAGCGGCACGCAGCAGGGGGACCGCCGGGACCCCGGCGCGTCGGCTCAGGTCGAGCACCTCGTGCAGGCGGGCGTCGGCCGCGGCGTCCCGCCCCCGGGCGACGGCCGGCGAACCGCCTCGTGCCGGACGCTCGACGCCGTCGAACCCGTGCTCGGCGAGCACGGCCGCCACCGTGGCACCTGCGCTCGACCACGACCCGCCCCCGGCGAGCGCCACGGCCCACGCGTCGAGCAGGACGCCGGGGATCCGCCCGTCCGGGCTCGCCCGCCGGACCAGCACACCGGACCACCGTCGACCGACGGCGACCAGGACGCCCGCCACGACCACGCAGGTCCAGCCGACCGGCCGCGTCAGCAGCACCTCGACGGCCCCGGCACCCCACGCGGCGCCGAGCCCGATGCCGAACGCGGGGAGCGCCAGCACGACGCGTGCACTCGCCCGGGGGCCGGCCAGCGCCACCCGGACGGCCCGGTCGGCGGCGGACGTCCGGCGCATCGCCGACGCGAGCCCACGGAGCGTCCCCGCCGTCGGCGCGCCGCTCCGTTCCGCGACGTCGAGCACGAGACGGACGTCGTTCCACGCCGGACCGCCCGTGGCCGGCCGACCGCCGACCAGCTCCCAGGCGCGCGGTGGCGGGACGCCGGCGCCGACGAGCACCGCGACGCGGTCGAGGACCCGGGCCGCGGCCGGACCGTCCGGCGTCACCGGTCCACACGGCGCACGACGAGCCGGCCGTCCTCGAGTGCGAACGCCCCGAGCGCGGTGACGCCGCGCCACCGACCGTGCCGCTCCACGTGCACGACGAGGTCGAGGGCGCTGACGACCTGTCGCGCGAGGGCGTCCGGGCTCCACCCCGCGGTCGCACCGAGCGCCTCGAGTCGCGCCGGGACGTCGGCCAGGCCGTTCGCGTGGAGCGTGCCGGCGCCGCCGTCGTGCCCGGTGTTCAACGCGGACAGGAGCTCGCGCACCTCCGCGCCGCGACACTCCCCCACGACGATCCGGTCCGGGCGCATCCGCAGCGCCTCACGCACCAGGCGGTCGAGCCCGATCGCGCCCACGCCCTCCGCGTTCGACTGACGTGCCTCGAGCGCGACGACGTGCGGGTGGTCGATCCGCAGTTCTGCGAGGTCCTCGACCGTCACGATCCGTTCGGTGCTGGGCACGGCGGCGAGCAGTGCGCCCAGCACGGTCGTCTTGCCGCTGCCGGTCGCCCCGGTGACGACGAGGTTCCGCCGCGCCGCGACGGCGTCCTCGAGCACCGTGCGCCCGACGAGCCGGAAGGTGCCGGTGCGTTCGAGGGCTGCCAACGTCGGCCGTTCCGGCCGCGGGAGTCGGACCGAGAGCGCCGTGCCGTGCACCGCGACGGGTGCGAGGACGGCGTGGACCCGGATCCCGTCGCCGAACCGGACGTCCGCGCACGGGGTCGTCTCGTCGACGTGGCGTCCCCCGAGCGCCACGAGCTCGGCTGCGAGCGCACGGACGCGCCGCTCGGGCAGGATCGGCCCGGCCCGCTCGAGTCCGAGTCCACGGTCCACCCAGGTGCCGGAGTCGCCGACGACCAGCACGTCGGTCACCTCGGCGTCCGCGACGACGGCCGCCAGCTCCTCGAAGGCCGCCGCGTCGACCGCCCGTCGGCGTGTGGGGCTGCCGACGCGCGGCAGGAACGGGGGGTCGTGGACGGCGGTCCTGCTCCGTCGGGCGCCCCGCCGCTCGGGTGCGGCGCCGTCCGGGCGCCCGCCGTCGTCGGTCCGTCCCGCGACCGCCGCGCGTGGGTCCCGAGCCGGGCAGTCGACCGCCGAGCGCACGGCGACCGCCGACCGGGCCGGCACGGGCGGCCGGTCGACGACGGGCGACGGGCCGGCGCCTCGACCGACCGCTCCGGTGACGGCGGCGGTCGCCCGTCCGGCCACGTCAGCGGTCGCGCGTCCGGTCGCGGCAGCGGTCACGGGGGCGGTCGCCCGGTCGTCGCTGCCACCGACCGGGTCGACCCTGCGGATGCCGGTGCCCCCACCGCCCGCTGGCCCGTCCCGCTCGCGGCCGGCGCCCCGCGTCGTGGCGGCGCGACGTCGTGGCGCGGGGTCGGGCGGTCCGTCGGCTCGGTGTCGGTGCATGGACGGCACGGTAGGCAGCGCCTCGGCACGGACGGCGCACCGCGGACCAGCACGTGGATCGTTCGCCGCTGTCCCCAGCCGATGGCTGTTTTGTCCCCCGAAACGCAATCCCGTACCCCGTTCGGCTGACCGGCGGGCAGGGCACCGCGGTACACCGACGGGAGCTCGGGAGGCCCTCGCAAGTACCTCGCTCCGGGCTCGACGGCCGCGGCGCGTGTCCGTCGACGCGTGGACAGACCTGTCCACCGTTCGGCACCAGCGCGCGGATCGCGCCCGGACCGCACGGCGGGTTCTGCGACACCCGTCGGGGAAAAAGAAGAGGCGGCACCGGTTGGGGGGAACTGGTGCCGCCTGGACACCAGCGGATTGGGGGGAATCCGAGCCGATGCCACCGGAAACGAGTCCGGCGAGGACAAGTGTACCCCATGACGCCCCGTGCTCGGCAACCCCGGACCCGGCCGAACCGATCCACCCACGCTGACCCGGACACCGCCCGGACAGCGCACACACCCCGGCCGCCCCGCCGGCCCACCCCTCCCCGAGGGGTAGTCTCCGACTGCACCCCTGCCGCAACGACGCGAGAGGACCCCGATGTCCACACCGACCCAGGCCGACGCCCGTCACGAGGACGGCCCGACCTTCGCGCCGCCCGCCGAGTTCGTCGCGGACGCCGTCGCCCACGCGGACCTGCACGAGTCGGCCGCCGCCGACCGCGAGGCGTTCTGGGCCGACCAGGCCCGGACCCTGCTCGACTGGCGCACGCCGTTCACCCGGACCCTCGACTGGTCCGGTGCCCCGTTCGCGAAGTGGTTCGACGACGGCACGCTCAACGTCGCCGAGAACTGCCTCGACCGCCACGTGCGCGCGGGAAACGGCGACCGGGTGGCGATCCACTTCGAGGGCGCACCGGGCGACACGCGTCGGATCACCTACGCCGAGCTGACCGCCGACGTCCAGCGCGCGGCGAACATGCTGACGGACCTCGGCGTCGGTGCGGGCGACCGCGTCGTCGTCTACCTGCCGCTCATCCCCGAGGCCGTCGTCACGATGCTCGCGGTCGCCCGGATCGGCGCCGTGCACTCGGTCGTCTTCGGCGGCTTCAGCGCCGAGAGCCTCCGCACGCGCATCGAGGACGCCGGCGCGAAGGTCGTCGTGACCGCGGACGGCGGCTGGCGACGCGGTGCCGTCTCACCGCTCAAGCCGGCGGTGGACGAGGCGCTCGCGGGCCCCGGGACCGACTCCGTCGAGCACGTCCTCGTCGTGAAGCGCGGCGGCAACCGGGTCGGGTGGACCGAGCGCGACCGCTGGTGGCACGACGAGCTGGCGAAGGCCGCCCCCGAGCACGAGGCGCAGCCGTTCCCGGCCGAGAACCCCCTGTTCATCCTCTACACGTCGGGCACGACCGGGAAGCCGAAGGGCATCGTGCACACCTCGGGCGGCTACCTGACCCAGGCCGCGTACACGCACCGCAACGTCTTCGACATGCACCCGGAGAAGGACGTCTACTGGTGCACGGCCGACATCGGCTGGATCACCGGGCACTCCTACGTCGTCTACGGGCCGCTCGCGAACGGCGTCACACAGGTCCTGTACGAGGGCACCCCGGACGAGCCGAAGCCCGGCCGGTGGTGGGACGTCGTCGACACCTACGGCGTCACCGTCCTCTACACCGCCCCGACCGCGGTGCGGGCCGCGATGAAGGCCGGACGGCAGATCCCCGAGGCCCGCAGCCTCGAGTCCCTCCGACTGCTCGGCAGCGTCGGCGAACCGATCAACCCCGAGGCGTGGCAGTGGTACCGCCAGGTCATCGGCCACGACCGCACGCCGATCGTCGACACGTGGTGGCAGACCGAGACCGGCGCCATCATGATCTCGGCGCTGCCGGGCGTCACGAAGCTCAAGCCCGGCGCGGCCCAGACCCCGCTGCCCGGCATCGTCGCGGAGATCGTGGACGAGGACGGCCACCGCGCCGACCCCGGTGAGAGCGGGTACCTCACCATCACCGAGCCCTGGCCGTCGATGGCCCGCGGCATCTGGAACGACCCGGACCGCTTCGTCGAGACCTACTGGTCACGCTTCCCCGGCCGCTACTTCGCGGGCGACGGTGCGCGGCTCGACGGCGAGGGCGACCTCTGGGTGCAGGGTCGCGTCGACGACGTCATGAACGTGTCGGGCCACCGCCTGTCGACGGCCGAGATCGAGTCCGCGCTCGTCGGCCACGAGGGCGTCGCCGAGGCCGCCGTCGTCGGCGCCGCCGACGAGACCACCGGTCAGGCCGTCGTCGCGTTCGTCATCCTCACCGCCGAGGCGGCGGAGGGCGCGGACCGCGACGCGGTCGCGAAGGAACTGCGCGACTGGGTCGGCAAGCGGATCGGCGCGATCGCGAAACCACGCCAGGTGGTCGTCGTGCCGGAGCTCCCGAAGACGCGGTCCGGCAAGATCATGCGCCGTCTGCTCCGCGACGCGGCCGAGGGCCGCCGCATCGGCGACACGACGACGCTGGCCGACCCGACGATCATGGCGACCATCGCGGAACTGATGTAGGCCGCCGGACGCAGGTCGCGCCTCCCGTCCGACCGGACTGGAGGCGCGACCTGCGTGACGGGGCGGGGAACCGCCGTCAGTCGGTCAGTTCGACGACGAGCTCGACCTCGACCGGTGCGTCCAGCGGCAGGACGGCGACGCCCACCGCGCTGCGCGCGTGGACGCCGGCCTCACCGAAGACGTCGCCGACCAGGGTGGACGCGCCGTTGGCGACCCCGGGCTGGCCGGTGAAGGAGGGGTCGGACGCCACGAACACGGTGACCTTGACGACCCGGGCGACGCGGTCGAGCGACCCGGCGACCGACTCGACGGCCGCGAGGGCGTTGAGCGCCGCGGTCCGCGCCTGCGCGGTCGCGGTCTCGGCGTCGACGTCGGCGCCGACCTTGCCCGTGACGGGGAGGGCTCCGTCCACGAACGGGAGCTGTCCCGCCGTGTACACGTGGTGCCCGGACACGACCGCCGGGACGTAGGCGGCGACGGGTGCCGCGACGGGCGGCAGCGTCAGGCCGAGCTCGGCCAGTCGGGCGGCGACGCTCACGCCTCGGCCCTCGGACGCTTGAGGTAGGCGACGAGCCCGCCCTCGGGGCCGGTGACGACCTGGACCAGCTCCCAGCCCTCGTCCCCGAAGTTGTTGAGGATCGCGGTCGTGTTGTGGATGATCAGCGGCGTCGTGAGGTATTCCCAGCGCATCATGGAGATCCTTGCCAGCCTTCCGGTCGGGGGTGTCGTTTAGGCTGCATCCTATGTCTGCCCAGAAGACGTCTGCCTCGCGGACCAAGCCCGTCTCTGCGATCGGCGCCTTCATCGGCTTCGTCGGCTTCAGCGCGCTCGCCGGCCTGCTGGTGACCATCGGCGTCACGCCCGCGATCGCGGTCGCCGGGGTCACCACGACCTCCACCATCGGCGTGTTCGAGTCGCTGCCGGAGTACATCGAGATCGGTGACCTGCCGCAGCGCAACGAGGTCCTGGCGTACTCGGGCGGCCAGTCCGTCCACCTGGCGACGGTCTACGACCAGAACCGCCAGGAGCTGCAGTTCGACCAGATCAGCGACCAGCTGAAGAACGCGGCCATCGACGGCGAGGACAAGCGCTTCTACGACCACGGCGGCGTCGACATGACGTCCCTGGTCCGTGCCGGTGTCGGATCCCTCGCGGGCGGGCTCGGCGAGTCCGGCGGTGGCTCGACGCTCACGATGCAGCTCGTGCGCAACATCAAGATGCAGCAGGCCCTCGAGCTGCCCTCGCAGGAGGAGCGCCAGAAGGCCTACAACGACGCGGTCGAGCAGACCATCCCCCGCAAGCTCGAGGAGATGAAGCTCGCGATCGGCCTGGCGAAGAAGTACTCGCACAAGGAGATCCTCACCGGGTACCTCAACATCGCCTACTTCGGTGACCAGACCTACGGCGTGCAGGCCGCGGCGCAGCACTACTTCAACAAGAGCGCGACCGACCTCAGCCCCCAGGAGGCCGCGTCGATCCTCGCGATCGTGCAGTCGCCGAACACGCGCAACCTGTCCGACCCGAAGTACTACGACGCCAACGTCGCCCGTCGCGACGTGATCCTGAAGTCGATGTTCGCGCAGAAGCACCTGACGCAGGAGCAGTACGACCAGGCCATCGCCTCGAAGCCGGCCGACTACGTGCGCCTGACGCAGCCGAGCCAGGGCTGCCAGTCGGCCGCGGGCAACGGCTCGCAGTTCTTCTGCGACTACGCCGTCAAGGTCGTCAAGCAGATGTCCCAGCTCGGCGCGACCGAGAAGGACCGCGCGACCGCGTGGCGCAACGGCGGATTCACGGTGCAGACGACCCTGAACCTCGACCTCAACGGTCAGCAGAAGGACCTGCTCAACAAGTTCGACCCGAACACCGAGAGCCGCTTCAAGCTCGGTGGCGCCCTGAACTCGGTCGAGGCCTCGACCGGCCGGATCCTGACGATGGCGCAGAACAAGGACTACGACCAGTCCCTGCAGTCACCGCCGACCGCGACGTCGATCAACTACAGCGTCGACAAGGAGTACGGCGGGTCGATCGGCTTCCAGGTCGGCTCGACCTACAAGGTCTTCACGCTGCTCGACTGGCTCAAGGCCGGTCACGGCCTCAACGAGTCCGTGAACGGGACGCCGCACAACACCTCGCGCTGGACGCAGTGTGGCGACACGATCTACTCCGCCTGGGCGCCGAAGAACGACTCCGCGGGTGAGAACGGCAACTTCACCGTCGCCCGCGCCACGGCGCTGTCGGTCAACGCGGCGTTCGCCTCGATGGCCGCGAAGCTCGACCTCTGCGACATCCGGCAGACCGCGCAGGACCTCGGGGTGCACTCGGCCGACGAGAAGACCGAGCTGAACGCCTACCCGTCGTCGATCCTCGGCACGAACAACATCGCGCCCCTGACCATGGCGTCGGCGTACGCGACGATCGCGAACAACGGCACCTACTGCGCCCCGATCGCCATCGACAACGTGAAGAACGCCGAGGGCAAGGACCTCGGCGGTCAGCCGAAGCAGTGCAAGCAGGTGCTCGACCCGGGTGTCGCCGCATCGGCCGCGTTCGCCATGCGCGGGACGATCCAGTCCGGTACCGCGGTCGGCGCCCAGACCCCGGACGGCACGCAGCTGTTCGCGAAGACGGGCACCACCGACGACGCCGACCAGATCTGGCTCGTCGGCGCGAGCTCGAAGGTCGCGACCGCCTACTGGCAGGGCAACACCGACGGTGGCAAGAACAACCTCCGCCACTACCTCCCGGGAGCCGGGTACGGCTCCTACGCGTCGCAGCGTGCCCACGTCTGGCAGCAGGCGATGATCCCGATCAACGCCATGTACGAGGCCGGGCCCTTCCCGACCCCGTCGCAGGCCGCCCTCCGCGGCAACAGCCAGAACGTCCCCGACGTGACCGGCAAGACGGCCGACGAGGCCCGTTCGATCCTGGCCGGCGCCGGCTTCACCTACGTCGACGGTGGCGCGCAGCCGGGGTCCGGGACGCCCGGGACGGTGTCGAGCACCTCCCCCGGTGCCGGATCGCTGCTCTCGGCCGGTTCGTCGGTCACGGTGTACACGACGGACGGCTCGCAGGCGACCGTTCCCGACGTCGCGGGCAAGAGCCTCCGGGACGCGCAGGGCGCCCTGGGCGGTGCCGGGTTCACCTCGGTCGCCGTGTCGGACCAGTTCGCCGCCGGTGGCGCGGAGTGCACGGTCGCGGGGGTGAACCCCGGAGCCGGCACGAGCGCGGCGAAGTCCACGCCCGTGACGCTGCAGCTGTTCGGCGACAAGGACGGCAAGGCTCCGAAGGGCTGCCAGTGACCCGCGGTCGCGCGGCGCTCGGGATCATCGCAGCGGGCGCGACCATCGGAGCGGCGACGACGGCGTGGGGCACCCTCGTCGAGCGTCGCCGCTTCGGCATCCGGTGGGAGACCGTGCCCGTCCTCGCGCCGGGCTCCCGTGACGTCACGGTGCTGCACCTGTCCGACATCCACATGGCGCCCTGGCAGGCCGACAAGCAGCAGTGGCTGCGCGACCTGAGCCTGGTGGAGCCCGACTTCGTCGTGAACACCGGCGACAACCTGGGCCACCCGACGGCCAACGCGGCGATCGAGTACGCACTCGAGCCGTTCCGCGGCGTGCCGGGAGCCTTCGCGCACGGCTCGAACGACTTCTTCGGTCCGCAGCCCCGGAACCCGTTCAAGTACTTCACCGGGCCGAGTCGGCATCACTCAGGCGCCCGTCCGGTCGAGCTCGACGTCGACCGGCAGACGGCGTTCTTCGAGTCGCTCGGCTGGCTCGACGTCAACGACCAGGCGCACGCGATCGAACTCAAGGGCTCGCGCTTCGAGTTGTTCGGTACCTCGGACGCGCACCGCGGCTGGGACCGACTCGACCTGCTGCCGACCAACGTCGACGAGATGCGCAGCACGGTCCCGTGGACCGAGGACGAGGACGGCCCCTCCCCCGTCGCGATCGGCATCACGCACGCGCCGTACCGCCGCGTGCTCGACGCGTTCGTCGACCAGGGTGCCGACGTCGTGTTCGCCGGGCACACCCACGGCGGCCAGGTCCAGGTGCCGGGCGTCGGGGCGCTCGTCACGAACTCCGACCTGCCCCGCCGGTACGTCAGCGGGCTGCACAAGTGGCAGCACCGGGCGCACTGGTCGTGGCTCGAGGTCTCTGCGGGCATCGGGACGTCGATCTACGCGCCCGTGCGGTTCTCGTGCCGCCCCGAGGCGGTCGTCGTGACCCTGACCGCGCGGACGGACTGACGCGTCCGGACGACGCGCCCGGGCGTCACCGCGATGGTCGTGAGCACCCCCGATCATCCGGTAGACTTCTGGGGTTGCTCCGGTTCGGAGTGATCACACCGCGGGGTGTGGCGCAGCTTGGTAGCGCGCCTCGTTCGGGACGAGGAGGTCGCAGGTTCAAATCCTGTCACCCCGACACTGTGTTGAGACAGTACGCAAGAGGCCCTGGTTCTCCGGAACCAGGGCCTCTTGTCATGTCCGGACCTGTCGTGTCCGGACCTGTCACCCCTGTACCGAGAGCGCAGACGCCCAGCGGCGCGCCGCCCGTGCGCGCAGACGCCCAGCAGCGCGCCGCCCGTGCGCGGTGCGCGCCGCCCGTCCGGTGCGGGGCGCTCGGTGCGCGCCTGCGTGGCGCGACCTGCTCCGGCACAACCGGAGGCACGTCGCGCCACGCGATCCCGTGGTGCGACGTGCCTCCGGTTGTGCGCCGGCACCGCGCGGCACGAGGCGCTCCGGCGCGTCCCCGCGCATCGCGCGTCCCGGCCCACAGCCCGGGGCTCACGCCGAGACGGCAGCGCGGGCCGACGCCGCCAGGGCCGCGGGCCGACGCCGCGAGGACCGCGCGCCGGCGCCCGCTCTCCCGCCGAGCAGCTACGCCGCGGCGACCCCCGCCGGCACGAGCCGCCCCTCGGCCTGCAGCGACGCCACGACGTCGAGCGCCTGGTGCCGGTAACGCGCCTGGGCGGCCCCAGGAGCGACGATCACACCATCCGCACCCGTGGACGCCACGAGCTCGTTGATCTTCGCCGCGACCTGGTCCCGCGAACCGTACGCCTGCCGCTCGGTGCGCGCGGCGATGAACCGACGCTCGAGGTCCGAGAACGTGTACGCGCGCGCCTCGTCCATCGACACCGGCTCGGGCTTCATCCCCTGGCGCATCCGGATGAACGAGATCATCCCGGGGGCGCTCTGCTCCTCGACGACCGCCGGGTCCTCGTCGGTGACGACCTGCACGCCGATGAGCGCGTTCGGGGTCTGCCGGAAGCGCGAGGGCCGGAACGAGTCGCGGTACAGCGCGAGCGCCGCCTCGGTGTTGTCCGACGCGAAGTGGTGCGCGAAGGCGAAGGAGACGCCGAGCGCTCCCGCCACCTGCGCGCTGTACCCGGAGGACCCGAGCAGCCAGAACTCGGGCACGTCGCCGTACCCGGGGACCGCCCGGATGCGCGACAGCGGGTTCTCGGCGTCCATCCCCGTGAAGAAGCCGATCAGGTCGGCGAGCTGCTGCGGGAAGTCGTCGACGTCGAGCCGGTCGGTGCGGCGCAGTGCCATCGCGGTCGCGCCGTCGGTGCCCGGGGCGCGCCCGATGCCGAGGTCGACGCGGTCCCCGTACAGCGCGCGCAGCGTCCCGAACTGCTCCGCGACGACGAGCGGCGCGTGGTTCGGCAGCATCACGCCGCCCGACCCGATGCGGATCCGGGAGGTCGCCGCACCGACGGCGCTCAGCAGCACCGCGGGCGCCGACGAGGTGATGCCCGGCATGCCGTGGTGCTCGGCGACCCAGATCCGCTCGTAGCCGAGCCGTTCGGCGTGCACCGCCGTGTCGATGGTGCCCTGCAGGGCCTCGGTGTTCGTCTGGCCGTACTCACGCGTGGCCAGGTCGAGGACGGACAGGTGCACGGTTGCGTCGCTCATGCGGGAGGCAACCGCGGGCATCCGTCGGGCATTCCGGTCGGCTCGCCGACCGCCGTGCGCGCGGGGCCGTCCCGGCCCCGTTCCGGACGGGAGGCACGGGGCGGCGCCGACCCGCGCCTCCCGTCCGACCGTGGCCCGACCACCCCGGTGGCCGGGCCCCGCAGGACCGGCCCGGACACGACGTGGTCAGCGTCCGGGGTCAGTGCCCGAGGTCGCCGTCCAGGCGGCCACCGGACTCGCTGAGGTAGCAGTTCGCGCAGAGCGACTCGTAGGTGACCCCGGCGCCGTCGATCGCCACCTGCGAGCCGTCGAAGACGAAGCGGCCGTCGACCTTCCGGGTGTTGAAGACGGCCTTCCGGCCGCAGCGGCAGATGGTCTTCAACTCCTCGAGCGAGTGGGCGACCTCGAGCAGGCGCGCGCTGCCGGGGAACGCCTCGGTGCGGAAGTCGGTCCGGATGCCGTACGCGAGGACCGGGATGCCGTCGAGCACGGCGATCCGGAGCAGGTCGTCGACCTGTCGCGGGGTGAGGAACTGGGCCTCGTCGACGAGCACGCAGCTCACCGGTCGGACCACGCCGTCGAGCCGGTCGGACTCCGGGTCGGTCGCCCCGGCGTCGGCCACCGCGGCGCGCACGTCGTCAGCGGCACCGAACACCAGGTCGACGGACCGCGTCACCCCGAGCCGGGACACGATCGCGCCGTCGGCCTTGGTGTCGACCGACGGCTTCGCGAGCAGCACGCGCTGCCCGCGTTCCTCGTAGTTGTAGGCGGCCTGCAGCAGCCCGGTGCTCTTGCCGCTGTTCATCGCCCCGTAGCGGAAGTAGAGCTTCGCCACTACGCGAGGAACCCGTCCTCGGCCGCCCGACGGATCAGGTCGGACTTCTTCGACGCCGGACGCCCGACCTTGCTGTACTTCTCGCGGACGCGGCGCAGGTAGGTCTTCGCGGTCTCGTACTGCACGTTCATCTGCGCGGCGACCTCGTTCGTCGAGTAGCCCGAGACGTACAGCCGCAGGGCCTCTTCCTCGCCGTTGCTGAGCTTGGGCCGCTGGTGCGCGTTCGCCCCGGTGGGCAGCGGACGCCAGTCGCGCTGCGGCGGGGTCTCGCGGGAGACGCCCATGACCTCGCGGGCGATGTCCATCACCTCGCGCATCGGCAGCGACTTCGACAGGAACGCCGCCGCTCCGGCCGCGAGGGCACGGTCGCGGGACTCACGGCTGTCGACGCTCGACAGGACGATCACCTTCGCGCCCGCCGCACGGCAGGTGCGGACGCGCGCCTCGATCGACACGGGTTCCTTGAGCTGGAAGTCGAGGAAGACCAGGTCGGTCGGGAAGTTCTCGCTGTGCACCATCTCGAGCCACGTGTGCGCGGTGAGGGCCAGGTCGAAGTCGAAGGCGTTCACGGCGATCCAGCTCGAGAGGCTGTCGAGCAGCACCTCGTGGTCGTCGAGGATCGCCAGCCGCACGCGTCGGGTTCCGGGCTGCGGGAGCGGGGGCACGCCCTCCGAGGTCCGGGTCGGGTCAGTGCTGGTCATAGGAGAACCTTAGTGCGAGGGACGACGGGCGGACCGCGACGTCGAGGTCGGGGAAGGTCACGCGGAGGACCGCGAAGTAGGGGTCGAAGGTGCGGTGGATGCCGACGTCGGAGTCGTCGACGGTCAGGTCGATGGAGACGGCGACGCGCGCGGGCACGCCGTCGAGCGTGGGGGTGCGGCGGACGGTCGCGTGGAAGCCCGCGGGGTCGACGTGTTCGTCGTCGAACGCGGCACGCAGGAAGGTGCGGACGACCGTGCGCTGGTCGGCGTCGAGCGTGGCGATGAGGCCCTCCGGGTCGTCGACGGCCGTGGTGCTCCCGCCGTCCACCGCGACCGCGTGCTCGAACCAGGTCCGGTCCGCGTCGGCGACCATGCCGCGTCGGATGCCGTCCGCGATCGCCCGTGCCCGCGCCCGGTCGGCGTCGGTGATCACCTCGCGGTCGCGGAGCTCGGCGAAGAACGGGGCCACGTCGCGGGCGAGGACGTTCGATCGCTCCTGCTGCACACTGGCCGCGATGCCGTCCCGCTCGGCGCGCGCCACCGAGTACGAACCCGCACGGATCTGCACCCGCTCGGCGAGGCCGGCGAACGTCCACGCGAACACGACCGACGCACCGGTGAGCACGAGCGTCGGAGCCGCCGCCAGGAACGCCGCGACCGATACGGGTGTGGCGTGCGGGAAGACCGAGGCGGCGACACCCCACGCGACACCGTCGACGACGGCGAGGACCACTCCCCCGACGGCGAGGTCGCGCCACGGACGGTACGGAGCGGTCATGACGATCCCGGTCGCGGTGAGCAGGCACATGAAGTCGTTGAGGGCGTTCCGGTCCGGCCCCCACTGCGCGGCCACGCTGGTCGCCGCGGCCGCGGCGAGGAGGGCGACGTGCAGGGCGAACGCCCACCGCGGGAACGGGGCCCGGAACGGCGAGGACGCCACGACCACCACGACCCCCGACGCGGCGAGGAGGAGGACGGTCACCGCGCTGAGGGTCGGGCTCCCGACCACGTCGCGGTCGAACACCGAGACGAGCAGCGCCCAGAGCACCGCACCGGCACCGAGCACGACGGCGAGCGGTCGCGACCCCATCGCACCGAGTGGGTCGTACTGCTGGGCGGTCCGGTCACCGCGGGCGTGCAGACGAGTCGTGTCGACGCGGCTCACCGACCGGTCCCCCGGTCGATGACCCCGTCGAACCCGGGCGGCGGCCAGGTGAACGACCCGGAGGAGCGCAGGCGCCCGCTGTCGGGCCCGGCACCGACCGAGGCGTGCTCGCCCGCGGACGAGGACCGGGGCACGGTCATCATGACGCTCGTCCCCGACCCCGGCGACGACCAGACCTGGACGTCGCCGCCGACACGACCGATGCGCTCGCGGACCGAACCACGGAGGCCCATGCGGTCGGCACCCGTCTCCTGCTCGTCGAAGCCGCGGCCGTCGTCGACCACCATGACGGTGCACGAGGAGCCGTCGTCGAACACGCTGACCTCGGCGCTGTCGGTGCCGGCGTGCTTCCGGACGTTCGCGAGGCACTGCCCCACCGCGCGCAGCAGCGCGGTCGACGCGTCGCTCCCGAGGGAGCCCAGGACACCGGCGTCCCCCGTCACGACGACGTCGAGCCCCTCGGCCCGGTGCTCGTCGACCATCGCCTCGAAGGCGCGCGACACGGCGTCCGGCTCGGGCTCCGCGTCGCTCGTGTCCGTGCCGAGCCACTGTCTGCCGGTCAGCATCGCGACGTCGGACTCGATCGTCCGTGCGAGCTGGGGGTCCATCGGACCCGAGGGTGCGAGGGCGATCGCGCCGAGGTGGTTCAGGACGGTGTCGTGCAGGATCGCGGCGGCCTCGGCCTCGACGCCCGCACGGTAGGCGGACACGTGTTCCTCGCGGGCCGAGCGGAGCAGTTCGGGCTGGACCCGCTCCGACCGGGCGGTGTTGCGGCTGGTGACGAGCACGAGGGCGACCACGAAGCCGAGGGTCACCCAGGCGAGCACGAGCGGCTGCGGCGGCGCACCGGCCTGCACGAGGGCGACGGACGTCGCGGTCCGACCGACGAGGAACCCGCCGACCGACCACAGCACGACCCGGCCCGGTACCGCGCCCGCTCCGCCGACGAGCACGAGCGGGATGACCGCGAGGGACAGCAGGTAGCCGACCACCCAGCCGGCCGGGACCTGGTCCTGGACGGCGGACGCGAACCACCACGTGCAGAGGCCGCCCACGACGAGGAAGGCCACCGCCGACCGCCAGGTGGCGAACTGCACGTGCACACCGACCATCACGAGCATCGGCAGGAGCGCCAGGACGGCGCTCCCGACCCGGACCTGCGGGTCAGCGAGTCCCCAGAGCAGCAGCACGACCGCGGCTGCGACGACCGAGCCCACGGCGGCGGCGTGGAAGGCGCGCACGGTCGACCAGGCATTCACGCGGGGCGCGAGGTGCGTGGGGATGCCGAGCACGTGCGGTGGGTCCTTCCGGGAGACGTCTGAGCCGCCGGACCCGGCCACCGGGAGCGGTGGCCGTGTACCCCGAATCGAGCGCGGTTCGGCGACTCGCCCGATGGTACCGCCGATCGCTGACACGCGGTGTCCCCCGGACGCGGAACACGGACGTTCCTCAGAACAGGGTCGGGCCCGACGGCGCCGGCACGGCGGCAGCGCGACGGTCCCACCCCGGGTCGGCGCGCTTCAGCGGCGACGCCGACGGGCGGGACTGCTCCTCGGGCGACGCGGACGACACGCTCGGACGCAGCAGCGGCGCCGGACGCATCGTGTCCGGCCGGTCACGGAACCCCATCGACCCGGTGGCGGGGTCGACCCGTCCGAGGTCGACCCCGTGCGCCCGCAGGATCGGCCGCACGCGCTCGGCGAGCCACCGTCGGTAGTCGGCCGGCGCGTACGTGTTGTCGAGGTACATCGAGCGGTAGCGCGCGACCAGGTCGGGCCTGGTCCGCTCGAGCCACGCGAACCACCACGGCTTCACACCCGGTCGCAGGTGCAGGGCCGAGTACATGACGCTCGTCGCGCCGGCCGCGGCGGCGCGACCCACGGCGTCGTCGAGGTGCGCGCGGGTGTCGGTGATGAACGGCAGGACGGGCATGAGGAACACGGCGCAGTCGAGACCGGCGTCACGGATCGCACGGACGGTCGCCAACCGCGCGGAGGTCGTCGGGGTCCCGGGCTCCACCTGCTGCTGGAGGTCGTCGTCGTAGACCGCGATCGACATCGCGAGGTCGACCGGGACGGAACGGGCGGCCTCGACCAGGAGCGGCAGGTCCCGGCGCAGCAGTGTGCCCTTGGTCAGGACGCTGAACGGCGTCCCGGACTCGGCCAGTGCCCGGATCACGCCCGGCATCAACCGGTACCGCCCCTCGGCGCGCTGGTACGGGTCGGTGTTCGTCCCGAGGGCGACGGGGTGGCGGTCCCAGCTCGGCCGGCGCAGCTCCCGACGCAGGACGTCGGCGACGTTGGTCTTCACGACGATCTGCTGGTCGAAGTCGGCGCCGCCGTCGAACTCGAGGTAGGTGTGCGTCGGCCGCGCGAAGCAGTAGACGCACGCGTGACTGCACCCGCGGTACGGGTTGATCGTCCACCCGTAGGTCCCCGTGCCGTCGGCCGCCGGCACCCGGTTGAGGGCGCTCTTCGCGAGGACCTCGTGGAACGTCACGCCGGCGAACTCCGGCGTCGTGACGCTCCGGACCAGTCCGCTGTTCGAGCCGAGGCCGGGCAGGGCGTCGTCCCGCTCGGCATCGATCGCCTGTCCACTCCACCGCATCGCGCCATTCGAACACATGTTCGAACCCGGCGCAACCGTGGTGGGCCGGGACGGGCCGGTCAGTGGTGCAGGCCGAGCACCTTCGCCGTGCGTGCGAGCGTCTCGTCGGCGAGCTGCGCGTCCGAGCCGAGGTCCTTGCCGTACGTCGGCACCATCTCGCGCACCGCGGGCTCCCACCCGGCCCAGCGGTCCGGGAAGCAGCGCTGCAGCATCGTCAACATGATCGGGACCGCGGTCGACGCGCCCGGGGACGCCCCGAGCAGCCCGGCGATCGACCCGTCGGCCGACGTGATGACCTCGGTGCCGAACTGCAGCACCCCGCCCTTCTCACGGTCGGGCTTGATGACCTGGACCCGCTGTCCCGCGGTGATGCGGTGCCAGTTCTCGGCCTCGGCGGTGGGCATGAAGTCGCGCAGCGCGTCGAACTTCGTCTCCTTCGACGCGAGCAGCTGCCCGACCAGGTAGCGGACGAGGTCGAAGTTCGAGAACGCGACGCTGAGCATCGGCCGGAGGTTGTGCGGCCGGATCGAGCGGAACAGGTCGAGCACCGAGCCCTGCTTGAGGAACTTCGGGCTGAACCCGGCGTACGGGCCGAACATGAGCGACGCCGACCCGTCGACGATCCTCGTGTCGAGGTGCGGCACGGACATCGGCGGCGCGCCCACGCTGGCCTTGCCGTAGACCTTCGCCGCGTGCTTCTGCACGACCTCCGGGTCGTCGGTGCGCAGGAACTCACCGGACACCGGGAAGCCGCCGTACCCGCGGATCTCCGGGATCCCGGACTTCTGGAGCAGGTGCAGCGCCCCACCACCGGCGCCGACGAACACGAACTTCGCGGCGATCCGCTGCGTCGAGCGTCCGACCTCGTTCCGGACGTCGAGCGCCCAGCCCTCGGACACCTTCGACCGCGTGATCTTCCGGACCTGGTGCGAGGGCTCGAACTCGACGCCGGCGATCTCGAGCTCGTCGAACAGCTGACGCGTCAGCGACCCGAAGTCGACGTCCGAACCCGCCGCGGAGTACGTCGCCGCGATGGGCTGGTCCTTCTTGCGGCCGGGCACCAGTGCCGGCGCCCACTCGCGGATCTTCGCGGGGTCGTCGGAGTACTCGATGCCCGCGAAGAGCGGGTGGTCCTTGAGCGCCTCGTACCGCTTGCGCATGTACTCGACGTTCTCGGCACCCCACACGAAGGAGATGTGCGGCGTGGGGTTGATGAAGTTGCTCGGCTGCGGCAGCGCCCCGGTCTCGACGAGGTGCGCCCAGAACTGCCGGGAGACCTGGAACTGCTCGTTGACCGTGACGGCCTTCGCGATGTCGACGTGGCCGTCGGGCATCTCGGGCGTGTAGTTCAGCTCGCAGAGCGCGGAGTGCCCGGTCCCGGCGTTGTTCCACGGGTTCGAGGACTCCTGCGCGACCGACCCGAGCCGCTCGTACACGCGGATCTTCCACGTGGGTTCGAGGCGATGGATGATGGCGCCGAGCGTGGCGCTCATGATCCCTCCCCCGACCAGGACGACGTCGATGGGGTCCACCTGCTTCACTGCCACCCGTCGATCCTACCGTCGTGCGGCCGAGTGCGGGCCGACCACGGGACGGACGGGAGGCCCGTGGCGGATCCGCCACGGGCCTCCCGTCCGTCTGCTGGTCGCGTCGGCGACCGCCGCTACGCGGCGACCGAGCGGCGCGCGACGATCGTCTCGGCGATCTGCACCGCGTTGAGCGCGGCGCCCTTGCGGAGGTTGTCGTTGCTGACGAAGAGCGCGAGTCCGCGTCCCTCGGGGGCCGACTGGTCCGCGCGGATCCGGCCGACGAAGGTCGGGTCCTGGCCCGCCGCCTGCAGCGGGGTCGGCACCTCGGACAGCTCGACGCCCGGTGCGCCCGCGAGGAGTTCGGTCGCGCGCTCCGGCGAGAGCGGACGGTCGAACTCGGCGTGGACCGAGATCGAGTGTCCCGTGAACACGGGCACGCGCACGCAGGTGCCGGCGACCAGGAGGTCCGGGAGCTCGAGGATCTTGCGACTCTCGTTGCGGAGCTTCTTCTCCTCGTCGGTCTCGCCCAGGCCGTCCTCGACGATGGAGCCCGCGAGCGGGACGACGTCGAACGCGATCGGCCGCACGTACTTGACCGGCTCCGGGAAGGTGACCGCGGACCCGTCGTGCGTGAGGGCAGCGGTGTCCTGCTCGAGGGCGGCGCGTGCCTGCCCGAGGAGTTCCTCGACCCCCGCGAGGCCCGAGCCGGAGACGGCCTGGTACGTCGTCGCCACGAGTCGGCGGAGGCCGGCCTCGCCGTCGAGGACCTTCAGCACCGGCATGATCGCCATGGTCGTGCAGTTCGGGTTCGCGATGATCCCCTTCGGTGCCTGGTCGATCGCGTGCGGGTTCACCTCGCTCACGACGAGCGGCACGTCCGGGTCCATGCGCCAGGCGCTGGAGTTGTCGACCACCACGGCACCGGCGGCGGCGAACCGCGGCGCGAGGGCACGGGACGCCGTGGCACCGGCCGAGAACAGCGCGATGTCGATGCCCGACGGGTCGGCCGTCTCGGAGTCCTCGACGACGATCTCCTCGCCGCGGAACGGCAGCGTCGTGCCGGCGGACCGGGCGCTCGCGAAGAAGCGGACCCGGTCGGCCGGGAAGGCGCGCTCCTCGAGGAGACGACGCATGACCGCGCCGACCTGTCCGGTGGCGCCGACGACGGCGACGGTGAGGGTGCTCATGTGGTGCTCCTGGTGGGGTCGTCGATCGGGCTGCGGCGCGACGCCGGGGTCAGCGACCCGTGCCGGCGTAGACGACGGCTTCCTGGTCGGCGTCGAGCCCGAACGCGGCGTGCACGACGCGCATCGCCTCGTTCAGGGTGTCGGCGCGGGTCACGACCGAGATGCGGATCTCGGAGGTCGAGATCATCTCGATGTTGATGGACGCCTCGTGCAACGCGCGGAAGAGCGCGGCCGAGACGCCGGCGTTGGTCCGCATGCCGGCACCGACGAGCGCGAGCTTGCCGATCTGGTCGTCGTACTGGATGCCCTCGTACCCGATGTCGGCCTTGGCGACCTCGAGCGCGGTCAGCACGCCCTGCCCCTGGTCCTTCGGCAGCGTGAACGAGATGTCCGTGCGGCCGGTGACGGCCTCGGACACGTTCTGCACGATCATGTCGATGTTCGCGCCCGCGCGGGCGACGATCGTGAAGATCTCGGCGGCCTTGCCCGGGGTGTCCGGCACACCGACGACGGTGATCTTGCCCTCCGAGAGGTCTCCGGCGATCCCGGTGATGATCGGTTCTTCCACGGTTTCCCCCTCTGCAGGGTTGTAGACGATGGTTCCCTCGGCGTTGCTGAAGGACGAGCGGACGTGCAGGGTGACGCCGTGCCGACGGGCGTACTCGACAGCACGGATGTAGAGGACCTTGGCACCGGACGCGGCGAGCTCGAGCATCTCCTCGCTCGTGATCCGGTCCACCTTCCGGGCCTTCGGGACCACGCGCGGGTCGGCCGTGAAGATGCCGTCGACATCGGTGTAGATCTCGCACACGTCGGCGTCGAGCGCCGCGGCCAGGGCCACCGCGGTGGTGTCCGAGCCGCCACGGCCGAGCGTCGTGATCTCACCCGTGGTGCGGTTGAAGCCCTGGAAGCCGGCGACGATCGCGACGTGACCGGCGTCGAGTGCTTCGCGGACCCGCTTCGGGGTGACGTCGACGATCCGGGCCTTGCCGTGCTGTGCGTCGGTGAGCATGCCGGCCTGGCTGCCCGTGTAGGACGACGCCTCGACGCCGAGGCTCTTGATCGCCATCGCGAGCAGCGCCATCGAGATGCGCTCCCCCGCGGTCAGGAGCATGTCGAGCTCACGACCGGCCGGGATCGGGGTGACGGAGTGCGCGAGGTCGACGAGTTCGTCGGTCGTGTCGCCCATCGCGGAGACAGCGACGACCACGTCGTTGCCCGCCTTCTTCGTCTGGACGATCCGCTTCGCCACGCGCTTGATGCTCTCGGCGTCCGCCACGGACGAACCACCGAACTTCTGCACGATCAGGGCCACTGGTTGGTACTCCCGGGGACGAGGATCCGCGACTGTGACGCGGTTCGACAATGGTAGTGCGTGTTCCGCGGATGTTGCGTCGGAGGCCGGCCGGACGCAACGATCCTGCGTGGGCCGGAGTGGTCGGCGTCCGTCAGCCGCCGACGACCCGACGGCCCTCGAACGCGCGGCCGAGGGTGACCTCGTCGGCGTACTCGAGGTCGCCGCCCACCGGCAGGCCCGAGGCGAGCCGCGTGGTGCGGATCCCCATCGGGACGAGCAGGCGGCTCAGGTACGTGGCCGTCGCCTCGCCCTCGAGGTTCGGGTCGGTGGCGATGATCACCTCGTCGACGGTGCCGTCGGCCAGGCGGGTCATGAGCTGCTGGATGCGGAGGTCGTCGGGTCCCACGCCGTCGATCGGGCTGATCGCACCGCCGAGCACGTGGTACAGCCCGCGGAACTCACGGGTCCGTTCGATGGCCGCGACGTCCTTGGCTTCCTCGACGACGCAGATGGTCGCCGGGTTCCGCCGCGGATCGCGACAGATGCTGCAGCGCTCGGACTCCGTGACGTTGCCGCACACCTCGCAGAATCGGACCTTCTCCTTGACGTCAGCGAGGAGCTCCGCGAGCCGGCTCGGGTCGAAGGACTCGGTCTGCAGGATGTGGAAGGCGATCCGCTGCGCTGACTTCGGGCCGATGCCCGGGAGCCGGCCGAACTCGTCGATCAGGTCCTGGACGATCCCGTCGTACATCAGGCGCCTTCCTCGTGCAGGGCGGTCTCCTCGATGAACTGCGCACCGAGGATCTCGCGGACGACTGCCTCACCGTAGCGGCCGGACACGGGTGTGCGGCGGACCTGGGGCGGAGCGGCCGGTGGGGTCCGGCGTGCAGCCGGGGCGGCGGACGGCGTCGACGCGGGGGCTGCCCCGGACCTGGCAGGCGCGGGTCCACCGGCTCCACCGCGGGAGCCGCCGACGCCCGGGTCGGGGTACGGCGCCCCGTCGTCGTAGGGGTCGTCGTCGAGCGGGTAGTCGTCGACCGGGACGTCGGGGCCCGTGCCCGGTGCGGTGGGTGCTGACGCTGCGGTCGGGGCCGTGCCGTTGCCGGCCGGTACGGCCGTCGACTGCTCGTCGCCCGCGCCCGCTGAGGTGGCCGGGGTCGTGGCCACGGGGGCGTCCGCAGTCGCGGAGCCGGAGGCCTGTGGCCGCTCGGAGTCGGGCGTTGCGGCCCCTGCGGCCGCTGCGGGGCGGCCCGCCTGCTGCCCGCCGAGTGAGGACGCCGGGCGCAGCTGTGCCGCGAGGGCGGCGTCGACGGCGGGGTCGGACACCGTCCGGACGGGGGCGACCGGTTCACCGGTGTCCGTCGTGCCGAACGGCGCGGACCAGCTCGGTTCGACGTGCTCCGGGACGGCACCCGAGGTCGGGTCGGTGGCAGGGATGGCGGCGACGACCCAGTCGGTGACGGGTCCCGAGGGAGCCGGGGTCGAGGAGGCAGCCTGGGTCGAGGAGGCAGGCGGGGTCGCTGACGGCGCCGGCGCCGAGCCGGACGGCTCGGGGGTCCCGGCGCTCCGGTCGGGCTGCGGCTGCGGCTGCGGCTGCGGCGACGGACGGGACTGCTCGGCCTGCCGGGACTGCCCGGCCTGCTGGGACTCCTGCGTCGGAGCCTGCTGCTGCGTCGATGGCCGCGGTCCGGTCGTGGGCTGCTGCGCACCCGGCTGCGACTGCTCCGGTCGCTGCGACTGCGCGCCCTGCTGCCGGTCCTGCTGGCCGCCCGCCCCCTGCGGACCCGCACCCTGCTGGCCCGCAGCCTGCCGACCCGCGCCCTGCGGGGCAGATCCCTGCGGCGCAGATCCCTGCGGCGCAGATCCCTGCGGCGCAGATCCCTGCGGCGCCGGTGCCTGCGGCGGTCGCCCGGCAGGCGGCTGTCCCTGCTGGCCGGGGCCCTTGGCGACGAACTTCACACGGAGCCCGAGCACGTCGAGGATCGCCGACCGCAGCAGTTCACTCACGCTCGTCGACGGGTCGCTCATCTCCTTGAAGGAGGCGACGTCCTGCTGGCTCGGGAACGTGAGGGTGAGCACGTCCTCGCGGAGGGCGGTCACCTGTGCGGTGACGACCACCGACCAGGCCGAGCGCTTCGCGTGCTGGACGTGCTCGACGACCTGCGGCCAGGCGTCACGCAGCTGCTGGAACCCGACTGCGGCGACCGGACGGACGACGGGCTCGTCGCCCACCGCGGTGCCCTGGCCGGTCGACGACGGGCTGACCTCGCCGGACGGTTCGTCACGACCGGGGCCCTGCGTGCCGGCACCGGGGGCGGCGGTCCGATCCCCGTCGTCCGCCTGACCGGCACCGGCCGCCGTGCGAGCGAGTCCAGCGGGACGGTCGTCGGTCGACCCGTTCGTGGTGGGCGCTGCCTGGTTCGGCGCTGCCTGGTCCGGCACGCCCTGACTCGGCGTCCCCTGGTCCGCCGTGCCGGGGGTGACCGCTGCCCAGGAGGCGGCGGCATCGCGCGCTGCAGCCCCGGGGTCGGCCACACCGGCTCCACCGGACGCCCGACCCTGGTCGGCCTGCTGCGCCGGCGCGGCGGCGGACGGAGCGGTGGCACGAGCACCGCCGGCTGCCGGTGCACCCGACGACTGCGCGCCTGCGGCGGGAGTGGACTGCGTGGCGGTCGCGGGAGCGGACTGCGGCACCGCGCCGGTCCCCCGACCGGCGTCCGACGCCGGACGCGACCGGGCCCCGGCATCGGGAGCCGCGCCTCCGACCTGGTGCTCGGCGGGCTCGCCGACGCCCACCCGTCGCTCGAGCCGCTCGACCCGCGCGAGCGCGCCGCGCTGGGTGTCGTCGGCCTCGGGCACGAGCATCCGCGCCGTCATGAGCTCGAGGTGCAACCGCGGCGAGGTCGCACCGGTCATGTCCGTGAGGGCGCGGTTCGCGATGTCCGCCGACCGGGACAGTGCCGTGGCGCCGAACACGCCGGCCTGGCGGGTCATGGTGTCGAGTTCCTCGGGCGAGACCCCGCGCAGGACCGCTGCCGCGCTCTCGTTCGTCGCGGCGACGACGATGAGGTCGCGCAGGCGCTCGAGCAGGTCCTCGACGAAGCGCCGCGGGTCCTGCCCCGTCTGCACGACCCGGTCGATCGCGGCGAACGCCGAGGCGGGGTCGGCGACGGCGAGCGCGTCGACCACGTCGTCGAGGAGGGCAGCGTCGGTGTAGCCGAGGAGCGCGACCGCGCGCTCGTAGGTGATCGCGCCGTCTTCGCTGCCGGCCATCAGCTGGTCGAGCAGGGAGAGCGTGTCGCGGACCGATCCACCACCGGCGCGGACGACGAGGGGCAGCACCCCCGGCGCGACGGAGACGGACTCGGTCGCGCAGAGCTGCTCGACGTACTCGAGCATGGTGGCCGGCGGGACGAGTCGGAACGGGTAGTGGTGGGTGCGGGACCGGATCGTGCCGATGACCTTCTCGGGCTCGGTCGTCGCGAAGATGAACTTGACGTGCTCCGGCGGCTCCTCGACGAGCTTGAGCAGCGCGTTGAAGCCCTGCGGCGTCACCATGTGCGCCTCGTCGAGGATGAAGATCTTGTAGCGGTCCCGCGCCGGGGCGAACACCGCACGGTCCCGCAGGTCGCGCGCGTCGTCGACGCCGTTGTGGCTCGCCGCGTCGATCTCGATCACGTCGAGCGACCCGCTCCCGCCACGGGCGAGCTCGACGCAGCTCGGGCAGACACCGCACGGGGTGTCCGTCGGGCCCTCGGCACAGTTCAGGCAGCGGGCGAGGATGCGCGCCGAGGTCGTCTTGCCGCACCCGCGCGGGCCGCTGAACAGGTACGCGTGGTTCACGCGGTTCGTCCGGAGTGCGGTGCGCAGCGGGTCGGTGACCTGCGACTGCCCGATCAGCTCGGCGAAGTTCTCGGGCCGGTAACGGCGATACAGGGCGGTGACCACGCGACAAGGGTAGCCGGGACGGCCGACACCTCGACGCCGGATCCGACCAGCTGTGGACGGACCCCGGGAACGAAGAAGACTCCTCACGCACCCGCCAGAGCCCGGTTACCCTTGCTGCGTTTCCGCCCTGGGGGAGTTGGCCTGGATGGCGTCACGTGAGGAGCCTCCGGAAGTCTACCGGACGTCACGGGCAGTATCGAACGCATGAAGATCGCCATCGCCGGAGGACACGGCCAGATCGCCCTGCTCCTCGCCCGACTCATCACCGACGCCGGCCACGACGCACTCGCGATCGTCCGCAACCCGGCGCACGTCGCCGACGTCGAACAGCAGGGCGCGACCGCACTGGTCGCCGACCTGGAACAGCTCGACGACGACGAGCTGGCCATCCGCCTGCGCGGTGTCGACGCCGTCGTGTTCGCCGCCGGCGCCGGCCCGAACAGCGGCGCCGAGCGCAAGGAGACCGTCGACCGCGACGCGGCGATCCTGCTCGCCGACGCCGCCGAGCGGCGGGGCATCGACCGCTACGTGATGATCTCCTCGATGGCGGCGGACACGTACGACCCGGAGCGTGCGGTCGTGCCGGCCCGCTCCGAGGACGACGTCTTCCAGGTCTACCTGCGCGCGAAGTCCGAGGCCGACGCGGACCTCCGGGCGCGCAACCTGCGCTGGACGATCGTCCGGCCAGGTGCCCTGCTCGACACGCCACCGCAGGGCACGGTCAGGGTCGGCCGCACCGTGCCGCGCGGATCGATCCCCCGTGCCGACGTCGCGGCGGTCGTGCTGCACGCGCTCCTCGACGACACCGCGGTGGGCGTGCAGTTCGAGGTCACGAGCGGGGACGCCCCGATCGCGGCCGCCCTGCAGGCGATCAGCTGACGCCGGTGACCGAGCAGCACACCCGACCCGGGGCGTGCTGCTCGGTCACCCCCGGTTCAGAGCGCGACCGCGGCGGACTGCCGCGCGATCTCGAGTTCCTCGTTCGTCGGGATCACGAGCACCGCGACCCGCGAGGCGTCCGTCGAGATCCGGCGGGCCTCGCGTGAGGCGAGCTCGTTGCGGTCCGGGTCGACCTCGATGCCGAGGTGCTCGAGGCCGGCGAGCACCCGTCGGCGCAGCAGGGCGTTGTTCTCCCCGACGCCGGCCGTGAACACCACGGCGTCGAGGCCGCCGAGCTGGGCCGTGTACGCGCCGACGTAGCGCCGGATGCGGTGCCGGTACACGGCGAGCGCTGCCTCGGCCGTCTCGTCACCCCGCGAGGCGGCGTCCTGCACGTCCCGCATGTCCCCGTTGCCGGTGAGGCCGAGCAGCCCGGACTGCTTGTTGAGCATGGTGTCGAGTTCGTCGAAGTCGAGCCCGGCCTCGCGGTGCAGGTGCAGCAGGACGGCCGGGTCGAGGTCGCCCGAGCGCGTCCCCATCACGAGGCCCTCGAGCGGCGTCAGCCCCATCGAGGTCTCGATGGACCGGCCACCGTCGATCGCCGCGGCGGACGCGCCGTTGCCGAGGTGCAGGACGATGGTCTTGAGTTCGGACAGCGGCCGGCCCAGGAACGCGGCTGCCTGCTCGGAGACGTACTTGTGGCTCGTCCCGTGCATGCCGTAGCGGCGGATCTGGTACCGCTCGGCGAGGTCGGCGGGGATCGCGTACGTGTAGGCGTGCGGCGGCATCGTCTGGTGGAACGCGGTGTCGAACACGGCCACGTGCGGCACGTCGGCGAACACCTGCTTCGCAGCCCGGATCCCCTCGAGGTTCGCCGGGTTGTGCAGCGGTGCGAGGCTGTTCAACGCCTCGATCTGCCCCTCGACCTCGTCCGTCACGACGGTGGCGCGGTCGAACGTGGTGCCCCCGTGGACGACGCGGTGTCCGACGACGGCGGGCGGGTGCTCGTCGAACGACGGGCCGACCTTGGCGAACGCGTCGATCATCGCCTGGAACCCGGCTGCGTGGTCGGGGACGTCGGCGCTGTCGTTCGAGGTCGACTCCCCCGTCAGCGCGTTGGTGTGCTTCCAGGCACCGGAGGACTCCCCGATGCGCTCGACCAGTCCGGAGGCGAGCGTGCGCTCGTCCTCGAGCTCGATGAGCTGGTACTTGAACGAACTCGAGCCGGAGTTGACGACGAGGGCTGCGGTCACGGGGTGGTGCCTTCCTGGGTCGGACGGGTGGTGGTCGCGGTCCGGGGTCGCGTCGCGTCCGCGACGGGGCACCCGGCCTGGAGGAACGGTGCCGGTCGGTCGGTCACGCCGCGTCGGTCGCGGTGCCGGCCTGGATGGCCGTGATCGCCACGGTGTTGACGATGTCGCTGACGAGCGCCCCGCGGGACAGGTCGTTGATCGGCTTGCGCAGGCCCTGCAGGACCGGACCGATCGCGACCGCGCCGGCCGAGCGCTGCACGGCCTTGTAGGTGTTGTTGCCGGTGTTGAGGTCCGGGAAGACGAACACCGTGGCGCGACCCGCCACCGGCGAGTCCGGCATCTTGGTCGCCGCGACGGTCGGGTCGGCGGCCGCGTCGTACTGGATCGGCCCCTCGACCAGGAGGTCCGGGCGACGCTCGCGGACGAACGCGGTCCCGGCACGCACCTTGTCGACGTCGGCGCCGGAGCCGCTGTCGCCGGTCGAGTAGCTGAGCATCGCCACGCGCGCGTCGATGCCGAACTGCGCGGCCGTCTCGGCGGACGAGATCGCGATGTCGGCGAGCTGCTCGCTGGTGGGGTCCGGGATCACGGCACAGTCGCCGTAGACGAGCACGCGGTCGGCGAGCGCCATGAGGAAGACGCTCGACACGATCGAGGTGTCCGGGCGGGTCTTGATGATCTCGAAGGACGGCCGGATCGTGTGCGCCGTGGTGTGGCGCGCGCCGGAGACCATGCCGTCGGCGAGGCCGAGCTGCACCATGAGCGTGCCGAAGTACGACACGTCGGTCACGGTGTCCCGCGCGAGCTCGATCGACATCCCCTTGTGGGCGCGCAGTCGCGTGTACTCCTCGGCGAAGCGCTCGCGCAGCTCGGGGTCGAACGGGCTGACGACGTGCGCCTCGTCGAGGTCGAGTCCGAGCTCGGTCGCGCGGGCCCGCACGGCGGTCGGCTCGCCGAGGATCGTCAGCTCGCACACCTGGCGCTGCAGCAGGGTCGAGGCGGCCCGGAGGATGCGGTCGTCGTCGCCCTCGGGCAGCACGATGTGCTTGCCGTAGCCGCGCGCCCGGTCGAGCAGCCCGTGCTCGAACATCAGCGGGGTCACGACGCCGGACGGCGTGAGCTGGAGCCGGTCCCGCAGGGCGTCCGCGTCGACGTGCTGTTCGAAGAGCGCGAGCGCGAGGTCGGCCTTCCGCGGTGAGTCCGCCGCGAGCCGGCCCCGGGTGTGCGTGATCCGGAGCGCCGTGTCGTACGTGCCGAGGTCGTTGCGCGCGATCGGCAGGGGGCTGGACAGACCGTCGAGCAGCCGGGTGATCTGCGGGGACGTGTCGAACCCGCCGTTCAGGATGACGCCGGCCAGGCTCGGGAAGGTCTCGGACTGGTTCGCGAGCACCGTGGCGAGCAGCACGTCGCTGCGGTCGCCCGGGACGACGACGATGCCGCCGTCGATGAGCCGCGGCAGCACGTTCTCCATGCTCATGCCGGCGACGACCGTGCCGAGCGCCTCACGGTCGAGCAGGGCGTCGTCGCCCCGCACGAGCGTCGCGTCGGTCGCCTGGAGCAGCGCCCGCACGGTCGGGGCGACCAGCACGCTGTCCTCGGGGATCGCCCACACCGGGGTGTCCGGGTGGTGGTCGTGCACGGCGCGCTCGACGCTGTGCACGATCGGGTCGAGGGCGTCGGGGTCGGCACGGTTCACGACGACGCCGAGCAGCTGGGCGTGCTCCGCCCGCAGTTCGCTCGTGGTCACGTCGGCGACCTGCGCCATCGCCTCGGGGGTGCGGGCACCGCGCTCGGACGTGTCGCGCCCGCCGAGGACGAGCAGCACCGGCGCGCCGAGGTTCGCGGCGACCTTCGCGTTGAAGGAGAGCTCGGTGGGGCTGCCCACGTCGGTGTAGTCGGAGCCGAGGACCACGACCGCGTCGCAGCGGCGCTCGACCTGGGCGAACCGGGTCAGGATCGTGGCGACCGCCGCGTCCGGGTCGGCGTGGACGTCGTCGTAGGTGACGCCGACGGCTTCGTCGTACGAGAGCCCGACGGCACTGTGCTGCAGCAGCAGTTCGAGCACGTAGTCGGGCTCGGCGACCGACCGGGCGACCGGTCGGAACACGCCGACGCGGCCGACGGACCGGGCGAGGGTCTCGAGGACACCGAGGGCCACGGTGCTCTTGCCGGTGTGCCCCTCTGCGGACGTGATGAATATGCGGGTCGACACGTCCCCAGGCTAGCCCGGTGGCCGCCGGGCGCTCTGGGAACCGGACGGGCTGTGGAGGGACGTGGTCGTCCACACCCTCGAAGACCTGTACCATGGGGTGTCGTCGCGAGACGGCACCAGGAGAATTCGCCTAGTGGCCTATGGCGCACGCTTGGAAAGCGTGTTGGGTGCAAGCCCTCGGGGGTTCGAATCCCCCATTCTCCGCCAGCACGACGAAGGGCACCCGGCGACGGGTGCCCTTCGTCGTTCCCGGGAGATCGCCCCGGCACGCCGTTCCCGGCCGGGGCGCTCCGGCCGCGGCGTCCGACCGGGCCGTCGTGTCCCCCGTGTGCGGGACCGTCGTGCCCCCCGTCCGCCATGAGCTGGCCGGTACACGCGCACCCGGGGTGGAACGCACTGTCCTCCTGCCCCGTCACGCCCTATGGTGAGATCGACGGACGGCCCCGGGACGGGTCGGACACGGTGCATCTCGGGCGGCAGGGGCGTCGCCCGCGGGGAGCGTACGACGCTGCCTGCGCACCCGAGCACGAGGAGAGCACGTGGGGGACACGACGGTACCGGTGACGGGACGCCTCCGCGCGCCCACCTTCGACGTGTTGCTCCGGCCCCGCCGGTCCCTCGTCCGCTCGACGGTCCTCAGCATCGTCTTCTCCGCCGTGCCCCTGGCCGTCGCGCTCGTCTGGGTGTCGCTGCCGGTCCGGTGGTGGGCACTCGTGGCGACACTCGTGGTGGTCCTCGCGGTCGTCGTGGGCGTGCTGTTCGTCCGGCTCCGCTCGGCGTTCCTCGGCATCGCCGCCGACGCCGTCGTACTGAACGGGGTGGTCTCGGCCAACCGGCGGATCGCCCGCGACCGCGTCGACCACGTCGTCGTCGCCTCGACCCACGGGTCGACCCCGGACCGCACGGTGCGCGAGCTGCTCGCGTTCGACGTCACGGGACGGCACCTGTTCCGGATGCGCGCCGACGTGTGGGGTGACGCCGCGCTGGACCGCGTCGTCGACGAGCTCGACGTCCGGGTCGACCGGGAGCCGCGGGTCGTGCCGCCGGCCGAGATCGCGCGCCGCTGGCCGACGAGTCGTGCGTGGTACGAGCGACGCTCCGGTGCCCTCGTCGCCGCACTCGCGGCCGTGGTCCTCGTCGTCGGGCTCCTCGCCGTCGAGACGGTGCGCCTGCTCGCAGCCTGACGCGCCGCCGAGCCCACCGCCCCGCGCGCCGCGACCGTCCCGCACGTCGCCTCGCACGCCGCGACCGCGGAGCACACCGCCTCCCACGCCGCGACCGCCGAGCACACCGCCGCGGCCGCCAGGACCGGCCGGGCAGGACCGTCAGCGCCGCCGACGCAGGGTCGCGAACACCCCGCGGACGACCTCCTTCGCGATCGACCGCCCGAGCGACGACCCGAGCAGGCCCGTCAGCGGGTCCTCCGCCCGCCGTGTGGTCGAGGTCCGACCCGTGCTCCGCGGCGACCGCCGTGCCCGCGCACTCCGCTCCGCCTGCTCGAACTCGCGCTGTGCCCGCTCGTACTCCTGCTGGGCCGCGCGCCGCTCGCGCTCCTCGGTCCGTTCCCGCGCCGCGGCCTCCTTCGCCGCCGCAGCGGCCGCACGCGCGGCCTCCCGTTCGGCCTCGGCCTGCGCGGTCGCTGCGGCCTCCGCCGCGTCGGCGGCGGCCGTCTGCGCCGCAGCGGCCTCGAGGCGACGTGCCAGGACCTCGCGGGCCGAGTCGGGGTCGACGCTCGTGCCGTAGGTGGCGAGCAGCGGGGACGCGGCGACCCGCGCCTCCAGGTCGGGTGCCGGCAACGGCGCCATCGAGCCCTGCGGGGCGCGGAGCCGTGTCCAGGCGACCGGTGTCGGTGCACCGCGCTCGTCCATGACCGTGACGATCGCCTCACCGGTCGCGAGCGAGGTGAGCACCTCACCGAGGTCGTAGTCGCTCGTGGGGTACGTCGAGACCGTCGCCCGCAGCGCCTTCGCGTCGTCGGGGGTGTGTGCCCGGAGCTGGTGCTGGATGCGCGACCCGAGCTGCGCGAGCACGTCGTTCGGCACGTCCTTCGGGGTCTGCGTCACGAAGACGATGCCGACGCCCTTCGACCGGATGAGCCGGACGGTGCGCACGATCTGCTCGGTGAAGTCCTTCGAGGCGCCCGAGAACAGCAGGTGTGCCTCGTCGAAGAAGAACACGAGCTTCGGCGCGTCGAGGTCGCCCACCTCGGGCAGTTCGTTGAACAGGTCGGCGAGCAGCCACATCAGGAAGGTGGAGAAGACCGCGGGCTGGTCCTGCACGCCCGGCACCTCGAGCAGGCTCACGATCCCCCGGCCGTCGGCCGCGGTGCGGAGGAACACCTGCGTGTCGATCTCGGGCTCGCCGAAGAACGCGTCGGCGCCCTGGTCGGCGAACGTGACGAGCTCGCGGAGGATCACGCCCGCGGTCTGCTTCGACAGGCCGCCGAGGGCCGCCAGCTCGGGCTTGCCCTCGTCGCTCACCAGGAACGTCAGGACGCTCCGCAGGTCGGCGAGGTCGACGAGCGCCAGACCGGCCTGCTCGGCGTAGTGGAAGACGAGGCCGAGCGAGGACTCCTGCGTCTCGTTCAGGCCGAGGACCTTCGACAGCAGCAGTGGACCGAACCCGGAGACCGTCGCCCGGACCGGCACGCCCGTGCCCTTCCCGCCGAGGGCGTAGAACTCGGCCTGGCTCGCGACGCCCCGCCACTGCTGCCCGATGCCGCCCGTGCGGGCGAGGAGCTTGTCGCTCGGCTCGCCGGCCGTGGCGAGGCCGGACAGGTCGCCCTTCACGTCGGCCGCGAAGACCGGGACGCCGTGCGCTGCGATCTGCTCCGCGAGCACCTGCAGCGTGCGGGTCTTGCCGGTACCGGTCGCCCCGGCGACCAGGCCGTGCCTGTTCAGCATGCCGAGCGGGATCCGCACCTGGACCTCGGGCATCGCCTCGCCGTTGACGAGCGCGCCGAGTTCGAGGGCACTGCCGGTCACGGTGTACCCGTCACGGATCCGTGCGACCGCGTCCGGGCCGAGGGGGCCGGGCGAGGGCACCGTGCTCGGTGCGGTGGGTGTGCTCGTGTCGGCCGGAGTGCTCGGCGCGGCAGGTGCGGGCGACCGGTCGGGAGGCACGGTGCCGGTCGTCGACGCGGCCTGCGTCGCCGAGTCGGTCGCGTCGAGCGCGGTGGTCGCGGTGGTCGCGACGGGCGCGGCGGTCGCGTCGCCCCCGGTGGTCGCGTCGGGCGCGGTCGTGCCGTCGCGCTCGGTCGTCGCTCCCGCGGGTGCTCCGGCCGCCTGCTCCAGCGCTGCCGCGAGCTCCTCGGCACGCCGAGCTGCCTCGTCGGCGAGCCGGCGGGCCTCCTCCGCTGCCGCCCGTGCCTCGGCCGCAGCCGCTCGTGCCTGCTCCACCGCGTCGCTCATGTCCGCAGCCTACGGACGCACGAGGCGCTCGGTCCGGGCCCCTGGCGAAGATCGACGCGGAACGACACCGCGGTCGTCGGACGACAGCGGACCTGTCGCACCATGCGACGTCAGTGCGAGAGCGCCGGGACCGTCCTCGGCCGCACGACGACCCACAGCACCAGGATCGCGACCGCCGCGGTGCACGCCATCACGGCGGCCATCGGGGTCGCCGCGGTGATGCCGAGCCACCCGACGATCGGCGAGACCAGCCCGGCGACGCCGAAGTTCAGGGCGCCGAGGAGCGACGCGGCGGTCCCGGCCTCCTTGCCGTGCGCCGCGAGGCCGATCACCTGCACGAGCGGGAACGAGAACCCGCACGCGGCGATGAAGAACCACAGCGGGACGAGCACGCCGACCAGGCCCGCGCCGAGCTGGTCGAGCACGACGATGGCGGTGGCGGACAGGAACAGCGTCGCGGTCGAGCACGCCAGGATCCACTGGGGCCCGACGCGCTGCGCCAAGCGCGAGGAGACCTGCACCCCGACGACCACGCCGACGGAGTTCACGGCGAACAGCAGGCCGTACTGCTGGGCGTTGAGCCCGTAGACGGTCTGGAACAGGAACGGCGACGAGCTGAGGTACGAGAACAGCCCGCTGAAGACCATCGCCCCGATGAGGGCGACCCCGACGAAGATCCGGTCGGACAGCAGCGCCCGGTACCGCTGGCCGATGGTCGAGTGCCCGGACTCGTGGCGGCGTGCCGGCGGGAGCGTCTCGACGATGAGCAGCACCGAGGCGATCACGACCGCGGCGCCGTAGCAGGCGAGGAAGACGAAGACCCCGCGCCAGCTGACGAACTGCAGCATCTGCGAGCCGATGAGCGGGGCGAGGATCGGCGCGAGGCCGTTCACCATCGCGAGGCGCGAGAGCATCCGGACGAGGGGCTTGCCGCCGAACAGGTCGCGGACCGTGGCCATCGCGACGACACCGCCGGCCGAGGCGCCCATGCCCTGCAGCACGCGGAACAGTGCGAGCACCTCGACGTTCGGCGCGCACGCGGCCCCGATCGAGGCGCCGACGTGCACGGTCGTCGCGATGATGAGCGGCAGGCGGCGCCCGACCTTGTCGCTCCAGGGCCCGACGAGCAGCTGCCCGAACGCGAACCCGAGCGTCGTGGCGGTCAGGGTGAGCTGCACCGCCCCCTCGGAGATCCCGAACTCGCGCTCGAGCGACGGGAACGCCGGCAGGTACAGGTCGATGGTGAACGGGCCGAGCGCGGTGAGCGCCCCGAGCACGAAGACGTAGACGAGGCGCTGCCGCCGGGTGAGCGAGTCACCGGGGTGCAGCACGACGCGGAGCGAACCGGTGGTGGCGGGCGCGGTCACGGGAGGGCGGTCCTTCGACAGGAGAGAGACTGGTGAGGAGGCCGGCGTCATCGGACCGGGCCGAGGCACGAACGGATCGGTGCGCGGACCGGGTCGGATCGAATCGATTCGGCCGTGGAACCATCCTACGGGCTGCGTGCGCGCTCACGGAACACCTGTCGGCGACCGGAGCGGCCGGACCGCGTTCCGTGACCCGTCCGTGACCGGTCCCGCGGCCCCCGGTGCGGTAGCGTCGGACTGCCCGGCCCGCGCGGCCGACGCACACCGACGAGAGGGGGACGACGGTGGTCGATGCCCGTGTCCTGCACACCACGGCGGCGCTGCGTGCGGCGATCCTCCGCCTCGCCGCCGACCGACCCGTCTCGACCATCACGGTCGCCGACGTCACCCGCGCCGCCGGCATCAACCGCGCGACGTTCTACTCGCACGCGGTGTCGCCCGGGTCGCTGCTCGCCGACGTCCTGACCCCCGAGCTCGACCGCATCCGCGAGGACGACGTCGCGGCCCGCCGTGCCGCGACCGACCGGGGCGCCGGTCCCGACGAGCTCGCGGCGATCACCCGACGGGGCATCGACGCGGTCGTCGAGCACGTCGTCTCGCACCGGGACATCTACGCCAAGGGCCTGCCCGACTCGGCCGACGCCTCGCTGCACCGGCTGCTCGTCGAGCACTTCACGGTGTCGAGCGTGCAGCACATCCAGGAGCTCCCGACCGCCGACCGACCCGCCCTGCTCGACGACGTCGCCGCGGGCTTCGTGGCCCAGGGGTTCGTCGGCGCGATCGAGGTCTGGCTCGGCGGCCCCCGACGGTCCCGCCGCTCGCTGGTCGACACGATCACGCGGTCGTTCCCGGCCTGGTGGCACTGACCGGACGCCGCAGCCGGGCCGTCCGGACCCGTCCCCCACCCGGGAACGCCCGGGCCCTTCAGTCGCCCGACGCGGGCCGTTGCCCCCGCTGCAGCGTCCGCACGACGTCGGTCGCGGTGCGTGCCACGACGTCCGGGTCCTCGTCGGCCGGCACCCGGTGGTCGGCGGACACCCCGTCGCCGCCGGTCCCGCTCGCGGGCAGCGCCTGCCCGAGGGAGACCACGACGACACCGGCGTCGTGCGCGGCCTGCACCACCCCGGTCAGCGCGGACGCGTCGACCGGCTCGACCAGGAGCGCCTTCGCTCCCCCGCGCACGAGCTCCGTCACGGCCCGCTGCTGCGCGCCGGGGCCGTCGTCGGCGGGCGCGACCCGGACGTCCGGTCGGAACCCGGCGTCGGACAGGCGCCGGTCCAGGTCGGTGCCGAGTGCCTCCCGACCGGCGGGCAGCACGACGCCGACGACGGCGTGCTGGTCGAAACCGCCGTCCGAGCTCGTCAGGTCGCTGCTCCGGACGGGCGTCGGTGCGGCGGTCGTCGGTCCCTGGCATCCGGCGAGCGCGAGCACCGTGCACGCCGCGACCGCCACCACCGCGGCCCGCGCCGCGACGGACACGCGCCACGGACGCCGGGGTCGGGTCAGGCTGACGCTGCGCACGGTGGTCCTCCGCTCGGTCCGTCTGCCACGCTACCCGCCGGCCCCGGCCGGCACCCTGCTCCCCCCGGACGGCGTCGACGGGACCGCAGGCACGGGTCCGAGCCGCCGGACCGCCACCGTCGCGACGAGGGCGATGGCGGTCATCGCGACGAAGACGAGCGGGAACGACCACGCCCCTTCGGCCCCGCCGGCGCCCACGAAGAGCAGACCGGTGACCGCGAGACCGACCACGCTGCCGGAGGCGTCGGCGATCGTCAGGGCCGAGCTCGCGAACCCGTCGTCACCCTCGCCGGAGAACCGCAGCGTCAGCATCGAGGCCCGCGGGTAGATGGCGCCCATGCCCGCTCCCCCGATGAACCAGCCGACGACGAGCACCCACCACGGCAGGTCGAGGGTCGCCACGGCGAGCGCGGTGAGCAGGCTGACGAGCACGAGCACGAGCCCGCCGCCGAAGGTCCGTGCCGCGGTGAGCCGCGCTTCGCCGAGCCGCCCGTGCAGCCAGCTCGCACCGGCCCAGCTCAGCGCCGCGACCGTCAGCGCGAGCCCGGCGGCGGAGGCGGACAGGTCGTGCCGGGCCTGCAGGAGGAACGGCACGTACGCCTCGCTGCCGAAGAACGCGGCCGCCACGAGCCCGCGGACGAGCACCACCGACGACAGGCCCGGCGCCGCGCGGAAGGTGCCGACCGGGAGCAGCGGGCGGAGCGCTGCCCAGGTGCCGACGAGCCCGACGATGACCGCGACGATCCGCGCCCACGAGGCGAGGTCGGCGGCGACGTTGAGGAGCAGGATCGCGGCCGCGGCGCCGACGGACCAGCCGATCCGGACGCGCTGCCACGGCGGCCGCACCCCCTCGGCGGGCGGACCGAGTCGTCGGAGGGTCGGCACGAGCAGTGCGAAGGACACCACGGCGATCGCGAGGGCACCGGCGAAGACCCAGTGCCAGTCCCACACGTCGGTGACGATCCCGGCGAGCGCCGGTCCGACGAGCGCGGGCACGACCCACGCGGCCGCGAACCCCGCGAACACCGGACCGTGCAGCTCGGCGGGGAAGATCCGGGCGACGAGGACGTACAGCACGACGTCGATCGCGCCAGCACCGAACCCCTCGACCAGGCGTCCGACCAGGAACACGACCATGGTCGGGGCGAGCATCACGATCGCCGTGCCGATCGCGAACAGCGCAGCCGACACCCACGCCACGACCCGGCCACCCGCGCGGTCGGCCCAGTTGCCCGCGAGCACCATGCCCGGCACCCCGGCGGCGAGCGGGGCCGCGAACGCGAGCGCGTACAGCGTCTCCCCGTCGAGGTCGCGGCTGATCTCGGGCATCACCGTGGTCATCGCGAGGTTCTGGAACGCGGCGACCCCGACGATCGCGACCATGCCGACGGTCGCGAGCGCGTAGCGCCCGCTCAGGATGCCGGTCCGCCCCGCCGCTTCGTCGCCCACCCGCGTCACGCTACCGGCGGCCACCGACCGGCGCGAGCGGCGGCCGCGGTGCACGCGAGCGACGACCGGACGGGAGGCCCGTGGCGGCGCCGCCACGGGCCTCCCGTCCGCCCGTCCCCACCTGCGGGACGCGCGCCGCGTCGACGGGGCGGGTGCGCGTGCGGTGCGTCAGCGCGACAGCGCCTGCAGGACGTCGGCGACCAGGTCGCCGGCGTCCTCGATGCCCACCGACAGGCGGACGACGTTCTCCGGGACCGCGAGCTCCGTGCCCTTCACCGACGCGTGCGTCATCTCGCTCGGGTACCCGATGAGCGACTCGACGCCGCCGAGGGACTCCGCGAGCGTGAACACCTCGGTCGACTCGACGAACCGCTTCGCGGCCTCCGGTCCCCCGTCGAGCGCGACCGAGAGCATGCCGCCGAAACCGCGCATCTGCTTCGCGGCGACGTCGTGGCCCGGGTGGTCGGGCAGACCCGGGTAGAAGACGCGCTCCACGCCGGGGGCGGAGACCAGCGCCTCGGCGACGGCCTGTGCGTTCGACGAGTGCCGCTCCATCCGGACCGGCAGGGTCTTGATGCCGCGGGTGGTGAGGAACGCGTCGAACGGCGACGCGATCGCGCCCGCGCCGAACTGCAGGAAGCCGACCTGCGACGCGAGTTCCTCGTCGCGGAGCACCACGGCACCGCCGACGACGTCGGAGTGGCCGCCGAGGTACTTCGTCGTCGAGTACGACACCGCGTCCGCGCCGAGGGCGAGCGGCTGCTGCAGGTACGGCGAGGCGAAGGTGTTGTCCACCACGACGAGCGCGCCGGCCGCGTGCCCGATCTCGGACAGCAGGGCGATGTCGGCGATCTTCATGAGCGGGTTGGTCGGGGTCTCGACCCAGAGGACGGTCTTCGCCGGGGCACCCTCGAGCGCGACGCGGACCCGGTCGACGTCGCCGGTGTCGACCACCACGAGCTCGACGCCCCACGGCACGTGCAGCCGGTTCACCAGGCGGTGCGTCCCGCCGTACACGTCGTTGCCCATCACGACCCGGGCGCCGGGCTCCAGGTAGGCGCGGAGCAGGGCGTCCTCGGCGGCGAGTCCGGACGCGAACGAGTACGCCGCGACACCGCCGTCGAGGTCGGCGAGCAGCGTCTGCAGGGCGTCGCGGGTGGGGTTGCCGCCGCGGGAGTACTCGTAGCCGTTGCGCATGTTCCCCACGCCGTCCTGCACGTAGGTGCTCGTGACGTGGATCGGCGGGATCACGGCGCCCGTGGTGGGGTCGGGCGTCTGGCCGGCGTGGACGGCGCGGGTGCTGAACTCGGTCATGCGTGCTGGTTCCTCGGGGTCGTGCGTGCTGGTCTGGCGGCGGGCTGGTCGCGGGTCGCGCCCGGGCGCTGCCCGGTGGTCGCGCCCGGTTCCCGGTCGCGGGTCGTGGTCGCGGGTCACTCGGACAGGGAGGTCAGGAGGTCGTGGCGGGTGAGCACCGTGACGGGCTTGCCGTCGTCGACCACGAGCAGGGCGTCGACGGTCTCGAGCGCCCGCCGCGCGGCCGCGAGCGACTCGCCGACGCCGATCAGCGGGAGCGGGTCGCCGACGAAGCCGCTCACCGCGTCCGTCATCGCCGCCGCGCCCGTGAAGACCTGCTCGAGCAGGTCCTTCTCGGCGACCGCCCCGACCACCTCGCCGATCACGACCGGCGGCTCGGCCGCGAGCACCGGCATCTGCGAGACGCCGTACGTGGACATGATCTCGACGACGTCGCGGACCGTGTCGGACGGGTGCGCGTGCACGAGGTCCGGCAACCGGCCGTCCTTGCCCGCGACGACGGAGCCGACCGTGCGGGCGTCGTCGGTCTCGGCGAAGCCGTACGAGCGCATCCAGCGGTCGTTGAAGATCTTGCCGAGGTAGCCGCGGCCACCGTCCGGCAGCAGCACGACCACGACGTCGTCCTCGGTCAGGTCACGGGCGGCGCGGAGGGCGGCGACGACGGCCATGCCGCTCGAACCGCCGACCAACAGGCCCTCCTCGCGCGCCAGGCGGCGGGTCATCGCGAACGACTCGGCGTCGGTGACGGCGATGATCTCGTCCGGGATCCCGGCGTCGTAGGCGGCCGGCCAGAAGTCCTCGCCGACGCCCTCGACCAGGTACGGACGGCCGGTGCCGCCGGAGTAGACGGAGCCCTCCGGGTCGGCTCCGACGATCCGCACGCGCCCCTCGGACGCCTCCTTGAGGAACCGCCCGGTGCCCGAGATCGTCCCGCCTGTGCCGACGCCCGCGACGAAGTGCGTGATCCGCCCCTCGGTGTCGCGCCAGATCTCCGGCCCGGTGGTCTCGTAGTGGCTGCGCGGCCCGTTCGGGTTGGCGTACTGGTTCGGCTTGTACGCACCCGGGATCTCGCGCACCAGGCGGTCGGACACCGAGTAGTAGGACTCCGGGTGGTCGGGCGCGACCGCGGTCGGCGTGACGACGATCTCGGCGCCGTAGGCCGTGAGGACGTTGCGCTTGTCCTCGCCGACCTTGTCCGGCAGCACGAACACGCATCGGTACCCGCGCTGCTGGGCGACGAGGGCCAGGCCGACGCCCGTGTTGCCCGACGTCGGCTCGACGATCGTGCCGCCCGGGCGGAGCTCGCCCGAGGCCTCGGCCGCGTCGAGGATCCGCGTGGCGATGCGGTCCTTCGACGAGCCGCCCGGGTTGAGGTACTCGACCTTGACCAGGACGGTGGCGCGGAGGCCCTCGGTGACGCGGTTCAGCCGGACGAGCGGGGTGTCGCCGACCAGGTCGACGACGGAGTCTGCGTAGCGCACGCGGCGAGTCTAGGTGGCGGCGGTGCGGCACGGCTGGGACGTTGCGCCCCGCGTCGTCCGGGCGGCGCCGGGAGGCGCCGGGAGGCGCTCCGCGTCGTCCGCGCGGCTTCCGGGTGGGACCGTGGGCGCGCGAGACGGACCGTGGGAGCGCGGGCCGGACCGTGGGAGCGCGGGCCGGACCGTGCGAGCGCGGGCCGGACCGTCCCACCGGCCGTGGAGGCGCGGCGCGGTCCCGGCAGGTGACGCCGGTCCCGGAGGCGCGGCGCGGTCCCGGCAGGTGACGCCGGTCCCGGAGGCGCGTGCGCTGGGTCCGGACGGACGGTGCGGAGCCGCGCCGCGCCTCCCGACCGGGACGGCCCCCGCGCGGGCGTCAGCCGCGACGGTCGGCCGTCACCGGCGCGGCCTGCTGGCGGTACAGGGCCGCGTACGTGCCGTCGCGGCCGAGGAGTTCGTCGTGCGACCCCTGCTCCACGATCTGCCCGTGGTCGAGCACGAAGATGACGTCGGCGTCGCGGACGGTCGACAGCCGGTGTGCGATCGAGATGGTGGTCCGTCCGGCCGCCGCCGTGTCGAGGGCCGTCTGCACCACGTACTCGGAGATGGAGTCGAGCGCACTGGTGGCCTCGTCGAGCACGAGCACCGGCGGGTCCTTGAGCAGCACGCGCGCGATCGCGATCCGCTGCTTCTCGCCGCCGGACAGTCGGTAGCCCCGCTCCCCGACGACGGTGTCGTACCCGTCCGGGAACGACACGATCGTCTCGTGGATGTTCGCCGCCCGTGCCGCGCGTTCGAGCTCGGCGTCGGTGGCGTCCGGCTTCGCGTACCGCAGGTTGTCGCCGATCGTCGCGTGGAACAGGTAGGTCTCCTGGCTCACGATGCCGACGTGCCGCATCAGGTCCTCGTGCTGCAGCGCGCGGACGTCGGTGCCGGCGAACCGGACCGTGCCCGACGACGCCTCGTACAGCCGCGGGACGAGGTACGAGATGGTGGTCTTGCCCGCCCCGGAGGGTCCGACGAAGGCCGCGAACTGCCCGGGCTGCAACTCGAACGAGACCCCGCGGAGCGTGGGCTTGTCGGGCTCGCCGTCCGGGTAGGCGAACGTGACGTCGTCGAACGCGACGTGCCCGACCCGCGTGGTGTCGACCTGCTGCGCGTCCGGGGCGTCCGTGATCGCGGGCTTCAGGTCGAGGTACTCGAAGATCCGGGCGAACAGCGCACCCGAGGTCTGCAGGTCGAGTACGACCCGGAGGAGCCCGACCGTCGGGAACAGGAGCCGCGACTGCACGGTGGTGAAGGCGACGATCGTGCCCGCGGTGATCGGGACGTCGCCGATGATGAGCCACGCGGCCACGAGGTAGATGATCGCGGGGATGATCGACAGGAAGATCGACACGATGGCGAAGAACCACTGCCCGGACATCTGCTGCCGGACCTGCAGCCGGATCTGGTTGCGGTTCTCGTCCTCGTAGCGCTGCGTCTCGCTGCGCTGCTGGTTGAAGCTCTTGGCGAGCAGGATGCCGGAGACGCTCAGGGCTTCCTGCGTGATCGCCGTCATGTCGGACAGCGACTCCTGGGTCTGCGCCGCGATCCGCGCCCGCACCTGGCCGACCCGCCGCTGCGCGAACACGAGCAGCGGGAGCAGGACGACGGCGACGACGGTCATCTGCCAGCTCAGCAGCAGCATCGCGACCACGGCCGCGATCACCGTCACGGTGTTGCCGAGCACCGACGAGATCGTGTTGTTCAGCACGCTCGCGACGCCGCCGACGTCGTTCTGCAGCCGCGACTGGATGACGCCCGTCTTCGTGCGGGTGAAGAACGCGAGCTCCATGCGCTGCAGGTGCCCGAACAGGCGCATCCGCATCGACCCCATCACCTGGTTGCCGACCGTCGCGGTCAGGTAGGTCTGCCAGATGCCGATGCCGGCGCTCGCGATCCAGAGGAAGACCATCGCGCCGACGAGCTCGAGCAGCACCGGGACGTCGGGGCGGCCGCCCGGCGGGAACAGTCCGCGGTCGAAGGCCTGCTGGGTCAGCAGCGGCGGCACGACCGACACCGCGGCGCCGACGAGCACGAGCGCCACCGTGAGGACGATCGCGCGACGGTGCGGCGCGAACAGCCCGGCGATCCGGCGCAGCAGGTGCGGGATCCGGGGAGCCTCGGCGTTCGCGGCCTTCTGCGCGGCGGTGTCGCCGCTCGAGATCCGGCCGACCCCGCGCGGACCGCCGCCCCCGCGTGCTCCGTGCCCCATGCTCATGGGGCAAACCTATCCCCGCCCTGCGACACCGACCGTCCCCGGCGTATTTGACCCTGTTCAGGGGCCGTGCCACCATCGTGCGTCCCCGTCCCACCGCCCCGTCCGAGGTCCCATGACGTCCGCGCCGCCCCGTCCCCCGTCGCTCCGCGAGCAGCTCGCACGCCGCAAGCCCGTCGAGCGCCTGCAGGCCGAGGCGTCCACCGGGGTCGACGGCCGCCCGCTGCGTCGGTCGCTCGGGGTCTGGCACCTGACGATGATCAGCGTCGGCGCGACGCTCGGCACGGGCATCCTCGTGGTCCTCGGCACCGCGGTCCCGCTGGCCGGGCCGGCGGTCTGGATCTCCTTCGTGGTCGCCGGCGTCGCCGCGCTCCTGTCCGCGCTGTCGTACGCCGAGATGGCCGGGGCCGTGCCGACGTCAGGGTCGAGCTACTCGTACACCTACGCGACCATGGGCGAGGGCATCGCCTGGGTCTGCGGCTGGTGCCTCGTCCTGGAGTACGCGGTCTCCGTCGCCGCGGTCGCCGTCGGTGCGAGCGAGTACGTCGACGAGACCCTGCGCGTGTTCGGGCTGCACCTGCCCACCGCGCTCGCGGCCCCGCCCGGGGACGGCGGCGTCGTGAACCTGCCCGCCGCGGTGCTCGTGCTCCTCGCGACCGTCGTCCTGCTGCCCGGCGCGCGGGAGAGCGCGTGGGTGAACACGCTCATGGTCGCGGTGAAGATCGCCCTGCTCGTGTTCTTCGTCGTCGTGGCGTTCACGGCGTTCCAGGCGCAGAACTTCACGCCGCTGGCACCGATGGGCGCCGCGGGCGTCACCGCGGCGGCATCGCGCCTGTTCTTCTCGTACATCGGCTTCGACGCCGCGTCCACCGCCGGCGAGGAGGCGAAGGACCCCCGCCGCGACCTCCCCCGCGCCATCATCGGGTCGATCGCCCTCATCACCGCGCTCTACATCCTCGTGGCGATCGCGGCGATCGGCGCCCGCTCCTGGACGTCGTTCTCGTCCGACGAGGCCTCGCTCGTCCGCATCGTCGTCGAGGTCACCGGGCAGCCCGTCGTCGCGCTCGTCTTCTCGATCGGTGCCGTCATCGCCATCGCGAGCGTCGTGCTCACCGTCCTGTACGGGCAGACCCGCATCCTGCTCACGATGGCGCGCGACGGCCTCGTGCCGAAACTCTTCGGCCGCGTCTCCGCACGGACCGGGACACCCGTCGCGGGCACGCTCGTCGTCGGCATCGTCGTCACCGTCGTGGCCGCACTCGTGCCCCTGGGCGAGCTCGCCGACGCGACGAGCATCGGCACCCTCGTGGCGTTCGCCCTCGTGAACGTCTCGGTCATCGTGCTGCGCCGCTCCCGCCCCGACCTCGAGCGCTCCTACCGCGTCCCGCTGTTCCCCGTGGTCCCGGTGCTCGGCACCCTGTGCTGCGTGCTGCTCGCGGTGTTCCTCGGCGCCGGGACGTGGATCGCGTTCGGCGTGTGGATGGTCGTCGGCGCCGTGCTCTACCTGGCCTACGGCCGCCGCCACAGCACCCTGCACTGACCCGCGGGCGCCCTCGCCTTCGCGACCTCCTTCCTCGCGCGCCGCCCCCGCGCGCCGCCCCCGGTCCGTTCCCCACCACCCGGACGGATCGCGAAAGCGACAGTTCGCCGCCGATCATCCGGACGAGACTGTCGCTTTGACGGGAGGCTCGGGGCGGCCCCGGCGCGAACTGTCGCTTTCCCGAGGGACTCACCGGACATCCGGCGGCTCAGCGACCGCGTCGGATCAACGACACGGGACGCCGTGCTGGCGCAGGTGTGCGCGCAGCAGCTCCGGCTTCACGAGATGACCCCAGTGGACACGGACGAAGCCGTTGACCTCGGGTCGGGCGCGGATGCGGTCCTCGCGGAGCTTCTCGACCCAGACCGCCCCAGCACTGCTCCGGCCCGCGAGCATCGCCGGGTCCTCGTACTTCTGCCGTCCGTCGAACTCCACGACGATCCCTTCCCTCGGCAGCCAGAAGTCGACCCGGTCGACCGTCCCGTCCGCGTGACGGAACTCGCGCTGCGGCTCTATCGGCGGGCACCGCAACTCCGCTGCGCGCGCGGCGAAGTACGACTCACCGACCGACTCGTGCCGCGCGTCGCAGTGGTCGAGGGCCTGTGCAACCCGGGTACTCCCCCACGGACCGGACGCGAGCGCGAGCCGACCGAGCAGCTCGACGTCCACACCGTCGCGCAGTGCGTGGTCCAGGACGACGACCGCCGTCGAGAGCGATCCCCGTCGTGCGATCTCGACGGTGGTCTGGGCGAGGTCCGTGAAACCGACACCGTGGAAGTGCCGTCCCGACGGGCGCGGGACCCCGGCGTGCAGGGTGAGCCCGACGCGCTGCAGGTCGTGCTCGATCCCCGGGACCATGGCGTGCACGCGGTCCGGCCATGCGTCGAGCCGTGGCACGCCGAGCACGGCCGCCGCGGAGTCGAGCGCCCAGACGGCGGCAGGACGGAGCAGCGGGGATGCCGCACGCATCCGGACGAGGTGGCGGCTCCGCCCGTCGAGCCCCTCCCACGCGTCGCGCCCGACGTAGACACCGTGTCGGACCCGCACGAGGTCGCCCGACCGACAACGGCGCTGGAGGTCCCGCGCCGCAGCTCGGTCGACGGGGTCGGTCCGGAACAGGTCGACGGCGTTCGCGGGATGCATGCCCGCACTCTGTCGCCGGAGGTGCCCACACGGACGACCGCGAGCCGATCTGTGGACAACCGCCGCGCCTCCCGGCCGCGCACCGTGCTCGCGAAAGCGACAGTTCTCACCGCCCGGCGCACGTTTCCCATCGGAAAGCGACAGTTCCGCCCGAACCGTCGGCGGTGAACTGTCGCTTTCGCGAGCACGGTGCGCGGCCGGGAGGCGCGGCGGTTGTCCACAGATCGGCTCGCGGTCGTCCGTGTGGGCACCTCCGGCGACAGAGTGCGGGCATGCATCCCGCGAACGC
>NZ_MCIG01000060.1 GCF_001705035.1 Curtobacterium sp. UCD-KPL2560 | reverse complement strand
GAACTAGGGCGCGGGGGCGCGGGGGCGCGGGGGCGCGGGCGCGCGACGCTGCGCTCCGGTCGCTCCCCGCAGACGCAGAACGGGCCCGCCGTCCGAAGACGACGAGCCCGTTCGAGCAGATGCGGTGATCAGCCGATGACGGTGATGTTCTCCGCCTGCGGGCCCTTGCGGCCCTCGGTGATCTCGAACTCCACCTTCTGGTTCTCCTCGAGCGACTTGTAGCCGTTGCCACCGATCGCGGAGAAGTGCGCGAAGACGTCGGCGCTGCCGTCGTCCGGAGCGATGAAGCCGAAGCCCTTTTCGTTGTTGAACCACTTGACGGTGCCAGTTGCCATGATGGCGTTTCCTTACTTTCTTGCCAGGCGAGATATCGCTGCCTGTCTTGCGAGGCGGCACGTACTGCCGCCGATCCACCGACGGATGTCGTAGATCGATGCGCCCCGCGGGCATGGGCCGGCGGAACGGGTTCGGGGCCAGGCGACCTGGGAAGGTCAGTGACCGTTGGCGCTCGAAGGTGCAGAGCACCAGAAGAACGATGGACTCCCGCCGGAGCGGTTGAGACCAACCTACAGTGCCGAGTGGCCTCTGCGGGAGTCCTCTGGCGAGATCCGTCCCGAGAATCTGACTTGCGTACCCTGTCCGACGTGGGAAAGGTGCTGCCGGGAGTGATCGCCTTCGTTGCCGGGACGGCCCTCGCGGTCGCCGCGCTCGTACCCTGGGCGGCGCTCGAGTACCGGCGCCACGGAGTCCTCGGGTTCCGGCGTGGCGTGGTCGCGTTCGGGACGCTCGTGTACGCGCTGGCACTCGTGACCTACACCCTCCTGCCGCTCCCCGACGACCCCGCATCCCTGTGCCCGAGCCCGTCCCCGCAGCTCGTGCCGTTCACCTTCCTGCACGACATCGCCCGCGAGGGCGGCATCAGCGGCCCGCGGTCCCTGCTCGCCAACCCCGCCGCGGCACAGGTCCTGCTGAACGTGGTCCTGTTCGTGCCGCTCGGCGCGCTCGTCCGCCACGCGGTCCTGCGGCACCGCTGGTTCGCCGGCCTCCTGGTCGGCGCGGCCGTCGGCTTCGTCGTGTCGCTGCTCGTCGAGACCACCCAGCTCACCGGCGACTGGTTCCTCTACGAGTGCGCCTACCGGCTGTTCGACGTCGACGACCTGCTCGCGAACACCACCGGAGCCGCCCTCGGGACGTTCGCCGCGCCCCTCGTCGCGGTGCTCGCCGGTTCGGACCGCCCGTCCGACGCGTCCGCGCCCAGACCGGTCACGTTCCTCCGGCGTGCGTTCGGCATGCTGGCGGACCTGCTGGCCGTCGTGTTCACGACCGGCCTGCTCTCCTCGGGTGCCGCGATCACACTCGCGCTCCTGGAGGTGGACGAGCGGTCGCTCCTGGCGACCGGCACCGTCACCGCGGCGTCACTCGTCGCGCCCCTCGGCCAGCTCGTGGTCGTGCTGGTCACCGGCAGGACCCTCGGCGAGCACGTCGTCCGGCTCCGACCGACCCCGGTGCCCGACCCCGGCCGCCGACTCGCGAGGTGGGCACTCGGATCCGGCGGCTGGTCGTTCGCCGGCGCCGTGACGTTCCCGTTCTCCGGCCTCGTCGGGACGGCCCTGGCCGTCGCCGCCGTCGTCGGCCTGATCGCGACGCGGGACCGCCGCGGCTTCGCGAACGCCGTCGCGGGCCTCGGGGTCGAGGACGACCGCCTCCCGGCGTCCGGTCCGGCTGTCCACGCGGACCGGCGAGATCTGGTGGACTAGGGGCGATGGCAGACAAGGAACAGCGCTTCCGGAGCGAGCAGCTCGAGGAGGCCCTCGCGAAGCAGGACGTGGCCGCGGTCGCGTTCGCCCTGCGCAACGACATCGTGATCGTCCCCCGTCTCGTCACGGGGAAGAAGGACATGCAGGTCCGGGTGTTCGGCCGTGAGGGGTCGGACAAGCGCATCCTGCTGCTGTTCTCGTCGGCGGACGCCTACACGGCGATGGTGCCCGACGAGAAGATCCGGCAGGTCATGGTCTACGACGCGCCGCGGCTCGAGGAGTTCCTCGCCGCGCACCTCGATTCGCTCGAGGGTGTGTTCTTCGACATCGCGGGGCCGCACACGATGCAGTCGTCGCCCGCCGAGCTGTTGGCCGCGCTGCGCGCGTAGCCGGCCTGGAGGCGCGGCTCGCCTCCGCCCCGTGCGTCCGGCCCGCCACTGCGCGGATCGGGCCGGTCAGAACGCGCGGTCGAGTTCCCGCTCGCGCGCCGACTGGGTGAGCGAGAACGCGACGCGGAGCGCCTCGCGCAGGTGCTCGGAGCCCGCCCCGAGGACCGTCGTGAACCCGAGCCGAGCAGCCTCGCTCGCGCGTTGCTTCGCGCCGTTCGCGGGACGGATCTCGCCGGCGAGGCTGATCTCTCCGATCGCCGCGAGGGTGTGCGGGTACGGGCGGTCACGTGCCGCGCTGGCCAGCGCGAGGGCGATCGCGAGGTCGGCGCCGGGCTCGGTGAGCTTCATGCCGCCGACCGTCGAGACGTAGACGTCGGCGTCGGACAGCTTCAGGCCCGCACGTCGTTCGAGGACGGCGAGCAGCATCGCGACGCGCGAGGCATCGACACCGTTCACGACCCGGCGCGGCTGCGGCGCCGAGCTCGGCACGACGAGGGCCTGCACCTCGACGGGGAGCGCGCGTCGGCCCTCGAGCGCGACGGTCACGCACGTGCCGGACACGGGCGTGCCGTTGCGCGACATGAACAGCCCGCTGGGGTCGGGCACCTCGTGGATGCCGTCGCCGGCCATGTCGAAGCAGCCGACCTCGTCGGTCGGGCCGAAGCGGTTCTTCAACGCCCGGACGAAGCGGAGGGCGGTCTGCCGGTCACCCTCGAAGTGGCACACGACGTCGACGAGGTGTTCGAGCAGTCGGGGCCCGGCGATCGTGCCGTCCTTCGTCACGTGGCCGACGATGAGGACCGGTAGTCCGCGGTCCTTCGCCACCCGGATGAGCGTCGACGCGACCTCGCGGACCTGGGACGTGCCGCCCGCGATCCCGTCCACCGAACTCGACGAGATCGTCTGCACGGAGTCGGCGATCACGAGGTCGGGCTGCACCTGGTCGATCTGACCGAGGATGACGCCGAGGTCGACCTCGCTCGCGAGGTACAGCTGGTCGTGCATGGCGTTCGTGCGCTCGGCGCGGAGTCGCACTTGGTCGACGGACTCCTCGGCGCTGACGTAGAGGACGCGCTTGCCCGTCGCCGCGGCGCGCGAGGCGACCTCGAGCAGGAGGGTCGACTTGCCCACGCCGGGTTCGCCGGAGAGCAGCACGGCCGCGCCGGGGACGATGCCGCCGCCGAGCACGCGGTCGAACTCGCCGATGCCGGTGTTCCAGCGCTGGACCGCGGTGCCGCGCGCCTGGGTGATCGGACGGGCCGTACGGTCACCGGCGACCACGACCGCCGCCGTACCGCGCGAGCTCGCAGCCGCCGCCGTGGTGTCCTCGACGGTGCCCCACGCCTGGCACTCGCCGCAGCGGCCGACCCACTTGATGCTGGTCCACCCGCACTCGGTGCAGCGGTAGAGGGACTGGGTGCGGGCCATGCGACGAGGCTAGGCGTCCCCGCCGACATCACCGGGACGCCGGTCCGTGGTGCTGCCGTCGGCGTCCTCGACGCGGGTCTGTTCGTCGACGTCGGTCTGTTCATCGTCGGTGGGTGCGGGTGCGACACCACCGTGGTGCGGCAGGGGGATCGATCCGGTCATGCGCTGCCGGAACCGTTCGGCACGGGTCGGACGGTCGGCGTGCTCGAGCGCCGCGGCGTGCTCCAACCCCGCCGCGTGCTCGTTGTCCTGGTCCGCGCGGGCGGCGGCGACCGCACCTGCCTCGGCGCCGAGGTCCTCGGCTTCCCGCGCGGAGAGGTAGTGCCGGATCGCTGCCACCGTGTCGACGCGCGCGTCCACCGCCGGCTCGAAGGCGCTCGCCCAGATCTCGTACCCGCGGTCGTTCGGGTGGAACAGGTCCCCGTAGCTGTTGAAGAACGTGCGCCGCAGGCCGACCCGCTTCGTGATCACGTGCAGGGGCGCCACGGTCAACCCGTACTCCGCGGCGACGCGGTGCACGATCTCGTTCGCGACCGCCACCTTGCGCTCCCGGTCCGGCACCCACATGCACGGCAGCTCCGCGACGATGGCGTGCGACGGCACCGCGCCGTAGATCTCCCGGATGTTCCGCTCGAACTTGTCCGGGTGGAAGTCCGCGATGTCGTTCGCGCCGATCGACACGGTGCAGACGTCGGGCGTGTAGTTCCGGAGCTTCGGCAGCTGGTCCCGCTTCGCGCCCCACGTCGTCGACCCGGACACGCTGAGGTTCACGACGCGGACCGACATGCGGGACCGGTGACGGATCCGTCGTGCGAGGAGCCCGACGTAGCCCCGTGCCGGAGCCGTCGCTCCGACTCCCTGGGCGGCGGAGTCACCGATCGCCAGGTAGGTCAGCTGACCCTCGTGCTGCAGCCGCTCGCGCCACCAGTCGGCGTGCACCGGGAGCATGTCGACGACCCGCTGCGAGGCCGCCCGTTGCCCGCGGACGCCCGCCCGCGCACCGAACGCGCCGCCGCCGATGACGACGGCGCCGCCGAGGACCGAGGTGAGCAGTGCGACGAGGGTGCGGTTCTTCATGCCGAGGACGGTACGCGGACCGGCTCGTGCTCGGCCCTGCCGCTGGCGGTCTGTGGAGGAGCGTGCCGACAGCACCACCTGTGGAGGGGAGGCCGAACCGCGGTGGTTCGACGTGCCTCCCGGATCGTGTAAACTCTTTCCCGGTACCGTGTCCGAGCGGCCGAAGGATCATGTCTCGAAAACATGTGTGGGGGCAACTCCACCGTGGGTTCAAATCCCACCGGTACCGCCAGCGCAAAGAGCCCCAGATCACCGTTACGACGGGGATCCGGGGCTCTTTCAATTCGACCTGTCAGCTCCTCCGGTAACCAGGCGGTAACGGACCTTCTCGCAGCAAGTGTGAGCAACCACACTTCGGGCCGCAGCCACCACTGGCGTTAGCCCTTCAAGGTCGATGGTGAGTTGCGCGCAGCTTCTCGATGATGCGAGCCGCTGCTTCGTCACCGGTGACGGTGCCAGCGGCGATCTGCCTGCCGAGCTCACGGGTTTCCTCGTCGGTGACCTGGTGGTCGGCGGCGCCGAGTGCGGCGTCAGCGCGGGTGATCGCGCGCTGGATCTCGGCGTCGGTGCGTGCTGGCGCGGTCTCGCGCCGCTTCGCGGTGCCGGACCCGGTGACGGCCTGCAGGTGGGTTGCCTGGCGCATGGCGGCTCCGTTTCGTACGGGTCCAGTTTACCGGCGGGGCCTGGCGTTCTGAAGGGATTTCGCGGTCTTCGAGCGCCCGAGGGGGGTGCTCCGTTTCGGATAACAGGCACTATCACCGGCGTGAATCGTGACCCTTGAAGTGACATGGAGCTGAGCATGTGAGTGAAGAGTTGGCTGTCGCGCAGGCCGGCCGTCGTGCGACTGCTCGGACCAGTGCCGATCGGCATCCACGGTTGGCCAGTAGGCGATCTCGTCCGTGGCGGGGCGTCCGTATGGCGCAGCCGAGTGAGAATCAAATCGGACGGGGCATCTGCGACGCCGCGGCGCGCGAGAGGGTTGAACTACGCCGCCCGGCCGATCGCGGACCGGCTTACGGCACATGACAGCACCCATAGACAGCGTGCTTCAAGGCGCTGTCGACGGCGGATCAACGCGCAGACCTCGAGCTGAGGGAGTTCAACACCCGTCGCACCGTCGTGTCGAAGGGGGGGGCACCGGGCGCCCCTTCCGAACGCTCCGCCTCGGTCAGCTTTCCCCGTCTTTGAGCCAGCTGATGAGGTCAGACCCACACCCCGAGAGCCCTGCCTTGCTACCGGCAAAGTCAGTGCAGTTTCAGGGCACAGGCCACTCCGACACGCCCGCTGAAGTTCTACACACCCTGTGGAATGCGCAACAGGCCTTGTGGATGGGTCCGGCCAGCAGCTAGTGAATATGCGGGATTCCGGGGTGCGAACACCTGTCCCCCTTGTGGAGAACTCGCGCCGGGAACTACATGGTTGTAACACTTCATCTTGTGGTCAAGGTCAGTGTCGGACCCCAGATGTAGTATTGGCGGTGAAGAGCAAGGCCCCTGGTCGGAGAGTCCGACCGAGGTCGGTCTCCGCAACAGGGGCCCGTGGATTCCGCCAAGAATCACCCACGAGCTTAGCCCGCCGATGACGACGTGACGCACCCGCGTGACTCCTCGCGGCAGGCGCGGAGGTCAGCTGGTCAGGAGACCGCAATGCCCCGTCGGATCACGGTTCGGGTGAAGACCCGCACCTACACCATCACGTGCCCGCACTGCCGACACGCCCATCGGAACATCGCCGCCTACGTCCGCGGAGTCAACGTCCTCTGCGACTCCTGCCGTCGTTCGTTCCGGACGCCGTAGCCCTACATCACGACGACACCTCAGGGAGGAGGTGATCAAGATGGGAAAGCCCTCGACCCGCGTCACGAGCAAGAGCGTGGCGAAGAAGGCATCGGCAGCACTTCGCGACGGCCGGTCATCTGCCCGCACCCGCAGCATCGCGGCCAGCGCCCTGGCGCAGGCAGCAACGAAGCGCTCCAAGTAACGGATGGCGGGCGCACCGATCAGCGGTGCGCCCGCCTCCACCTCGACGAAGGGATAGCCACCATGGCAAACGGCTTCAAAATCGACAAACGCCAACTCGACAAGCTCACCAAGGAGCTGCAGCGAGAGTTCAACAAGCGCCCACTCAAGGTGCCGGTGCAGCCGTCAACGGCAAGTCACCTGCCTGCGACGGCACCGCCAACGGTCATCCACCAGCACGGCCCGGCGGTGACCGTCAACGGAGACGGCGCTCAGCTCGCGTGGGGCAACACCGGCCCCGTCCACCAGACGCAGCATCGCGTTGAAACGATTGCCCCGGGACTCGAGACAGTAGCCCAGCTTCTAGCCACCATCGTCACGAGCAGCGCTGCGTTCCAACTTTCCGCCGAGGACGAGGCGGACCTCAGGACGACGGCAGGAGAGGCGCTTGCAGAGACCACCCTGGCCGAACCCGACGAGGGAAAGCTCAAGAAATCGATCCGCATCATCAGCGGCCTGCTGGCCCCCCTCATCGTGGGCGTTTCGAAGGGGGTGTCCGACGAATCGGCGAACCTCGCGCGGGAAACCATCCAGGCGCTTTCGGACGCCGTGACATCCTAGCGCGACTGCTCATGCCGGTACCAGGAGCGCCCCCGTCGGGGAAAGTCGACGGCGTGGTAGATCGGTGTCGCGTCGTAGTCGTCTCTTAGATATGCCACGGCGCTTCTTCCCGACGGTGCCAGGGTCTGCGCTGGTTGCGCCTGGCGCGCCCTGGGTCAGAGCGACTAGAAAGGAGGACATTAGCCGCTACCTTCGCCGCTGGCGGTCTCACAGCAACCAGCAGACCGGGATCGCCCCCTGCCCTCCCGGCTCATCCCAGCACCCGTGATTCCCTACCGACCGGGGACTAGAGGTGTCATCATCTACACATGGGTAAGGGAGCCAGACTCAAAGCAGAGCGCGCAGCCGCGCCGTTGCCGGCCGAGACACACGAGCCAGCGACGCCACAGAACTGGCCTCGCGGCCACGTCGACGTCGCGATAACCGACCCTCAGGCCGATGAGTGCATCGCGGTCACCGTTCACGGTGTGAAGCACTACCTGCATTCCCCCACTGCTCGTGAGCTAACCAACATGCTCTCGGCTCGGCTCGATGAGTGGAACGAGGATGCGCGCGCCCACGGGGTCCCCGAGGTCTGACAATGGGCATCTTGAACTCCGTCGCAAAAGCGCTAGGCAGTCTCCGCCCCTACAGCGACGACGAATTGGCACTGAAGCGCGAGGCGATACGGCTGCGCCACATCGCCGGCGACGACCGGTACGACGAGCTGCGGCGGTACGACGCAGAGATGGTGCGGCGGTCGAATGAGGCATACGAACGAGAGCACCCCAACCCGCCAGCAACGCGCCACCGCGAGCACGGCTGGTATCTCCCGAACGACGACTGACTCGCGACTTCTACCGCCAGGTGATGACGACAACCTCGGAGAAGCGGTGACGATGAGCGATCAGGCAAGGGTGCCGGCGACAGCGATCGGGTACGTGTTCAGAACCGAACCGGCCGACAAAGCGTGGACCTACATCGGACAGAGCACGCGCCTCGACTCGGCGCACATTGACCGCTACTTCGGCAGCGGCGCCTTCATGACGGAGGTGATCGCTGCGCATGGCACCAGCACGCTGACCAAGACAATCGTCGCGACGGCGGAGTCGCCTCTCGAGTTGCACTACCTCGAGATGCTGCACATCGCTGAGGCCCGAGGGGACGGCGTCCGCGTAGGCAACGGCGACTTCGGCGGCCCGCGACCGTTCCCCAACCTGCAGCAGGCGCTGCGGGAGGTCGCCCCGACCGTGATGCGCGTGGCAGACGACCCGAAGCGGTTCTACGACGCCCTAGTGAAGCACCGTGATCTCGTCGAACAGGCGATCCTCGACTCGTCCAGCGTTCCAGTGGACGCGTTCTACGCCGGGATGGAACGCGATCTGCGCGCCACCGAGGACCTGACGCACCCGTGCCCCGCCTGCGGCTCCGACGTCGGCGAGGTCTGCCGGACGAACTCGAAGTCGCTCACCAAGCCGCGGAACCCCACCAGCAATCACTCGAAGCGGCCGCGCTCATGACGACGTACACACCACGAGAGCTGGCAGCTGAGCTCGGTTACACGAACGAGTCCCGGCCGGGGCAAGTCGTGCGGGCGTACCTGCGCGCGAAGTACCCGGAACACCCGAAGCACGAGCGCTGGGAGCTCGACGAAGCACAAGCTGACGACGTGCGTGCGAACGTGCCTCGCGCGTCCTGACCGGGCGGCAAGCGGCGCAGAGCCGCGTGCTCCGCCTCGCTATTGTCACTTAGCAGCGGTAAGTGACAATAGCGGCGGCGTTGTCGCCATCTCGGCCCGGCTCAGCGCAGAACTCAGGCGGGCGGGAAGTGCGCGGCGATCGCAGCAGCGACCGCGGTCGCGTCGACCGCCCCCTCGAGCGCGGTGAGCTGCGTCGAGAGCCGCCTCGGCCAGCAGACGTCGATGCCTCGCACGGTGAACGAGCCGCCGAAGAGCGGCCAATCCGCATCGACGAAGCAGAGCGCGCCGTGCACGCTGACCGGACCGACGACGTCCTGCACGAGCGCGACCTGACGGAGCACACCGTCGACGAGCTTCGTGCGATCCCCGCCGATGACGAGCTTCTCGGTGCGGGGCCTGAAGAGCCCGCCTTCGACCTGCAGGCGGGGCCGCTTGTTCCGGTACCGCTTCGCGTCGATGACCCAGACGCCGGAGCGGGTGATGACGATGTGGTCGATGTTCGCGCGGGACCGGGGGATGCGGCGGTCGTGGAGCACGACGACGTGCTCGTTGGCGATCGCGTCGAGGGCCCGCCCGACCTCGGCCTCGCCGGCTGCGCCGGACTTCCACGCAACGGTACTCTGTCGCTCGCCCGAGAGCGCGACGGCGATCGTGCCGATGGTGCCGTCGCCCCACGTCTCGCGGATTTTCGCCTCGTCGCTCGCCCGCCGGCGGTCGTACTCGCGCTGAGCGGAGGCGCCGGCGCCGGTGGTGTCGTTCGTCCCCATGGCTTCCATCCAGTCAGATCGACAGCGCGCGTCGCCAGCCCCAGTGCGAGGCGCGGGTGCTGGCCGCGTACCGGTTGTACCGGTACCGGAACGGGTTGCATTGTTTGGCCGCCTGCGTGCGAAGAAAAAGAACGTGCACGCTGGTGCACTGGCGGTTCGGCATCCCGATGGAGCCGCCGCGCGGGCGCCCCTCAAGAACTTGAGTGTCGTCGCGAGATTGTGCACGAGTTTCGGGCCGAGGATCGCTGCTGCCGCGGAGTACCAGGCATCGCGCTGGCCCCTTGACGTGCACGATCTCGCGACAGGTTCGTGCGCGGGTGTGTACTCACGCGTCGTGGCGGCTCGATCGAGCGACGACGTCGCAAACCCCCGCGCCTTCGCACCTCATCCTCATCGCGCCGGACACATGTGCGCGTCTCACGGTCCCTCTGTGTCCGCTCGCTCAAGCTGACGCAGCATCCGCGCAAACCTTCCCTTGACGTTGAGGCTTCGCGTCACTCCTGTTCTCCACGCGAACAGGTCGTGCTTGCGCCATTCGCGCATCACGTGGAGCCGAAAATCGCTCCTAGCGAGGTAGTGGTCCCGCGAGCTCACGCCTTCCGGGCGCCGTGACGGAACTCCGTCCGCTTCCGGAAGAAGGTGATTGAACACTTCGTTGAACGTCGGGCCACGACCAAATCGCTTCCTGTGCTCATCGATGAAGAGTGCCGCGGCACGCGCCCACTCCTGCGAACGATCGGGAGCGAGTAGGTCCTCGATCACGTAGGACCAGCTCGCTGGAGGCGGCGTGTCTTGACTTGGCCACCATGCCACGCGATCCTCAGGCATCGTCGACCTCGAGACCTGCAAGCTTCAGCGCGGAACCGTACGCCTCGATCTGCGCGGCGGAGACGAGTTCCACCCACCCAAGGATGTCGTCCTGCTCCTGACGGCTCAGATCCTCCCAGGTCCTGTGACCGAACCATGACACCTCGCTCAGTCGCGCGACCGCGACCCGAGCGGTCTCCCGATTCAGGATCTGCCGGAATGCGGCTGCTCGGTTTCTCCAGTCGGAACTCGCGTCAGGCTCGTTCATGAGGCGCCTCCGGTCCGCGAGTGGGAGCGGTGAGGGGCTGAGACGTGTGCGGCTTGGACGGCCGTTGCTGCGATGCCCCTCGCCTTCATCGGTGCAGTCCCGCGTCGATGCGATCGAGTACCTCAGAGGGATCGCCACCGTCCTCGAGCCAGGCCGCGGGCGTCTTCATGCCCTCGTCGAAGAGGTCCTCCTGACGCGTCGTGAAGAAGCGCCCGATCGTGAGCGGCCGCCATCGGTTGAGAAGTGCAGGCATCAGTTCGGCGAGGTGCGGTAGGAGATGCCCGACGGGTCGAGTCGTGAACTGCCAAGTCGGGATCCGTTGTTCGCTGCCGAGCTCGACTATCAGAAGCTCGTTTCGATCCGCGGCCCGGAGGAGCTCCTGCGGAGTCCTGTGTAGGAGCCTGGATGCCGCGTCCAGCGACACCGTCTCCCAAGCGCTTGCGAGCCAGCCGGCTGCTTGCAGGAGCTGGAGCGAATCCTGCGCAAGCCGGTCTTCAGCGGCAGCCACGTCCTCGGCTGTCATCGCCCCGGTGTCGACGAGCGCCTTGGCGTGCGCTGACTGGTCCGATCTGGGCGGGACTGGCGGCATGCTGCGGATCACGGTTGCGAGGCCGCGGACGAGGTAGTCGCCCTCGGCACGAAGCGCTCGGATCGCGGTCAGGAGCTCGTTCTCAGCTTCGCTGTTGGTGGCCGGCTGGGGCGATAGCCTCTGTGCTGCGAAGGGATCTCTGGCGGTACTCATCGCCGCACGTTAGGCAGAACCGCTCGATGCTCGGCGGGTGCCGAGGTAATATCCGTTAGGTAATGCTCGTTTACGTGCCAATCTAGGTACGGATATTTCACAGGCTTCGGGCGTGTCGGGTTGCCTGGACCACGGACGCCTCTCACAGCCGCCACCCGCGCTGTTTCGCCTCGACGCCGAGCACCCTCAGGCGGCCCCTGGCGGACGATGGGTCTGACGCGGCTTCTTCCACTCGCTCGGCGTCATTAACGTCCTCTCGACTGGCGGCGGCACTTCACCAGACTCCCGGGTCCGTCGCGAGCGTGTGGGGAGAGGAGGCTCTCTCTGTCGGCTCGATCACGCCTGGCGAACCGCATGCTCTGAGTTGATCGCGCACGAAGCTGCGACCAGAACCTTTTGAGTGATATCTGGCCGGATGGTGGCCGAAGTGTGGCCATAAAACGGTCCCAAAGCGGTCACAGAAAACCAATTCCCGCCCCAAACGGCGTCAGGAGCGCCCCAGGGGTTGGCTGTCCTGGAACCGACCGAACTAGGGTCCCCATCCGGGCATAAAGTGGTCAGAGACCGGTCCCCCGGTGCCCAGATCACCAGAATGTATGCAGCTGGCCTACAACTGACCGGAGTGTGACCGGATATTGGTCAGAAATCGGCCTCAGATTGCGCCGCGGTCGTCGTCTCGGGAGCCCCGTCCATCAGTCGCTGCACCTCTGCGCGAGCGGCCCGCCTGCGAGCCATGTCTGACTCGAACACGTGGCGCAGCGGCTGGCCATTGCTCTTTCGCCTGTCAAGCCAGGCCTCGAACTCCGGCGGCACGTGCAGCAGCCGCTCATTGATGGCGCGCAGCTGGTCACGCTCCCGTTCTGCTTCCTGTCGGGCACGCTGCGTGGCCACCTGGACCGCTACAGCGGCGCGACGTGCTGCTGTGGCCGTCTCTTGCACTCGATGAGCCTCCTGAAGAGCAGCCGCGAGTTCGGTCTCACGGACACCGATGCTCGCTTCTCGCCGATCCAGGTTCGTCGATCGGTTCTTGAGGCTGATACGCATGGTCTCGTAGGTGGCCTTTTCTGCCGCGGCGTCTGCGGCTGCGTCGCGCAGCCGGTCGGCCTTTGCCTGAAATTCGCTACTACTGAGGTGTTCGCGGGATCGCTCGGTGACGCGCGTCTCCACGTCGTAGCCGGCCGCCGCCATGTGCTCGCGGAGGACCTTGTGCTGGCGGCGGAGGTCGCTCGGACTCTTGAAGAAGTCCTTCTGGGACAGGCGCCCGTCAGGCGTGACGGGCGTGACGAGTACCTGCAGCTGCGGGCTGTACTCGTCGAGGTGCAGCGAGAATCCCAGCACGTTCTCGAGCCCGAACTCATCAATCGCCCAGTCGAACGAGGCACCCATGTAGTCGACAGCCGCCTTGTTGGGACCATGCGTGCGCCACGTCGGGTTGAAATCGTCGAACCACTTCGGGTCGAGCTGCAGGATGAGCCCTCGGAGGAGAACGGCGTCCTTGCGGAGTGGGCGCTTGACGGTCGCGAGACGTTTGCCGAGGTACGTGTGGAACTCGTGAGACGGCGGCCGACCATCGATCGAGACGAGTTGGCGGAACCCGCCCGCCCCGTCGTTGATCAGCGTGCGGTTGTTCTGCGTCCGTTCCGGCACGATGTTCTTATTCGTCTGCGGGAAGTGGAAGCCGGCCTGCTGATCCGCCTCACGAGCGATGTGGCGGAAAAACCGCTGCGCGTGCCCTCCGCGTCCCACCTTGTGGGACGCATCGAACGTCATCGTGTAGCTCATGCTTCGCCACCCTCGACGCTGATCGAGGGGCGCACCGACTTCGTCGTCGCACCCCTCGATGCCTTCGGCGACTCTCCCGAGGGGCTTCTCCTGCCGCGACTCCCACCACCACCCCCGAGCACCTTCGGGAGGGTGGCGGTCTCCTTCGCGGCAGAAGAAGGTGTAGCCCCATACACTTTGGCGTCGCTTCGCTCGCCAAAGTCCTTGGGGCCCTGCGGGGCACCGACGCGCGACGCGCGTCGAGAGCAGCCACGAGGCTGCTCTACCGACCCGACTCGCTGGTCGCTCCTCGGGCAAGTGGCCGTGTCACGCTCCGCGGCTTCTTGTCGGCCACGCGAAGGCACAGCCTTCGCCGGGAACACGTAAGTGCGGAGCGCGCTCCTCCTGTTCTCCAGAGGAGACCGCGTGGCAACGGTGTTGGAACCTCGATCACTGCGAACTCGTTGGGTGCGGCACGAGCCGCGCACGACGCCGACGCCATCGATAGGCGCCATTACGAGGTCGAAGGGGGAGGTGCCCCAAGCGCGCGGGCTCGCTGTCCACCACCGTTCCACAGCCTTTGGCTGTTCCTGCACGGTGGCACAGAGGCACGGAGAGACATCGGCGGACGCGAACGAGTTGCACCCGCAGGCGAGAGCCGCAACCCGCTCAGCAGGGCGGATCGCTGGCTCGAGGGCTGAGCCTCCAGCTGGCGAATCATTTCGGAAATCATTTCCGCAATCATTCGTTGAGGAGGCAGGAACAACGCGTGGCTCGACGGTGCCCGTCACAGCACGCCTCGCGTCCGCTGCCGGCGTTCCGCCACTCGAGCGGCGCGCAGCTCGGGCGTCGCGTACTCCCGCAGCGCCGATTCGTCGAGTCGCTCGAACTCCAGGTGGTGGCGCACGAAGAGTTGCGGATACTCGTCGAAGATGCTGCGCGCGCTGCGTTCGCCCCTTAGCACCGCCACTCGGAGTCGATCGAGAAGCGGTGGGATGTGGCCCTCATGAGCACGCAGGGCATCGACTTCCGCTCGCCAGTCGTAGCCGGGGGAGGCGAACACCTCGCCGTCGGCGTAGAGGTGCTTGCCCTTTGCCTGCTCAGTCGGAGACTCGTGCGTCAGGTAGCGCACAGCGCGGGCGAAGGAGTGAGGGTCTCCGCGTTGGCCAACTACCGGGCGGACGAGCTCGGTCGGAACCTGCAACATGTTGGCGACGGTCGCGTAGCTGCGGGCATCCCTGAGCGCGAAGATGACGTGCACATGCTTGCGGACACCCTGATCCTTGTCATGCACGATGCCCGCGTAGCGCTCCACGTTCGGCCGATCAAGCCCGTGAACGACGGCATCACGCGTTAGCGTCTGGGACACGACCCGGAAGCGGCGAGTGCGCTGTCCGCCGCGACGACCCATCGTAGGAGGACTAATGGGAGTCTCGCCAGCGCTCATCGGCGCCCCTCCTCGGAGGTGCTGCCGAACTCCTGGGACAGAAGCCACGCATCGACCGCCTCAGGGCGATAACGAACGGACTTCCCAAGGCGGATGAAGGCTGGGCCGGTGCCGGTGATGCGCTTCTCGCTCAGAGTGCGCTGCGACAAGCCAAGACGCTCAGACAGGGTCGCCGGCGTGATCAGGGCATCGAGGAGTGGGGTGCTAACTGCAGAGGTGACGGGCATGGAGGGTCCTAGAGGACCCTCGGATCGCGCTAGCTCTATCCCCGAGGAGGGTGGTCCGACGGTGATCTGTCGGTGGGAGGTCCTTCTCCCTGCGGCGCTCACTTCCCCGACTGTCACTTACATCGGTAACGGTGCTTGCTTCGCCGCGTTCGTCAATCGCGGAGTTCAGTTTACACGTTTGTGCACGTTCTTGCGGCCGCATTCGGAATCCGCCAAGATCCTCGATGCAGAGCTTCGGTAGTGACAAGGAACTGATGGGCAGCGTCTACAAGTACGACACAAAGCAGGGCTCGCGCTTCGAAGCTCGGTATCGCCGACCGGACGGCAAGACTGCCCGGAAGGGCGGGTTCAGGCTCAAGCGCGATGCCGAAAACTACCTCACCACTGTGGAGGCCGCGAAGCTCGATGGGTCGTATATCGCTCCCAGCGACAGTCGCCTCACCTTGGGAGTCCTCGGATCGGACTGGATCGCGTCTCATCGAGCGTGGGTCAAGCCATCGACCTTCCACTCGGACGAGTCCGCGTGGCGAGTACACGTCGAGCCGAAGTGGGGCGCTCGAGCACTCGGGTCTATCCGGCATACCGAGGTCCAAGCGTGGATCAGCGAGATCGCGGAGACGCGAAGCGCGACGACTGTCGCTCGTGCGCATGGCGTGCTTGCCGCAATCATCGATGGAGCGGTGAAGGACAAGCGACTGACCTCGAACCCCGCGCGCGACATCAAGCTCCCACGCAAGACGAAGGGTCGGTGTGCGTACCTCACCCACGAGCAGGTCGAGCGCCTTGCCGTCGCGTCCAAGTACCCGGACCTCGTGCGGTTCCTCGCCTACACCGGACTGCGATGGGGCGAGGCGACCGGGCTTCGCGTCCGGCACGTCGACCGGGCTGCCCGGCGAGTGAACGTCGAGGAGAACGCGGTCAGCGTTAACGGGACGGTGATCGTCGGAACCCCGAAGACTCACGAGCGCCGCTCGGTCGTCTACCCGGCGTTCCTCGACAAAGCGCTCGAGGCCGCATGCGGGGGGAAGTCCGCTGACGACCTCCTCTGGGGGGCAGGGCTCGAGCACTTGCGACCGGGTGACTCTCGCAAGGGCTGGTTCGTTGGCGCGGTGAGCCGAGTGCGAGATGCAGACCAAGAAGCTGCGGCCGAGGCGCGTAGCCGTGGCCGCGAGGTGCCGCCGATGATGCCGGTCGTGACACCGCACGATCTGCGGCACACGGCTGCATCGCTTGCAATCAGCGCAGGGGCAAATGTCAAGGCCGTACAGCGCATGCTCGGCCACTCGTCTGCGGCGATGACGCTCGACCGGTACGCAGACCTCTTCGAGGACGATCTGGACTCCGTGGCTAATGCGCTCGATGCCGCACGAAACGCCCGCTTGCTGAAAGAAACTCCGCGTACCTAAACGCCGACGACACTTCCAAATCTCGGTTCCGAGAATGACTATTATCGGAACTGATCCGACCGGCGTGCACAGTGTCGCCGCTGGCAGGAATGAGGGCACGTGGACGACGTGAGCGAGACGGACGGGGCGAGCATCGACGTGAGCTCGCAGGGCGTTCGCGCTGTCGATCGTGGTGCTTCTGCTGCGGAGCGTGCCGCGGCGGAGCGGTCCCGGACGGCGTTTGCGCGGCTCCGCGCCGTAGCGGGGGAGGGACGCTCGACCGGCTCGGGTGCCGTGATGGTGCCGGCGGACGCGTCGCCGCGGGTGTTTGCCGAAGCGTCCCTGTCGCCGAACACGATCCGGGCGTACCTGTCGGACCTGCGGCAGTTCGCTCGGTGGCGTGCCGGGTTCCTGGATCACGAGATCTCCGAACCGGACGAGCTCGAGCAGATCATCACCGCGCCGGTCGACCCGACCGAGGTTGCCGCGTTTCTCGCGGACAAGGCCAACGCCGCCCTGCCCGATGGCGGCCAGCGGTACGCGCCGGCGACAATCAGTCGCTACGTCGCCGCGATCGACTGGGAGCACGCCCGCCGCGGCCACACCCCACCCGGCTCCACGCCGATCGTCCGCGACGTCCTGAAAGGCATCCGCCGCACCCGGTCCGTGCCGGTGCGACGTGCGAAGCCGATGACGTTGAAGGCGCTGCAGACCACGCTGCTGAAGATCGACGTCGCCGACCTGCAGACCGGCGCGCTCGGAACCCGCGACCAGGCGTTGCTGCTGTTCGGGTTCGTCGGCGCGTTCCGCGAGTCCGAACTCACCGCCCTCACCGTCGCCGATCTCCGCCTCGTCGACGGCGAGGGCGTCTATGCCCGCGTGCGGAAGTCGAAGACGGACCAGGATGGCGTCGGCCGGATCAAGGTGCTGCAGCAGGGCGCGAACCCGGTCACCTGCGCCCCCTGCGCGTACGTGCGACTGTCCCGGCTGATGGCTGCGCAGGATGCCCGCGGGGAAGCGGGCCTCTTCGCCGCGCTCACTGGTGCGAGTCTCGCCGTGCACGTCTGCACGGATGGGCTCGGCGCGGATCGGTTGCCAGCGTCGATGCCGTTCTTCCGCGCTGTGTCGAAGTGGGGCCTGTTCCGCACCACCGGCATCAGCCCCACAACGGTCGGGAAGGCCGTCGCCCGCCGCGCGCACGTCGCGGGGCTTGGGGAGGACGGCTGGTCCGGGCACTCTCTCCGTGCTGGGTTTGTCACCGAAGCGCGCAACGCCGGCGCGACGGACGTGGAGATCATGAACCAGACCCACCACACCAACGCCGCCACCTTGCAGATCTACGACCGCGAGTACGCGCCCCTGGTCCGCAACGCCGTCACCCGGATGCGCTTGTGACCCCCCAAACTTCCCCCAAACTCGGCCCCAAACTCCGGCCCGACAGCGAGGCTCTGCTCGAGGCGCACTGGGCTCGGTTCGTCGCCTGGTGCGAGGCGACAGGTCACGCGTCGCTCCCGGCGACGGCAGCCACGATCGGACAGTTCCTGACGCTGTTCCCCGGCAGCGCGTCGACGCAGCGGCTGCGCCGGCGCGCGATCCGCGCACACCACCTCGCAGCAGGCTTCCCGGACCCGATACCCACTGTGGAGGCCCGGGTGTGGCCGCGACCAGAAGCCCCCGGCCAGACGATCGTGGGCGAGGTACTCGCGGCGATCCCGAAGTACCGGTACCCGATCGGGCTCCGCGGCCGCCGCGACGCCTTCCTCATCGTCCTCCTCGGGGTCCTCCACCTGACCCGCGAACAAACCCGCACCATCACCCCAGACGACGTTGCGGTGACGAGCATCATCCGGATCCGCGGCCACGTTGTGCCCTCATCCGATGACCCGGTGTCTTGTGCTGCGTGTGCGGTGACCCGGTGGCTGCGCATCGCCGGACCCGTCTGGACCGGATTCCGCGGCGACGTCATCCGCGTGCTCGACCCGACGAAAGGGAACCTCGACCAGCACGACTGTGCACAGCCGGTACCGGGGGAGTGGCGACGGGCGGAGCAGCTGCTGTTGTCGTTAGACGTCCATGGATGGGCGCGCACCGGGGTGAGTCTGTCAGGTCGGTCGATGACGAGCATCATCCGGGACTGCTGCAGGTTTGGTTGACTCGTTCGTTTAGGCCGCGAGTGCGACCTGTGGGTTGATGATCGTCTCGTACTCGATTGGGGTCAACTTCCCAAGACCGCGTTGGCGTCGTTTCCGGTGGTAGGTCGCTTCGATCCAAGTGATGATCGCCAGCCGGAGCTCTTCCCGGGTCGTCCATCGTTTCCGGTTGAGGACGTTCTTCTGCAGCAGGGCGAAGAACGATTCCATCGCAGCGTTGTCCGCGCAGGCGCCGACTCTGCCCATCGATCCGAGGAGCCCTGCATCGCAGAGGG
>NZ_MCIG01000059.1 GCF_001705035.1 Curtobacterium sp. UCD-KPL2560 | reverse complement strand
GGAGCGGGGGTGCCGGCGGGTGCGGCGGGGTCGGTCACTTCGTGGTCCTCCTCGGAGCCAGCAGCGTCACGCCGTCCGATGCCGGCGGGAGACCGGCGAGCATCGCCACGATCTCCTCCCAGGCCTCGACGTGCGCGGTGAGGTCCTCGTCGCGGGGCGTCCACGAGGCCCGGAGCTCGAGCTGTGCGCCGTCCCCCTGGGCCGCGAGGTCGCCGTAGCCGCGCGAGATGATCTTGGTCGCCGTCCCCGATGCCCGGTCGTACGTCGCGCCGTGCGCCGCGAGCGCGTCGACGAGCCAGCTCCACGTCACGTCGGCGACGAACTCGTCGACGCCGATCTCCGGCTCGAGGGGCGCCTGGGCGAAGGTCACGACGCGGAACGCGCCGCCCCAGCCCTCGGGTTCCTCGGGGTCGTACAGGGCGATGAACCGGCCGGTCCCGAGGTCCGAGTCGATGCCGTGCACGGCTCCGCTGACGTCCGCCGCGAGGGCGATCGAGTACGGCGCGATCCGCGAGGGCGAGGGGATCTCGGTGACGGTGGTCTCGGTGCGGGTCCCGCCCGACTCGACGAACGCACGCAGTCGCGCGAAGGCCTCGGGCTCTCGGGAATCGGACACGCATGCAGACTAGGCTCCCGGCCATGTCCCGATCCGCGCGACCCGCCGAGGACGTCGTCCAGGAGACCACACGATCGGCCGGTTTCGTCGCCCTGGGGGCGGGCATCGCGGCGGCAGCCGTCGCCACCGCGGTGGTCGGTGGCTTCGTCGCCGCCGTCGCCCGTGCCGTCGTGACGCCCGACCGCAAGCGCACCGAACGCGTCCCGATCCACGCCGTCGACACCGACGCGATGACCGTCACGCTCGAACGCACCGCCGACACGGAGCTGCAGGGCCGCTACAGCCTGTGGTTCGGCGGCGGTACCGGGCACATGCGGATCGGCGAGGTCCTCGGCACGACGGAGACGACGGTCACCCGGCGGATCATCGCGGTCGACGCGGGCGACCCGACCGCCGCGCGACGCGGACGCTGGGGCGGCTGGTTCTACCTGACCCCCGGCGAGCTGGACGTCCCCGTCGAGGACGTCGACGTCCCCACGCCGAACGGTCCCGCACCGGCCTGGGTCGTCCGCGCCGACGACCCCGACGCACCGTGGGCGGTCCTGGTGCACGGCCGCGGCGTGACCCGCGCCGAGACGATCCGGGCGGTGCCGGTCTTCCGCGCCGCCGGCTACTCGGTCGTCCTCGCGTCGTGGCGGAACGACGGCGTCGCCCCGCGGAGCGCCGACGGTCGGTACGGCCTCGGCAGCACCGAGTGGGAGGACGTCGACGCGGTCCTCCGGTGGCTGTCCGCGCGGGGTGCGAGCAGCGTCGTGCTGATGGGGTGGTCGATGGGCGGCGCGGTCGTGCTGCAGACCCTCGTCCGCTCTCGGTTCGCCGGACTCGTCGACGGCGTCGTCCTCGAGTCCCCGGTCGTCGACTGGCACGCGGTGCTGAAGTCGCAGAGCCGGGTGCTCAAGCTGCCGCGGCCGGTCCGCAAGGTCGCCCAGCGCGTCCTCCGCACACCCGTCCTGCACCGGGTCGCCGGTCTGCAGCACCCGGTCGACCTGCGCGAGCTCGACATGGTCGCCCGCTCGGACGAGCTGACGGTGCCGATCCTCATCCTGCACAGCGACGACGACGGGTTCGTGCCGTCGTCCGCGTCGCACGACCTCGCGCGGGCGCGGCCGGACATCGTCCGGCTCGAGGTGCAGACCACCGCGCGGCACACCAAGCTCTGGAACCACGACGCCGACTGGTTCGACGCCCGCATCCTCGCGTGGCTGACCGAGGTGGTGCAGCCGACCGACGCGACCAGCGCCCGGTAGACGCGACCGGCAGACGGACGGGAGGCACGGTGCCAGCCGGCACCGTGCCTCCCGTCCGTCAGGGGGTCGTGATCAGGCGGTCGCCGTCAGGCGGCGACCGCCGCGCGCACCTGCCGCTGCACCCGGCCGAGCATCCCGACCATGCCGCGGATGCGCAGCGGGCTGACCGCCTCGCTCAGCCCGAGGGTCAGCGGGTAGTCGGTCGGGACGGCGAGCACCTGCTCGGCGGTCAGGCCGGACAGCCCCTGCGCGAGGATCGAGGCGAAGCCCCGGGTGGTGGGTGCCTCGCGCGGCGCGGTGGCGTGCATGCGGACGACGTCGGGCTCGTCGCCGTCGGCACCGACCGTCACGGTGATGAACACGGGGGACTGGCACTCCTCGACGCGTTCGAGTTCGTCCTCGTGCCCCTGCAGCCGCTCGGGCAGCGCGGGCAGTTCGTCGGAGAACTCGAGGAGCAGCTGGAGGCGGTCCTGCTGCGTCAGCTCGAGGAAGTCGTCGCGGATCTCGGCGAGGGACTGGGGGAGTTCGGTGCTCATCGGGAGGGAACGGTACCCGGTTCGCTGCCGACGGCGATCGGCACGCGGACGGCGCTGCCCCACTCGGTCCAGGATCCGTCGTAGTTGCGGACGTTCTCGTACCCGAGCAGGTGCTGCAGGACGAACCAGGTGTGGCTCGACCGCTCGCCGATGCGGCAGTACGCGACGACCTCGTCGGCGTCGCCGATGCCGGCACCGTCGCGGTACACGGCGTCGAGCTCCTCGCGGGTCTTGAACGTGCCGTCCGGCGCGGCCGCGGTGGCCCACGGGATGTTCACGGCGGTGGGGACGTGGCCGGCGCGGAGGGCGCCCTCCTCCGGGTAGTCGGGGGCGGTGGTGCGGGAGCCGTCGTACTCGGCGGGGCTCCGGACGTCGATGAGGGGCTTGCCGAGGTGGGCGAGCACGTCCTCCTTGAAGGCACGGACCTCGTCGTCGCGGCGCTCGACCACGGGGTACTCGACGGGCGCGACCTCGGTGCGGTCCCGCGTCAGCGCGCGGTCCTCGGCGATCCACTTGGCGCGGCCGCCGTCGAGCAGGCGGACGTCCTCGTGGCCGAACAGCGTGAAGACCCAGAGGGCGTAGGCGGCCCACCAGTTGTTCTTGTCGCCGTAGATGACGACCGTGGTGTCGCGTCCGATGCCCTTGCCGCCGACGAGCTCGGCGAACCGGGCGCCGTCGACGTAGTCGCGCTGCACCGGGTCGTTGAGGTCGGTGTGCCAGTCGATCTTCACCGCACCGGGGACGTGGCCGGTCTCGTAGAGCAGGACGTCCTCGTCGGACTCGACGACCACCAGGTCGGGCGAACCGACCCCGGCGTCGAGCTGCTCCTGGAGCCACTCGGTCGACACCAGGCGCTCCGGGTGGGCGTAGGCGGCGAACTTCTCGGACGGGTCGACCGGTGCGGTCATCGGGGGTACCTCCAGGGCGTGACGTCGGGCGGGCCGAGACTAGGATCGGACCTCGGTGCCTGCTGGCAACGGTACGCGGACGTACCGACCGCCACCTGCAACGTGACACCGCACGACAAGCTTCCCGAAGGGCCCCTCGATTGGCTTCCCCCGCAGTGACCTCCGTGCCCGGACACCTCGTCGATCGCGACCCGCAGGTGACGCCGCAGCAGATGGCCGCCGCACTCGTGCCGCCGCCGCAGTTCGCCGACGCGTCCTTCGCGAGCTACCGACCGGACCCGGAGTACCCGTCGCAGGCCGCCGTGCGCGACGCGGTCGAGGCCTTCGTCGCCACTCGCCCGGAGCCCGCGAGGCGCGGGCTGTTCGGCCGTCGGAAGGCCCCCGAGGCACCTGCACGCTCGGGGGTGTACCTGGACGGCGGGTTCGGTGTCGGCAAGACGCACCTGCTCGCGGCGGCGTACCACGCGGAGCCGTCCCGCAAGACCTTCGGTACGTTCATCGAGTACACCGCGCTCGTCGGGGCGCTCGGGTTCCAGGGCACGGTCGACCTGCTGCGCGGGACGTCGCTCGTCTGCATCGACGAGTTCGAGCTGGACGACCCGGGCGACACGATGGTGATGACCCGGCTCATCAAGGAGCTGGCCGAGACCGGCACGCGCTTCGCTGCGACGTCGAACACCCCGCCCGGCGCGCTCGGCGAGGGCCGGTTCGCGGCGCAGGACTTCCTCCGCGAGATCCAGGCGATGTCGGACCGCTTCGAGACGATGCGGATCGACGGCCTCGACTACCGCCGCCGCGCCGTCGACGAGTCGGCCCGCGTGGTGGACGACGTCGCGGGGGAGCTGCCCGCCGGTGCGACGACGCTCGACGACTTCCGCGCGGTGGTCGCGCACCTCGCGACCGTGCACCCCTCGAAGTACGTCGCGCTCGTCGAGGGGCTCGACGCCGTCGGGCTCACCGACGCCCAGGCGTTCACCGACCAGACCGACGCCCTGCGGTGGGTCGCGCTCGTCGACCGGCTGTACGACGCGCAGGTGCGGATCGTCGCCTCGGGGACGCCGCTCGACCAGGTCTACCCGCAGGCGATGCTCGACGGGGGCTACCGCAAGAAGTACCTGCGCGCCGCGTCGCGCGTCGTCGCGCTGTCGCGCGCTGCGGAGTGACGGCGCTGTCGCGCGCTGCTGACTGCTGACCGATCTTGCGCTGTCGGGCGCGAGCGCGCTGCTCGCCGCCCTCGCGCTGGCGCGCGTGAGCGCGCTGTTCGCCGCCCTCGCGCTGTCGCGCGTGAGCGCGCTGCTCGCCGCCCTCGCGCTGGCGCGCGCCCTGGACCCGGCCCCGCACCGGACGGGAGGCCCGTGGACGTGCCCGCCACGGGCCTCCCGTCCGACACGGCACAGCCGTTCCCCCGCCTCCTGACGGCGACGTCGGAGGCCGACGAAACACAACGTTCACACGCCGCGTCGCGGCGTTACACCCGCGAAACAGTTCGTGCCCCCTCGTGAAACACCGCGTCGCCAGACTCTGAGCACCCGAGGCGGACCGAGAGCCGCACAGCATTCGCGCGAGAGGTGAACAGATGCTCGATCAGGGCCAAACCGGCTTCATCATGATCATGGCTGCACTGGTGTTGTTCATGACACCCGGCCTTGCCTTCTTCTACGGCGGTCTCGTCAAGGCGAAGTCCGTCATCAGCATGATGATGATGTCGTTCGGCGCGATCGCGCTCGTCGGCGTCCTCTGGGTGCTCTACGGCTACGCGATCGCCTTCGCGAACACCGGTGACCACACCGCGGTGTCCGGCATCGTCGGCTTCTTCAGCATCGACTGGAACCAGATCGGTCTCGGCCAGGCGTTCGAGCAGTCGCAGGCCACGAAGCTCGCCGCCACGTACCCGGACCTGGCGTTCGTCGGGTTCCAGGCCACGTTCGCGATCATCACCGTCGCCCTCATCTCCGGTGCCATCGCGGACCGCGCGAAGTTCGGCGCCTGGATGGTCTTCGCCGGCATCTGGGTCACGGTCGTCTACTTCCCCGTCGCCTCCTGGGTCTTCAACCTCACCTCGGGCTGGGCAGCGACGTGGGGCGTCATCGACTTCGCCGGTGGCACCGCAGTGCACATCAACGCCGGTGCCGCGGGTCTCGCGCTCGCCCTGGTGCTCGGCAAGCGCGTCGGCTTCGCCAAGGGCGCGCACAAGCCGCACAACCCGCCCTTCGTCCTCCTGGGCGCCGCGATCCTGTGGTTCGGCTGGTTCGGCTTCAACGCCGGTTCGGCCGGTGCCGCGAACAGCACCGCAGCCCTCGCCTGGGTGAACACGCTCGCCGCCCCCGCTGCCGCGGTCCTCGGCTGGCTGCTCATCGAGAAGATCAAGGACGGCAAGGCCACCTCGGTCGGCGCCGCCTCGGGTGCCGTCGCCGGTCTCGTCGCGATCACCCCGGCCTGCGCCAACCTCACCCCGGGCTGGGGCATCCTGCTCGGCTTCCTCGCCGGCGTGGTCTGCTGCTTCGCGATCGACCTCAAGTACAAGCTCGGCTTCGACGACTCGCTCGACGTGGTTGGCGTCCACCTGGTCGGCGGCGTGTTCGGCACGCTCTACCTCGGCATCTTCGCCAACACGACCGGGCTCATCTACTCAAGCTCGTTCGTCCAGCTCGGCAAGCAGGCGGCAGCGGCCGGTGCGGTCGGCGCGTACTCGTTCGTCCTCGCGCTGGTCATCGGGTTCGCCATCGAGAAGACCATCGGCTTCCGTGTGAAGACCGAGGACGAGGTCGCCGGCATCGACACCGCGGTGCACGGCGAAGAGGGCTACGTCCTCTACGAGGAGTCGGACAAGACCCCGGTCTCGGTCCGGTAGGTCCGGCCGGCCGGCAGCGCCCGCAGGGTCGGGCCGGTCGGGACGAAGGGCTCCGCGCACGGCGCGGGGCCCTTCGTCGTGTGCGGGTGAGGTCGCGCGGAGCGGGTCGGAGCGACCCGCACCGCGCCTCCCGTCCGTGGCCGCGACAGCGGCGTCGGGTGGGCCGGCGGCGCAGGACTGCGCCGGTCGGCCGCCGCTGGTCAGCTCACCAGGCGTAGTCCTCGGGCGAGGTGCGGTGGCCGGGGAACAGCTCGTCGAGGCGCGCCAGCGTCGCGTCGTCCAGGCGTACGTCCGTCGCGCGGACCGCCGACTCCCACTGCTCCATCGTGCGGGGGCCGGTGATCGGCGCCGTGACGCCGGGCTGGTGGAGGAGCCACGCGAGGGCGAGTTCGCCCGGGGTGTGGCCGAGGTCCTTCGCGAGCGCCTCGTAGGCCGTCAGCTGGTCCCGGTGTCCCTCGACGTACTCGGCGCTCCGGCCCGACAGTCGACGCGAGCCCTGCTCGGTCTTCTCGATGATGCCGCCGAGCAGCCCGCCCTGGAGCGGTGACCACGGGATCACCCCGAGGCCGTAGTGGCGGGCGGCGGGCAGGACCTCGCGTTCGACGTCGCGGACGACGAGGTTGTAGATCGACTGCTCGCTGACCAGGCCGAGGAAGTTCCGGTGCGCGGCTGCCTCCTGCGCCTGGGCGATGTGCCAGCCGGCGAAGTTGGACGAGCCGACGTAGAGCACCTTGCCCTGCTGTACGGCGAGCTCCATCGCCTGCCAGATCTCGTCCCAGGGCGTGTCCCGGTCGACGTGGTGCATCTGGTACAGGTCGACGTGGTCGGTCTGCAGGCGCCGGAGGCTGGCGTCGAGCGACTGCCGGATGTTGTACGCCGAGAGCTTGCCGCCGTTCGGCCAGTCGATCATCTCGCCGTAGACCTTCGTCGCGAGGACGGTCTTCTCGCGACGACCGCCGCCCTTCGCGAACCAGCGGCCGATGATCTCCTCGGTGGTGCCCTTGCCCACCGAGCCCCCGTAACCGTTGGCGGTGTCGAAGAAGTTCACGCCGAGCTCGTGGGCCCGGTCCATGATCGCGTGCGAGTCGTCCTCGCTGGTCTCCGGGCCGAAGTTCATGGTGCCGAGCACTGCTCGGGACACCGACAACCCTGTCCGACCGAGGTGTGTGTAGTCCATGGGGCCGGTCTACGCGGCGTGGGCTGGGGGAGCCAGGCCCTGGGAGTACCCAGCGGGGTGCGTCGGGGCGTTCCGTCGGTGCGGCTGCGCTCGCCCGTGTGCTGGCGCTCGGGGGACCGGGGTGTTCCGTCGGTGTCGCCAGGTGCGGGGTGTACGAGGGGAGCACCGATCGACGAGAGGAACGACGATGCCCGCGAAGGACGAGATCCCGAGCACCCTGCGACGTTCGCCCGAGCACGCGCAGGAGATCTTCGAGAAGACGCTCGACTCGGCGAACGAGACCTACGGCCCCGGCGAACGCGCCCACCGCACGGCCTTCGCCGCGGTGAAGCACGAGTACGAGAAGGTCGGTGACCACTGGGAGGAGAAGGACCACCGCGGTCCGTCCGACTCCGGCGCCGAGGGGACGCGCGGGTCCGGGACGACCGAGGGCGGGGTCGACGCGAACGCCACGAAGGCGCACCTCATGGACGTGGCGCGACGACTCGACGTGCACGGACGTTCGTCGATGACGAAGGACGAGCTCGTCGAGGCGATCAAGCGGGCCAACGACCGGGCGACGGCGGCGGCGCGGGAGTGACGCGGGTGTTGGTGTGCGGGCCGCGGACGCCGTTCGTGCCGTCCACAAGGCGGCCGCCGCTCCTGCCGTGCACGCGGCGCGTTCCGCGACTGCCGCGCACTCGGCGCCCGCCGCGTCTGTCGCGCACCCGGCGCTTGCCACTCCTGCCGCGCCTGATCTGGCACCAGCACCCGACGCGCATGCCGCGCTGGGCATGTGGCGCCGGTCGACAGGAGTAGCGTGCCGCGGATGAACACCCCAGCTCTCCGTGGCAGCCGGATCCTCGGGTTCGGGCACCACCAGCCCTCGCGCGTCCTCACCAACGACGAACTGTCGACCATGGTCGACACGAACGACGAGTGGATCACCACCCGGACCGGGATCAAGACCCGGCACATCGCCGGGCCGGACGATTCGGTCGTGTCGATGGCCATCGAGGCCGGCCGCAACGCCATCGCCGACGCCGGGCTCCAGCCGTCGGACATCGGCCTCGTCATCGTCGCCTCGACCACGCACCGCGAGCGGTCGCCGTACACCGCCGGACGTGTCGCCGCCGCGCTCGGCATGACGAACGGGCCTGCGCCGATCGACATCAACACCGCGTGCAGCGGGTTCGAGTACGCGATGGCACTGGCCGACCAGTCGATCCGCGTCGGGGCGTCCGACACCGCGCTGGTGATCGGCTCGGAGACGCTCTCGAGCATCGCCGACTGGTCCGACCGCTCGACCTGTGTCCTCGTCGGCGACGGCGCCGGAGCAGCGGTCCTCGGTGCATCCGACACCGCCGAGATCGGGCCCGTGTCGTGGGGGAGCGTGCCGCACCTCAACGAGGCCGTGCTCGTCACGCGCGACCCGGAGTACTTCACGCAGCAGGGCCGGTCGATCTACCGGTGGGCGATCACCGAGGCCGAGGGGCACGCGCGCGCCGTCGTCGAGGCTGCCGGGCTCACCCTCGACGACATCGAGGTCTTCGCGTTCCACCAGGCGAACCTGCGGATCATCGAACCGCTCGCGGCGGCGCTCGGCGGCGAGTCGAAGTACGTCGTGCGGGACGTCGTCGAGTCGGGCAACACCTCGGCGGCGAGTGTCCCGCTCGGGCTCTCGAAGGCGTGGTCGCGTGGTGAACTGCCCGAGGGCGTGCCGGCGCTGCTGTTCGGCTTCGGTGGCGGGTTCGCACACGCGGGCCAGGTCGTGACGACGCCGGTCCGGCGGCGCTGAGGCGCGTCGGCGGCGCGCGGCACCACCGGGTCGGGGCGGCCGGGGCCGTGCGTCGCTGACGCCCCCGACCGCCGGGATCATCGCAGGGCGGGATCGTCCCGGTCCGGGGTGTCGCCCCAGAGGTCCTCGTCCTGGTCCCGACCGCGACGCCGCGAGCGTCCGCGCTGCTTCGGTTCCGAGGCCTTCCCGCCGTCGAGCGCCTTCTTCGCCTTGCGGTCCGACACCGGCTTCGCGTCGAGCACGATGGTGAAGTGGCGCGGCGGCAGGCCGAACCCCTCGCGCGACGCCTGGATCACCTTCCGCCCCAGGGCGTGGTTGCCGAGGCCACCCACCGCTGCGCCGATCCCGAAGGGGAGTGCACGGCCGAGGACCGATGCTCCCTGACGTGCGGCGAAACGCTTGATGAACTGGTCGCGCACCTTGCCGCCGATGCCGTTCACGACCTGCTTCGGCAGCGTCGAGGTGACCATCTCGCCCCAGAAGGCCGTCCGCGCCTGACCACCGGCAGCCTGGCCCGCGAGCTGCTTGATGAGCTGCGTCCCGGGCGAGCCGAGGATCAACGCCATGACGAGCGTGCGCGACCGCTCCGGGTCGTCGAGCGCGATGCCGTGGACCTCGGTCACCGACTGGGCGAACAGTGCCGTCGCCTCGAGGAAGCCCACCGTCTCGGCGCCGCTGAGCCCGAGGGCTGCGACCATCCCGACACCCGGGATCACCGCACTCGCGCCCACGGCTGCACCGCCGGTCGTCACGGCTGCCAGGTACTGCCGTTCGAGGATCTGGACGACCTGCTGCGGGTCGGCGTCCGGGTGGCGCCGACGGATCGCGTTCACGTGCGCGACGACGACCGGCCGCTGGACGGCGATGACGCGGTCGAGCATCTTGACCCAGCCCGTCTGCTGCTCCTGCACGCGGCGTCCGTCCTGGTCGTCCGGGCCACCGGCGCGGACCGCTGCGGGCGGCATCGGCACGATCGCCTCGTTCTTCTGCTGTCGAGCCATGCGGCCGACCGTACCCGGACCGGGTGGGAGCGACGCTCGGGAGCGTCCCCCTGCGTGCGCCCTCGCCGGGGGCCGGAGCGGGACCGGCTGCGGGGGCGGGGGCGGTCACGGGCGTCGGCGTCGGCCCGGATGTCTGCTCGGTACTCATCGGCACGGCAACCCTGCCCGGACCAACGCCGCCCGCAGTCGTTCGGGGTCCATCAGGTCCGCCCAGGTGACCCGGACGACCCGACGGACCGCTGCGAAGGAACGGACGAAGTCCTCACGCTGCTTCTCCTGCCAGTGGGCCTCGGCGGTCGAACGCCCGGCGAGCATCGCATCGTCCTCGTACTTCGCGCGTCCGTCGACCTCCACGACGACCCCGTGGTCGGGGAACCAGAAGTCGACGACCGCGTCGCGGTGCCCGGGCCGGACGAAGCGGTGTTGCTGGACGGGCTGCGCCAGCCCGAGCTGCCGGAACCGCACCCGGCACACGGACTCCGCCGGCGACCCTGACGCCGCCGACCCCATCTCGACCGCCGCCGCGACCTTCGCGTGCCCCTTCCAGTCGGCCGAGCGCAGTTCGTCGACCAGCATCTCGGGCAGGATGCGCCGATCGTGCAGCGCTGCGTCGATCATCGGCAGCGCGCTGAGCAGCGGTTCGGTGGAAGCGACCTCGACGAGCACGTCGACGAGTGGTTCGACGACGACCCCGGCGAAGTCGGCCGGTCGGAACGGGGGCGTCCCGGACCACCGGTCGGTGCCGGTGCTTGTCCGCTGCCTCACCGGCCGGACGCGGAGCCGCGCGGTGGTCTCCGTCCGAGACCGTCGCGGGTCGCGGACCTCGACACGGTCCGGCGTCGGGCCGACGAACGGCAGCCCGTGAGCAGCCGCCGCGGACCGGTCCGACAGCACGAGGGGTGGCACGATCCGCGGTGCCGTCGCCCGGACGAGCAACAGGTGCTGCTCCTCGGGACGCAGCCCGGCCACGTCCGCCGGGTCGACCAGCGCTCCCGGCCGCACCGCGACCAGGGTGCCGCGTCGGACCTGGCGCTGCAGGCTGCGGCGTTCCGCGGGCGGGAACCCGCTCGTCCGGATGAGCGGTACTGAGAGGACTCGTTCGTGCATGCCGGCAGCTTGTCGCGGTCGGGCCGAGGGACTGGCGGAAGAGGGCCGACCTGTGGATGGTGAGCCGCGCCTCCCGGCTGTGGAGGAACGCCGCGCGTGCCGGAGGCGACGTCGTCGACGTCGGACGTCAGCGGTGATGACGCTTCTTCGTGGGTGGGACGCATACGTGCGCGTGTTGCGACATCGTCGACGTCGGACGACAGCGGCAGTGACGCTTGTTCGCGCCCGGAACCGGTGCGTGCGCATGATGCGACATTGCCGACGTCGAACGACAGCGGCGGTGTCGATCACCAGCGGCGAGCCGCAGCCCGGGCGACCCCGCCCGGCCCGGCACCTCAGCGCCGGGCGAGCTCCGCGCGCAGCGGCAGGTCCTGGTCCTCGAGGATGAACTGGGCGCCGACGGCCGTGCGGGCGTTGACCACCACGGGCGCGAGCAGGTTGACGGTCGTCGACTCCGCGCCGGGGTTCGCCACGACGAGCAGCATCGCCTCAGCAGGGTCGGTCAACCCGATCGTGGCGGCCTGCTCGTCGGACAGCTCGGGCGCGTAGTCGGGCAGGTGCACCGCGGCGTCGAGCACGAACAGCCGGGCGTCGTCGCCGGTGAGCGCGAAGAGCCCCTCGACGCCGTCGACCGGCACGAGCGAGAACACCGGCGCGGGGGACAGGCCGAACGGGGGCACGGGGAAGGTCAGGTCGATGCTCATCGGAGGTAGTCCATCAGGGTCGGCTGCAGGACCTTCGCGGTGACGGCGAGGGCTGCCTGGTAGGTGGTCTGCTGCACCTGGAGGTCGAGGACGGCGCCGGCGAGGTCGAGGTCCTCGATGCCCGAGCGGCGGTTCTCGAGCGACACGGACGTCGACTTCAGCGTGTCCTGGGCGGTGAGCGCGGCGGCGTGCCGGACGCCGACGTCGGCCTGGGTCGCGCGCACGGCGTCGATCGCACCGTCGACGTCGTTCAGCCGTGGGTTGACGTTCACGCCGGCCTGCAGGTCGGACACGATGCGGTCGATCACGGCGAACGCCGAGGTGTCACCGGAGCCGAAGGCCGCGGCGCCGGGGGTGTCCACCCGGATCGTGGACCCGTCGCCGACGCGGCGCTGCACGGCCGTGGTGGCGCTCGCGAAGCCGGTGCCGGGCGTGTACGCGGCAGCGTCGGTGGAGGAGCCGGCGAACACCGACCGGGTGCCGTACGTGGTGTTCGCGGCGGCCTCGAGGTCGGTCTTCAGGCCGCGGAGCTCGGTGATGAACGCGTCGCGCTCGGTGGTGCCCATCGTGCCGGAGTTCGCGGCCTGCACGGTGAGGTCGCGCACCTTGCCGAGCACCGAGTAGGCCCCGGTCAGGGTGCTGTCGGTCGTCGCGAGCCAGCCGACGGCGTCGTCCGCGTTGCGGGCGTACTGCGCCGCGGCGGCCTGCTCCTTGCGGACCTGCATCGCCGAGCCGGTGCCGACCGGGTCGTCCGACGGCCGGGCGATCGCCTTGAGGGTGGTGGCGCGCTGGGTCGCCTCGGCGACGCGGGCGGCGTTCGCCTGCAGCCGCTCGCCGGCGGCCGCCATCGACATCTGGGTGGTCACACGGGTGATCACGGTCAGCCCCTCCCGACGAGTCCGACGCGGTTGATGAGGGTGTCGAGCATCTCGTCGACCGCGGTCAGGACGCGCGCCGCGCCCTGGTACGCGTGCTGGTAGCTCAGCAGGTTCACGTTCTCCTCGTCGAGGTCGACGCCGGCACCCGACTGCTGCTGGGTGCGTGCGCTGGTGAGTGCGAGGCCGGTCAGCGTCGATTCCGACGTGGCCGTCCTGGAGGCGCTGCCCACCCCCGCCACGAAGCCCGCCCAGGTGCTGTCCGCACCTCCGGTGACCGTGCCGAGTCGCGAGAGCGCGTCGGCGAACGAGTCGTCGAGCTGGTTCGCCGCGTTCCGCGTCGCCAGGCCGGACCCGTCCACGGGGACGACCGACAGGCCCTGGGCGGCGGGGGTGCCCGACGCGAGGGCGAAGAACGGTGCGCCGGTGGTGCCGGTCGGCGTCGTGCCGCGGGCGTGTGCCGCGTTGACGGTCGTCGCCAGGGCGGTCGCGACCGCGTCGTAGGACGCCGCGGCCTCGGCCAGGGCACCGCCGGTGCCGGACGACGCGGGGGCCAGCAGGGACAGCGCGCCGCCGATCGACCCGCCGCCGAGGGCCACGTCGCGTGGCTCGGCACCGGCCCACTGCAGGGTCACGGGGCGGCCGTCGGCCATGCGGTCGGCACCGGCGAGCTGCACGGTGCGGGCGTCGCTGCCCTGCACGAGCGCGTTGCCGTCGAGCAGCACGTCGACCGTCCCGTCGGCGTGCGCCCGAACGGTCCCGCCGGCGAGCCCGGCGATCTGCTGGGTGAGCTGGTCGCGCTGGTCCATCAGCTCGTTCGCGCTCCCGCCGGAGGCGAGGGTGGAGCGGATCCGGCCGTTGAGGTCGGCGACCTGTGCGGCGACGTCGTTGAGCTGACCGACCTGCGTCGCGGCGGTGGCCCGGACGGTGGTCCACTGTGCGTCGACGGCGCGGGACCCGGAGGCGAGTGCGCCGACGACGGTCGACGCGGACGCGATCACCGAGGACGCGGCGCCGGGGTCGTCCGGGTGGGCGGCGAGGCCGCTCCACGAGGACCAGAAGGCGTCGAGCTTCGCGGACAGGCCGTCCTTGCCCGGTTCGTGCAGGCCGTCCTCGAGGTCGGACAGTGCGGTGGCGCGGGTCTGCGCCCACGCCGAGGAGCCCGTCGCGACGCGCAGCCCGGCGTCCAGGGTCAGGGAGCCGAGCCGGGCGACGCCGTCGACCGAGACACCCTGGCCGGCGAGGGCCGCGGTGCCGTGCACGAAGCCGGTCTGGACGGTGGGGATCGACGACTGCGTGACCCGCTGCCGGGTGTAGCCGGCGGTGCCGGCGTTGGCGATGTTCTGCCCGGTGACGTCGATGCCGGTGCGCGCAGCGGTCAGGCCGGAGTACGCGGTCGCGAGGGATCCGAAGGTGCTCACCACGGTGCTACAGGGTCCCCTCGAACAGGCGGGCGCCGTCGGAGCCGGTGGCCCCCGACGAACCGGAGGCGTCGTACGTGGCCGCGGAGGTGACCGACCCCGCGAGGGTCTCCTCGGTCGCCTGGGCGGCGGTGCGGAGGAAGCGGTCGTTCTCGTCGCGGAGCGCACCGATCTGCGTCGTGAGCTCCATCATCGCGGTGAGGTGTGCGGCGAGGATCTCACCCCACGGGCCGGCGGGTGCGGCGGCGACGACGTCGCGCAGCGGTGCCTCGGAGGGCACGCCCCACTCCTCGGCGACGGCGGCGCTCGACGCGGCACGCTCGAGGCCGGTGCTGCGGAGCCGCTCGAGGACCTGCTCGACCTCACGGCTGGCGTGCGAGACCCAGCGGGAGCGCCCGGCGGCGAGCAGGAGCTGCTCCTCCTCGAGCTTGAAGGTGAGCAGTTCGAGCAGTTCACGCTCGCGCCAGAGGACGGCGGACAGGTCGTTCACGCTCATCAGCTCCTCCCGGGGGGACGGGTCGTTCGGGGTTCGTTCGGGTCGGTCGGTCCGCCTTCCGGTGGACACCGACGACTATCGACGCGGCGGGACGCGGCGTAAGCACCGACGGACGCGAGAATCCGTCAGGGAAGCACGCCGTGCCTCCCGTCCGTACCCGCGCCGGGGGACAAGAACGACCGTTCCCCGCCCTGGGTCCCCAGAAATGCCGACCGGGGAACCCCGTGTGCACCCCCGCACTGGGGTCGATCCTGACAGCGCTCACGGGTTTCACAGCCGATACATTCGAACGGCACGCGGGGGACACCACCCCGCACCGCATCGCAGGGATGCGGGCACCGCCCGGACGGATCCGGGCGGCTCTTCGGCGTACACCACGGCCCTCCGCAGGCCGTCGTCCGTCGTGCCCAGGGACGGGTCAGTCACGCAGGTCGACCAGGGGATGGAACATGGACCGGAACGCACGCAACGCGATGATCGTGGAGCACCTGCCGCTCGTCGGCTACATCGTCGCCGACGTCCGTTCCCGCGCCACCCACCTGGACCGTGACGACCTCGCCGCCGTCGGGTCGCTGGCCCTCGTCGCCGCGGCCGAGGCGTTCGACCCGGAGCTCGGCGTGCCCTTCGGTGCGTACGCCCGCACCCGGATCGCGGGCGCCCTCGCCGACGACATGCGTTCCGCCGACTGGGCGTCGCGCGGCACCCGGAAGCGGATCCGCGAGACCCTCGCCACGCAGGAGGCGCTGTCCGCCCGGCTCGGCCGGAGCGTCGGCGTGCAGGAGATCGCCGACGCGATGGGTGTCGACCGGCAGACCGCGGCCGGCGCCATGAGCGACGCCGCCCGCACGGTCGGTCCGATCGACGAGACGGTGCACGACACCCTCGCCGCCGACCAGCCGCTGCCGGGCGAGGACCTGCTCGCAGCCGAGAAGCGCCGCTACCTCCGGGCCGCGGTCGCCGCGCTGCCCGAGCGGATGCGGTACGTGGTCGAGAACGTGTACTTCGGCGACCGCACGGTGACCGAGGTCGCCGCCGAGCTCGGCATCACGCACTCGGCCGTGTCGCAGCAGCGCTCCGAGGCGATGCGGCTGCTCCGCGACGGGCTCGCCGAGCACTACGGCGACGGGACCGCGGTCGAGCCGGCCTCGCGGACGACGGCGGCGCGACGGAGCGCGTACCTGGCGCGGGTCGCGGCGAACGCGAGTGCCGGGGTCGCGCGTGCGGTGCACGAGGTCGCGGTGCCGACGGCCGTGGCCGCGGGCTAGGCCTGCGGCTCGCACCGCTCGAGTCTCGCTCCGGCTCGCACCGCTCGAGACTTCTCGACGAGGAAATCTCGTCGGGCGCTAACGACCTCGGCGCACCTGCCGAGAGTCACCCGTGTCAGCCCATGGACGGGCAGACACCACCACCCAAGGATTCACGGAGGAAACCACCATGGGTTTGTCCATCAACACCAACCTCTCGGCACTCAACACGTACCGGAACCTGAACTCGACGCAGAACGACCTGTCGAAGTCCCTCGAGAAGCTCTCGACGGGTCTCCGCATCAACCGCGCTGCCGACGACGCTTCCGGTCTGACGATCTCCGAGGGACTCAAGTCGCAGGTCGGTGGCCTCACGGTCGCCGCCCGCAACGCACAGGACGGCATCTCCGTCGTGCAGACCGCTGAAGGTGGGCTCACCGAGACCCACTCGATCCTCCAGCGCATGCGTGACCTGGCCGTCCAGGCGGGCAACGACTCGAACAACGGCACGTCGCGTGACGCCATCAAGACCGAGGTCGGGCAGCTCCAGCAGGAGCTCGGCCGTATCGCGTCGTCGACCAACTTCAACGGCATCAACCTGCTCGACGGGTCGAAGCCGCAGCTGAAGTTCCAGGTCGGCGCCAACGGCAACGACAGCTCGCAGATCGTGGTCGACCTGTCCGCTGCGAACGTCGACAACGTCGCGAAGACCCTCACCAGCGGCAACTCGGGTCAGGCGTACACCCTGTCCGACGCGAACGCGAAGACGCTCGCCACCACCGGGATGTCCTTCACCGTCACGAACGCCGATGGCACCACCACGGCGATCTCGACGGACAAGCTGAACGGTGGCAACGCGTTCACGTCGACCGACGACGTCTCCAAGGCGCTCAATGCGAACAGCGCGTTCGCGGCGAACCTCACGGCGACGACGACGTACACCTACGCGGCGGACGGCACGAAGACGGCGAACGGCATCACGATCGCCGCGCGGAACGGCGGGGAGGTCTCGGAAACCACTGCCACGCCGTTGCTCACTGCAGGGACCGCAGGCACCGCTGCTGGCGTGCAGTTCGACACCGCCGAGCACGCTCAGGCTGCGATCACCGTGATCGACAACCAGATCAAGGCGGTCTCGGCTGCTCGTTCGAACCTCGGTGCGATCCAGAACCGCTTCGACCACGCCATCAACGTGACGAACGTGGCCAAGGAGAACCTCACCGCGGCGCAGTCCCGCATCACCGACGTCGACATGGCACAGGAGATGGTCAAGTACACGCGCGACAACATCCTGAGCCAGGCCGGCACCTCGATGCTCGCGCAGGCGAACCAGAGCACGCAGGGCGTGCTCTCGCTCCTGCGCTAGCACCCCCGACGCCGTCACCCGGGGGAGTTCGAGCCTCCGGGTGACGGCGTCACCCTCCCACCACCCGACCCACCGACGGCAGGGAGCCCTCGATGTCGTCCGTGTCCTCGGCGAGCAGCCTCGCCATCGACGGTCTGGTCAGCGGTCTCAAGACCTCGGACCTCATCAACTCGCTCATGTCGATCGAGCAGGTCCCGCAGACGCTGCTCAAGAGCAAGCTCACCGACACCAACGCGTTCGTGTCGTCGCTGCAGACGATCAACGGTCTCGTGCAGACCCTCGCCACCAAGGCCACCGACGCCGCGAAGCCGAGTTCGCTCGACGTGTTCACGGCGAAGAGCTCGGCGACGAGCGTGTCGGTCGCGACCGGTGCCGCCGCGACCCCGGGCTCGGTCAGCTTCACCGTCGGTCAGACCGCCGCGGCGCAGGTCGGCGTCACGCGGGCGATGTCGACGTGGGACGCCCAGGCCGCGCCGATCACGATCGTCGGGTCCGACGGCAAGCAGACCACCGTCACGCCGACCTCGGGCTCGCTCGACGACGCCGTCAGCGCGATCAACAAGTCGGGCGCCGGGGTCTCCGCGACGAAGGTCGCAGCCGGCACCGACACCGACGGCACCAAGCTCTACCGCCTGCAGTTCACCGCGACGAAGACCGGTGCCGCCGGGGCGTTCCAGGTGTTCACGGGCAGTGGCGACCAGGTCACGGCGGGCACCGCGTCGAACGTGCTGTCGGCGACCGGCGCGGCCGTGGTCACGGCGGCCCGCGACGCCTCCGTCACGCTCTGGGCGGGCACGGCCGCGGCGCAGACGGTCACGAGTGCGACGAACACCTTCACCGACCTGCTCCCGGGCGTCGACGTCACGGTCTCGCAGGCCACCACCGACCCGGTCACGGTGACGATCGGGCAGGACACCTCGAAGGCCCAGGCGGTCGCGTCCGGTCTGGTCGACGCGCTCAACGCGATCACGGCCTACTACGGGTCGAACACCGCGGTCACGAGCACGACGAGCCCGACGACGGGCACGACGAGCACCACGGCGGGCGTCCTCACCGGCGACGCCACCACCCGCGACGCCGTGCAGCGCCTGACGAGCACGATGTCGGCCCCGGTGAACGGGAAGTCGCCGTCGTCGATCGGCATCGTCATCACCAAGGACGGCGACTTCACGTTCGACGCCGCCGCGTTCCAGAAGGCCCTCGCCGCGGACCCGGAGGGCACGCAGGCGATGCTCTCCGGCATCGCGACGAACGTCGGCGCCGCGGCCACGTCCGCCTCGGACAAGTACACCGGTTCGATCACGACGTCGATCACCGGGCAGCAGTCCGTCGCGAAGGACCTCACCACCCAGATCGACAGCTGGACCGACCGTCTGACGCAGCGCCGCGCGACCCTGCAGGCGCAGTACGCGGCCCTCGAGACCAGCCTCAGCAAGCTCCAGTCGCAGTCGAGCTACATCGCCAGCCACCTCGCCTCGACGCCGACGAGTTGACGGGAACCCCCATGAACGCCTTCGACTTCCAGTCCGCCGCCTTCCGCCAGGCCGCCCAGCCGCGGACGGTCACCGACCAGCGCCGCGCCCAGTACACGAACGAGGCGGTCCTGTCGGCGACGCCGGCGCAGCTCGTCACGATGCTGTACGACCGGCTGCTGCTCGACCTGCACCGTGCCGAGGCCGCGCAGACCACCGCGGACTGGGACGCCGCGCGCGAGCAGCTCCTGCACGCGCAGGCGATCGTCGGCGAACTGTCCTCGACGCTCCGGATCGACGTGTGGGACGGCGGCGAGGGGCTGCTCGCGATCTACAACTACGCCTCGACCTCCCTCATCACCGCGAACGTGCACCGGGACGTCCAGGCGACGCGCGACTGCATCCGGATCCTCGAGCCCCTCCGTCAGTCGTGGCACGAGGCCGCCGCGGCACTGCCCACCGCGACCCCGGTGACGTCGACCGGCGGGGCCCTCGGTGTCGCCTGACGCCACGCGCGACGGCGCGACCGGCGCGGTGACCACCGACGCCGACCACGCCGCGTGGGTCGCCGTGCTGGACGCGCTCGAACGCGACCTGACCGCGGAGGCGACCACCACGTGGACCGAGCCGACCGGGCTGGGACCGCTGCCGCGCGACCTGGTGGGCCGCGCCTCCCGGCTGCTCGCCGCGCAGCGGGACCGGATGGCGACCCTCGAGGCGGAGCGGCGGCAGACCCTGGAGCACCTCGGGGCGCTGCGGGCGGTCGACGCGACCCGTGAGCCGCGGGGGTCGGTGTACCTCGACGCATCCGCCTGACGGTGATGTGACCCCGCACGTGGGTCTCGGCCCTGTGCCCCGTGCGGTGGATGCGGGCGCATGTGGCGACATCGTGGTCGTCGGACGACAGCGGGGATGACGCTCCCGGCCCTAGGCGACCGATGCGGGCGCATGGGGCGACACCGTGGTCGTCGGACGACAGCGGCGGTGACGCCCGACAGCGGCGCGCCCGCGCACGCCCGCGCACGCCCGCGCACGACCACCCACCCACACGCACCCCCGCAC